>JBHIAO010000380.1:0-5630 GCA_046758565.1 Anaerolineae bacterium
GGTTCGACGGCCAGTTGATCACCGAGCAGGGAATACGGGGGCAGGTGCTGCAGGGACCCGAGGCGAGCGAGAGGCTGGATAACCGGGCCATCTGGCTCATGGTCAACGCCCACCTGGTACGGGCGGAGAAGCGACGGGGTGCTACCTGGTTCGAGCTGGCCCACGATCGGTTGATCGAGCCGGTGCGGATGGACAATGCCGCCTGGCGCGAGGACCACTTGAGCGCCCTGCAACGCCAGGCAGCCGTTTGGGGCAGCCAGGGCCGGCCAGCTGACCTCCTCCTACGCGGTGAGGCGCTGGAGGAAGCCGAACGCTGGGCCGATGCCCATCCCGACGAACTGACGCGTAGCGAACGCGATTTCTTGGCTGAGTGTCGCAATGCGCGAACCATTCGACAATCCCGCCGCAACCGCACGTTGGCTGTGTCTGCCACGATCATAAGTGGAATCGTCATCACGGCCTTCTTTGTGTCGCTAGGTTTCTTCTTTCGGGCAAACAATGAAGCAATCCGGGCCCGTGAAGCCGCAGCAGAAGCTGTCTTAGCAAAGGAGAAGGCCGAGGCCAGGGCAATTCAGCGCGCTAACGCTTTGGAAGTTGCCAGAGAAGCCCTGCAGACCCAAGAAGCCTATTTGGAAGCCCAGCTTCAGGAATTGGCGTCAGCAACGCCTGTAATCGAACCAACGGCTGCTACGTCAACGCCGCGGCCTACCGGCACACCGTCCAGCCAACTGACCCCTGCGCCACGCCCCACGCCCACGATTACACGAGCGGTCGCGCCGACGCTCTCCCCCGGGCAAGAGGCCACGGCTGCAGTCGAGGTGCTGCAACAACAACTGGCTTACGTAAGGGCTACGCAGACGAGCCTTCCCCCGGATGATGAGTCGCCCTTCCTGTATGGGTTCTTCGACCCTGGCGGCGAGTACCTGATGCGCCAGGCCGGCGTCACTGGGTGGATTTTGTACCCCACACTGGTGAATGAACCACCTCAGAATCTCACGTCGCTGACCAATGAAGGGTTCGGCGTGTTGGTCGAACTGAACTGGGGCTATAATCCGAATGGCACGCTACCTCATGAGACTCTCTACTCGGACTTTGCAGATCTCTGCGAGAAGTGGGTCAGCCAGTCGCAGGGTGTGAGCCATTGGATCATCGGTCACGAACCCAATAAACGCAGCCGGCGACCAGGCTTTGGCACGCCCAACGAGCAGGCTATCACACCGCGCATGTATGCCGAGGCGTTCCGGCAAGTTCGGGCGGCCATTCGAAGCGTGCCGGGCCACGAGAACGATCAAATCATCACAGCCGCCGTCGCGCCGTGGAACGTGGAAACAACGTACGGCGCTGACCCAAAAGGCATGTACGATGCCAATCCAACGGGCAACTGGATAGAGTACTTCCGAGATATGCTGCTCGCGCTGGAGGGCGACGTCGATGGCATTGCGCTCACCACGGCCACACACCGAGTAAATCTCACCACCGTTGACACCTATATCACCAGCGAGGAAAAACGCTGGCCGGATCTCTTCCCGGAGACGGGCGGCGCTTATTTTCACTTTCGAGCTTACCGGGACTTCATGCACGCCATTCCTGGTTCCATGCGATACCTGCCCGTCTACATCACCAAGGCCGACCAGGACAGTGATCCTCTGACCGGTGCCACGTGGTTCAAGCAGAATCTCGGCTGGGTCCAGGACGCCTACGCCGAGATCAACGACTGGAACAGCGATCCAAACAATCAGAAGATCCGGGCGTTGCTGCTGTATCGCTGGCGTACCGAAATCGAAGGCGGCGACAGGTGGGGGATCAGCCGTAACGAAGGCGTCCTCCAAGATTTCATGCAGGCGCTGCAGCACCGCTACCGTTGGAGGTAACCAGATAGGGTGATGTCAGACCAACCAACGGAATTGATTCTGGAAGTCTCCATCCAGGAGGGCGAGCCGGTTGCCGCCCTGCTGGGGCCGGCCGGCCATCTCCTGGCCTCAGCGCCGGTGACGCTGGACGTCGCCGCCCTGGAGGAGATGGTTGGGCCTGAGGCATATGGCCGTGCCCTCACCGAGGCTATCTTGGATGGTGAGGTTGGCCAGGCCTTGCGGTAGCAGGCCGGCCCGGCCCGAGTCCGCCTGGTCATTGCCGGCGATGTGGGTGAGGTTGAATTCGTCGAACCGCCGGCCAGTCTGGATCGAATCTGCCCGGCTCTGGAAAACGAGCCAAACGTTTTGCGCAGCACAGGGTCGCTCTTGTGCTGCTGCTACAGACAAAAGGACAACTCGCATGCCTTTCTACTTTCCCCTTCGATGGAACTTCAACGCAGAAGATAGCCAACGCACAGCCAACCGTCTCCTGACTCTGCGTCAGCAAATCAGGGATGAGATCCCTCCACGCACGGTCGAGGACACCCTGTTGTTGGCTACCTGGAACATCCGAGATTTCGACTCCAATAAGTTCGGTCATGGCCCTCGCCTAAAGGAATCCTTTTTCTACATCGCAGAAATCATCGCTGCGTTTGACCTCGTTGCCCTTCAGGAGGTGAATGAGGATCTGTCCGCTCTGAAGACCGTCATGCGCATCCTGGGGTCTGACTGGGACTACATCGCCACCGACAAGACCGCGGGGCGCGCCGGCAACCAGGAACGAATGGTCTTCGTGTATGACACCCGCAAAGTGCGCTTCCAGAATATCGCCGGCGAGATTGTCTTGCCCATGAGCCAATTGGTTGAGGGAGAAAAACAGTTCGCGCGTACGCCTTTTCTGGTTTCGTTCCAGTCGGGCTGGTTTCGGTTCATGCTCTGCACTGTCCACGTCTACTATGGCGGCACTTCAGGCGAGAAGCTGGCACGACGCATTGAAGAGATCGATACGATCGCCAACGTGCTATCGCATCGGGCCGATGATGAATCGGCTAACTACGTCATCCTCGGCGACTTCAATATCGTCAGTCCCGAGCATCAGACAATGCAAGCTCTCAAGAAACATGACTTCATCGTTCCAGACGGTTTGTCGAATGTGCCTTCCAATATGCGACTGGACAAGCACTATGACCAAATCGCCTTCAAAGCACGAGCTGGCCAGGTTCAGTTCGGCGGTCGAGCCGGCGTGTTCAACTTGTACAGGTCCGTGTTCCGTGAGGAAGACAAAGGCATGTACCTTGAAAGGATGTCCAACGTGGATGAACTCGAGTTGGGGGAAGATGGGCGCCCCAGAGATACCGAAAACAACACGAACTACTATCTGAATACCTGGCGCACCTTCCAGATGTCTGATCACCTGCCCATGTGGGTTGAATTGAGGATAGACTTCTCGGAACAATACTTGCGAAACCTGGTAACTCCGTCATTTGGCCCCCCGTCAGTGCACCCGCTCAGCTTCTCGATGCCAGAACTTGACGATTGAGGCGGCTGCCAACAGGAATGTGACGTTCGCATGAACACACTCGAAATCACTATCCAACGCAAATGGGGTGCCGGCTGGCCCGTCGTCGTCGAGCACAGCCAACCAGGCGTCTTCTTGCCCATGCGTGTGGAAGGCCTCCTTCGCCTCACTGAAGAGCAGCACGAGAAGCTGATAGAACTGGCAATCGACGCTGAGGCCTACGGTAAGCTGCTGGGTGAGGCGCTCTTCTCCGACAACAAGGTGTATAGAGCCTTCGTCCAAGCCCGGGCGAAGGATGCTGACCATCTGCGCGTGCTCCTCTCCGTCGAAGCCCCGGTGCTTAAAGCCCTACACTGGGAACGGCTGTGCGCCCCCGTAGATGATGACGAGTGGGACTTTCTTGCTTTGGATCAGCGCCTCCCCTTCTCGCTCTATTTGCCCAGCTCCACCGACCGGCGTTTTCCTCCCATCGGGCAACGTGACCTGCGGGCGCTGATTCTGGTGGCGAACCCGCAGGGGTTGGGCCGATACGTCATGAACGATTTCGACGCAGCAGCCACCGTTGCCAGCGTGCAGAAGGCGCTGGGCGAAATCCCCTGCCGCGTGTTGGCCGCCGTCGAAGAGGCCGACGGTCCACCAACCCTGGACGAGTTGTGCGAGCGGATCACGGCCGAGCATTTCACTTTGCTGCACATCGTGGCCCATGGCCAGTTGAAAGGAGAGGAAACGGTCATCTATCTGGCTGATGACCGGAACCGGGTTGCTCCGGTCACCGGCACGGTTCTGATCACCTGGCTCCGTCGCCTGCAGGGGGCCAAAGGCTTGCCTCACTTCGCCTTCCTGGCCACCTGCGAGAGCGCCAAACCAGAAGCTGAAGCGGGGCTGGGCGGCCTGGCCCAGCGGATGGTGCGCAAGTTGGGCCTGCCGGCGGTGCTGGCCATGACGGAGAAGGTGTCGATTGCTACCGCTGAAGCTCTGGCGGAGAAGTTCTACCAGCAGTTGCGCCAGCATGGGGAGGTTGACCGCGCCCTGGTGGAGGCCTGTGCCGGCCTGGCCGGGCGCTACGACATCACCGTCCCGGCCCTGTACAGCCGGCTGGGTGGGCGGCCTCTCTTCAGCGACACCAAAGACCGGGAACTGACCGATAGTGAGGTTGAATTCGGCCTGGATCAACTGGCGCAACTGCTGCCCGGGCGGGCACCGGTGCTCCGGGAAGCATTCACGGCGCAAGCAGGCCGGCTGCGGGGAATGCCGGGGGCGGACAGGGAGGATCTCAGCAAGGCTGCCCGTCAGGAATGGGACCAGGCGTTGGCTGAGGTGAACACCATCTGTGAAGAGGTGCTCGACCTCAATTTCAGAGCCCTGGCCCTGGGCCAGGACCCGCCGGCCTATGACGCTCGCTGTCCGTTTCGCGGCCTGTCCGCCTTCCGGCTCGAGGATCGGGAGTTCTTCTTCGGGCGCGAGGTGCTGATTGACAGGCTCGTGGCCAAGCTGGCCGAGCACAATTTCCTGGCAGTGTTGGGACCCTCGGGCTCCGGCAAGTCCTCGCTGGTGCTGGCCGGCGTGATCCCGGTGTTACAGGCGAAGGAGCCGGGTCTGCAGATGGCTTACCTGACGCCGGGCGGCGATCCGCTAGCTCAACTTGAAGCGAGCCTGGAGAAGGTGCACGACCAGCCTGCGATACTCGTCGTGGACCAGTTCGAGGAGCTATTCACCCACTCTGCTGACGAAGACAAGCGACAGGCTTTCCTGGACCGGCTGCTTGGGCTGGCCGAGAACCTGCGGGTGGTGATTACGATGCGGGCGGACTTCTGGGGGGAGTGCGCGCCGTACCGTGCGCTGAAGGAGGTCATGCAGGCACGACAGGAGTTGATTGCCCCGATGGATTCGGCGGAACTGCGCCGGGCGATGGAGATGCAGGCAGCGACGGTGGGCCTACGATTTGAAGCTGACCTGAGCAATACGCTCCTGGACGCTGTGCAGGGCGAGCCAGGGGCGATGCCGCTGCTGCAACATGCGCTGCTGGAGCTGTGGAAGCGCCGGCACGGCCGGTGGCTGCGGGCCGAGGAGTATCGGGCCATCGGCGGAGTACGACAGGCGATTGCCCGCACCGCGGACGACGTCTACGAGAAGTTGTCACCCGACGAGCGGGATCGGGTGCGGGACATCTTCGTGCGCTTGACCCGCCTGGACGAGGATCCCGTGCAGGGCGAGGAGCGACGCGACACGCGCCGGCGGGTGGGGATGGAGGAACTGGTGCC
>JBHIAO010000381.1:0-5611 GCA_046758565.1 Anaerolineae bacterium
CCGGCAAGATGAGCCGGCCCCGAAGGGGACCAGCTATCAGGTCATGCCTGTCGAGACGCATCTGGGAATGCACACGTTGCCGGAGGTGACGACAACGTCGTCTACGACCTGTGCCGAATGAACGCAGATGTGGTATACTCTCAGCGAGCAATGGCTCAAAGGGCAGACCGTTGGCCGCAAGCTCTCTTTTCACTTTCAGTGGTCGCCGGGTACGATCCCAATGGCAGACGCATACACGAGGAGGATCACGCTGTGAAAATCGCACTGAGCACGGACGAACGCACACATCTGGTGGACGCCGTGATTGAGGAACTGGAGAGGCGAGGACACGAAGTACTGTACTTCGGGCCGGAAGCCGGCCAGGAAATGGACTGGCCCGTAGTCACCCGACAAGCGGCGGAATATGTCGCCCGGGGCGAAGCCGACGAGGGGATCGTGATGTGCTGGACCGGCACGGGCTGCACCATTGCGGCCAACAAGGTGGCCGGCATACGCGCCGCGCTGGTACACGATACCGAGACGGCCAAAGGCGCCCGAATCTGGAACCATGCCAACGTGCTAGCTCTCAGCTTGCGCGCCACCCCAGAGGCCGTCGCCAAAGAAATCCTCGACACCTGGTTCGACACGCCATACTCAGACGATGAGTGGAACCGACAACAGATCGAGCGGATCCGTGAGATGGACGAAAGGCGGCGGGGTAACTCGCATGATTGACATGCCTGTGGTTTTGATGTAACATTTGGTATCCACCTCACACTCCATCGTTGGGCCATCTCTCGGGGGGAGTTTCCATTGGGAGTGAGGCTCTTGGATGATTCTCGAAAGAAAGGTCGGGAACTATGGATCTTGAGCTCAACGAAGAGCAACGTATGATCCGGGACTTGGCCCGGGACTTTGCCGAGAAGGAGATCGCCCCTATTGCCGCCGAGATCGACGAGACTGGCGAATTTCCCTACGACACGATCAAACGGATGGGAGAACTGGGCCTCATGGGCCTGGAGGTATCCCCAGAATGGGGCGGTGCCGGCGCTGATACCGTGAGCTACGTCCTGGCTATGGAGGAGATCTCCAAGGTCTGCGCGTCCCACGGCGTCATCATGTCGGTCAACAATTCCCTGGTCTGCTACGGTCTAGAAAAATTCGGGACCGACGCGCAAAAGGAACGCTTCCTCAAACCCCTGGCCAGCGGCAAGGCCATCGGGGCCTATTCCCTGACAGAGCCCCAGTCGGGATCCGATGCCGGCAACATCCGGACCACGGCGGTCCGCGACGGTGATGAGTGGGTCATCAACGGACTCAAATCCTGGATCACCAGTGGTCCGGTGGCCGACTACATCATCACCTTCGTGTCAACGGACCCGACGGCCGGCCATCGGGGGACAAGCGCCTTTATCGTTGATACCTCGCTGCCAGGACTCGAGCGCGGCAAGATCGAGCCCAAGCTGGGGATCCGCGCCTCGGCCACTTGCGAGATCACATTTGACAACTACCGGCTGCCGGCGGACCATCAGATGGGCGAGGACGGCATGGGGTTCAGGATTGCCCTCGCGATCCTGGATGCCGGTCGCATCGGCATTGCGGCTCAGGCCAACGGCATTGCGATGGCGGCCTACGAAGCTGCCGTCGAGTATGCGAAGGAGCGCACGGCCTTCGGGCAACCAATTGCTGAGTTCCAGACCATCCAGTTTAAGCTGGCAGACATGCACACCCGGATTGAGGCAGCGCGAATGCTCACCTTTAGCGCTGCTGTCAAGAAGGATCGCGGGCAACCCTTCTCTGATGCGGCTGCCATGGCCAAGCTCTATGCCTCGGAAACGGCCAACTGGGTGACATACGAGGCCATCCAGATCCACGGCGGCATGGGCTATTCACGGGAACTCCCCATCGAGCGTTACTATCGCGACGCCCGCATCACGACGATCTACGAGGGGACGTCGGAGATTCAGCGGCTGGTAATCGCACGGGGGCTTCTCGGAAAACGGTAGGCGAGGGCATGATAGTCTACGGAAATACGTTCCGTCCAGGAATCCAATTGAATGAGGAGAGTCTTAATGGCAGTTGACACAATCGCATATGTCAAAGAGCGCGCAGAGCAGATCGAGGAGCTTGTCGAAGCGGGGATGGACCCAAAGGTGGCCGAGTTGCGGCACCTCAAAGAGCAAGCAGCACTCGGCGGTGGACCGAAACGGATTGAACAGCAGCACGCCAAGGGCAAGCTGACGGCTCGCGATCGACTCGATCTTCTTCTGGATGACAACAGTTTCCACGAGCTTGACACGTTCGTTACCCACACCATACATGATTTTGGGATGCAGGAGAAGAAATTCCTGGGCGATGGGGTGGTAACGGGCTACGGTACCATCGAGGGCCGGCTGGTCTATGTGTTCTCGCAAGATTTTACGGTACTAGGTGGATCGCTCGGGCGCGCACATGCGAGCAAGATCTGCAAGGTCATGGATATGGCCATGAAAAACGGGGCTCCCCTCATCGGCCTCAACGATTCGGGCGGCGCCCGCATCCAGGAGGGCGTGCTCAGCCTCGGCGGCTATGCCGACATTTTTCTGCGCAACACGCTGGCGTCCGGCGTTGTGCCGCAGCTATCCGCAGTGCTCGGCCCGTGTGCCGGTGGTGCGGTGTACTCGCCGGCCTTGATGGACTTCACCATAATGGTGAAGGATACCAGCTACATGTTTGTGACCGGGCCGGATGTGGTCAAGACCGTCACGCACGAGGATGTGAGTTTCGAGGAACTGGGGGGCGCGATGGTGCACAGCACCAGGAGTGGCGTGGCTCATTTTGCTGCTGACAGTGAGGAAGAAGCCCTCTTGACGTTGCGCCGGCTGCTGAGTTACATCCCTCAGAACAACATGGAAGACCCACCCCATGTGTCCCCCAATGACGATCCGCTCAGGATGGATGAAACATTGGACAGCATCGTCCCTGAGAACCCCAACAAGCCGTATGATATGCGCGACGTCATCCGCCGTGTCGTCGACGATCGAGAGTTTCTCGAAGTTCACAAACTGTACGCCGAGAGCCTGATTGTCGGCTTTGCGCGACTGAATGGCCGTTCCGTTGGCGTTGTCGCTCAGCAGCCAATGGTGTTGGCCGGTGTGTTGGACATCGACTCGTCCATAAAGGGAGCGCGTTTCGTCCGCTTCTGCGACTGCTTCAACATCCCGCTGGTAGTGTTCGAGGATGTGCCGGGGTTCATGCCTGGACTGGCACAGGAGCACGGCGGGATCATCAAGCAAGGTGCCAAACTACTGTACGCGTTCTGCGAGGCAACGGTGCCCAAGGTAACCGTAATCACGCGCAAGGCCTACGGCGGTGCCTACGACGTGATGAACTCCCGTCACGTGCGGGGCGACGTGGTCTTCGGTTGGCCCACAGCCGAGGTCGCTGTGATGGGGCCTCAGGGTGCAGTAAACATCATCTTCCGTCGTGAAATCGCAGCGGCTGAGGATCCCGACGCCAGGCGAGATGAACTGGTGGCCGAATACCGGGATAAGTTTGCCAACCCGTACGTAGCGGCCTCATACGGGTACATTGACGACGTGATAGAGCCGCGTGAAACCCGACCCAGGCTTATAAGCGCCCTGGAGATGCTGCAGAACAAGCGCGACAGCAACCCGCCGAAAAAGCACGGCAATATTCCTTTGTAGGAGAAATCTGTGTTCAAGAAAATCCTAATTGCAAACCGGGGCGAAATTGCGGTTCGCGTCCTGCGGGCATGTCACGAGCTCGGTGTGCAGACCGTCGCTGTGTATTCGGACGTGGACCGCTCTGCGCTACACGTCCGTTACGCGGACGAGGCCCACCACATCGGCCCAGCCCAGGCCCGAGACAGCTATCTGCGCGTCGACAAGTTGATCGACGCTGCCCGTAAAAGCGGGGCGGAAGCGATTCATCCTGGCTATGGCTTCCTGGCCGAGAATCCGGAGTTTGCCGCCGCCTGTGAGGATGCCGGAATTGCTTTCATCGGCCCGCCGGCTGACGCCATCGCAGCCATGGGGGACAAAGTCGAAGCCCGTCGGCTCATGAAAAATGCCGGAGTGCCGGTAATTCCAGGTACCGATCCTTCGATAGGCTCAGGACAGCGCGTGGATTTGAGCGATGACGAGATCCTCTCCGCCGCCGCTGAGATCGGCTTCCCCGTGTTCGTCAAGGCCGCAGCCGGCGGTGGCGGCAAAGGTATGCGTCTCGTGTCGGACCCGACCGAGCTAGAGCATTCCCTGGGTGCCGCACGTCGAGAAGCCATGGGCGCCTTCGGTGATGACCGGGTCTACCTGGAGAGGGCGATCCAGGGAGCTCGCCATGTTGAAATCCAGGTGCTGGCCGACAGCCAGGGTAACACGATCCATCTGGGCGAGCGCGAGTGCTCAATTCAACGCCGGCATCAGAAACTGATCGAGGAGTCTCCGTCGACGGCCATCAATGACGAGATCCGAAACCAGATGGGTGACGTAGCGGTGCGAGCTGCTGAAGCTGTCGGCTATCGGAATGCCGGCACCATCGAGTTCCTCGTCGATCAGGATCGGAACTTCTACTTCCTTGAGATGAACACGCGACTCCAGGTGGAGCATCCCGTAACGGAATTTGTCACTGGCGTGGATATCGTCAAGGAGCAACTGCGGGTGGCGTCCGGGCGCCGGCTACGCTACACGCAGGACGACATCAAGCTTAGAGGGCATGCGATTGAATGCCGAATCACCGCCGAGGACCCCTACAACAACTTCTTGCCCTCCAGCGGTCGTATTTCCAGCATCTACGAGCCGACAGGGCCGGGAGTACGCGTCGATGCCGGCGTCTACGAGGGGTTCGAGGTGTCGCTATACTATGACCCGCTCATCGCCAAGCTGATCGTGTGGGGCGACACGCGCGGTGAGGCGCTGCTCCGCATGCGCCGTGCGCTGGCCGAGTATCGCATCATCGGCATCCAGACCTCGATTCCGTTTCACCAACAAGTCATGGATATCACGACGTTCATCAGTGGTGCATACGACACGTCCTTCCTCGACAAATGCTTCTCCATGATTTCAGACAGACACGGCCAACACAGTGAAGTGGCAGCGATTGTCGCGACGTTACTGTCCCACGAGAGCCGGCAGAAGGCTCTCGCGGTGATGACACCACAACACGGCGGTGAGCGCGTGAGTTTGTGGAAGCTGGCCGGCCGGCGGGGGGCACTGCGATGAAATATGTTGCCACGATCGATGGTCAGGACTTCATCATTGGCATCGATCGCGACGGCCGCGTGTCAGTTGGAGATGCAGCGGTCGACATCGACCTGGAAAGTATTGACGGCCGATCGCTGTTCTCGCTCATTCTCAACGGCGCCTCGTATGAGGTGTTCGTCGAGCGGCACGAGGATCGGTATTATGTCACGATTGAGGGGGATCGCTACGAAGTTCAGGTTGAAGACGAACGTAAGAAACAGCTCCGAGAACTCAGTGGCGCCAAGCACGAAGCGGCCGGCGAGCTCAAGATCAGTGCCCCAATGCCCGGTCTGGTTGTTGACGTCATCGTCGAGGAGGGCCAACGCGTCTCAGCCGGAGACGGGGTTGTGATCCTGGAGGCGATGAAGATGGAGAACGAGATTCGGACGCCG
>JBHIAO010000382.1:0-5588 GCA_046758565.1 Anaerolineae bacterium
TCCGTTGGGCCGGGTAGGCTCTCGATGTCGACCACGCCGAAGACGGCCTTCTTGGCCAGCACGACGAACAGGTTACCGGGTCCGACGATTTTGTCGACCTGAGGGATGGTCTCCGTGCCGTGGGCCATACCGGCGATGGCCTGAGCACCACCCACTTTGATCACCTGATCGGCGTCGGCTACGCAGGCTGCAGCGAGGATCACGGGGTTGATTTGCCCGTTCTTGTCGGGTGGACTGCATACGATGATCTCGCTGACGCCAGCTACCCGTGCCGGGATCGCCGCCATGAGCAGCGACGACGGCAGCGGTGCCGTTCCACCCGGCACGTAAATGCCAACCCGTTCCAGGGGCCGCACAATCTGACCATAGGCCTCTCCGTCTCGCCAGTCCATCCACGAATCCCTTGGCTCCCTCTCATGGAACCGACGAATGCGGTCGGCAGCCAGCTCCAGCGCCTCGTGAAGCTCCGGCGGCGTTTCATGCCGGGCTGCCTCGAGCTCGGCGTCAGACACGACCATGGTATCCAGTTCGATCCCGTCGATGCGTCGTGTGTACTCGAGCAGCGCGGCGTCACCCTGCTCGCGCACGTCGGCCAGAATGTGGTCGACGACCTGGGCCGGCGTCAGCAGCTCACCAAAAATGCGCTGGATGCCAGCGGCAACGGCGGGCGGTGCCTCGACAAGGTCGAGAGGCTTGCGCTTCAAGATTGTCTGACGAGCTTTGTTCGAGTCTTCAAAGATGCGGATAGTTGTCGTCATGCTTGCTTCAGTACACCCATCCTTAGCAATGCCCGCTGTACTAACTCCTGCGGGTGTGTGACCGTCGCCGCTTCGACCTC
The DNA here is from genome assembly GCA_046758565.1 of Anaerolineae bacterium. Classification (GTDB taxonomy): domain Bacteria; phylum Chloroflexota; class Anaerolineae; order Epilineales; family JAANWY01; genus JBHIAO01. Next base: position 839 of record JBHIAO010000382.1, read on the forward strand.
CTCGGGGGTGAGACCGGCGCCAGCTCCCACCCTACGCGCAAATGCCTGGTCGATCATGTCGGACGGTGCGTGGGTATCCGTGTTGACGACGAGCTTGGCACCGCCTGCGCGGGCAACCTGGGCAACGTGCCCGTTGGTCAGGCTGTGACCTTTTCGCGACGTGATTTCCAGGTAGATTCCGTTCTCGGCCGCCAGACGTGCCTCCTCTTCGGTGATGAAGCCGGGATGAACCAGTATGTCCACGTAGCTGCACTCGACGGCTGCGCGGTTGCTGCCGGGGGCCGTTGGCTCGACTGGGGTCTCGCCATGGACGTTGACGATGGCGGCACCCAGCCGGCGGGCTCGCCGGGCCAGGCCGGCAATGGTCTTGGGCGGACAGTGCGTTAGCTCAACGCCGGGAATGAACATCAGGGGGAAGAACTGTGCCTGCTCCCGGGAGAAACGGACGAGCTTGTCCAGGATCGATTCCAGGTTTGATGCGTCGGCATGATCGGTGATGGCCAGGGCGCTGTAGCCCATGACCACAGCTCGCCGGCAGAACTCGCTGGGCAGCAACGCACCGTCACTGAAAAAAGAATGGGTGTGCAGATCGATTCGTTTGACTTCAGCCATTCAACCCTCTCCAATGAGCTTTCTCGGAAAATATCGTTGGCACTCCTTGACCGAAATCCAGCCATCTAACCATCTGGCTAGCAGAGAACCATCCTATCGTACTTCACCCCTGCTCCTCCGCTCAAGCTGCCGGCCTTCGTCGCGAGAAGGCTGTTGGTGGCGGCGTATCATCGGAAGTGGCGATGACTCTCTTCTTACGCAGCCGGCTGATCTCCTCGCCCGAGTAGCCCAGTGCGTGCATGATCTCCAGCGTGTGCTGGCCGAGGAGCGGGGACGGTGACGTGGCGTCATGATCTGTGCGGCGGGTCCCATGCTGGCCGTCGCCGTCGCCACGAAACCGGATCGGTAGACCGATCTGGCCGATGGTGCCGGCCGCCGGATGTTCGACATGGAAAAGCATCCCGTGATGTTGCAGTTGTGGATGCGCCAGCGCCTCCTCGAGCGAATTCACCGGCTCGCAGCAGAGATTCTTGTCGGCGAAGAATTCGATCCAGGCCGCCTGGGTTCGCTGAGCAAATTCCTGCTGCAGCTCCGTGATAATCTCTTGTCTCTCGCTTTCGCCGGGCAACTGTTTGCCCGCCAGGTCTTCGCGGCCGATGGTCCTGCAAAAATCAGCCCAAAACGTCGGTTCGATGATGCCGAGGGCCATGTATCGGCCGTCCTTGGTACGGTACAGGTTGTAACCCGGGAACTGGCCGGCCAAGTACTTGTAGCCCTCCGATGCCGGCTGACCACACAGCCAAGCCGTGGCTGCGGAGCTGAGAAAACTGGTCAGAGCAGCCAGCATACCTACATCAATGTAGGTACCAGTTCCTGTCAGGTTGCGCTGAACCAACGCTGCGAGGATGCCGACGCTGGCGAACAGTGCGCCACTCAGGTCCGCAATCTGGGTGGCGGCAAGAACTGGTTCCTTCGTCGGTGGCATGAGATCCAGGAGTCCACCGAGTGCTGCGTAGTTGATGTCGTGGCCGGCTCGCTGCGCGTATGGTCCGTCCTGCCCATAACCTGACAGCGAGCAGTACACGATTCGAGCATTGACATTGCGGACGTCCTCGTATCCAATACCGACTTCATCCACGTAGCCAGGTTTATAGCTTTCCAGCACCACGTCGGCAGTAGCGGCCAGCTTCAAGAGAATCTCACGACCTTCATCCCGCCTCAGGTTCAGAGCGATGCTTTTCTTGTTTCGATTGAATGTCAGGAAGTGGCAGCTCTCATGGTTCACGAATGGAAACGTGTGGCGCGATGGATCGCCAAGCAGCCGGCGTTCCACTTTGATGATCTCGGCTCCCAGGTCCCCGAGGATCATCGAACAGTACGGACCGGGCAGCCAGATGGATAGATCGATTACTTTGATGCCGGACAGGACACGTTTGCTCATGACAAGTTGCCTCCATAAATCTAAAGGTGGCGGGAATATGGTGAAGTAAAACGTGAAGTGTGAAACGTGATTGCCTCATCCGTGAATCCTCACGTTTCACGTTTCGCGCGCGGGCTGTCAGTTTCTACCGCGTGGCTGTCCTCTGCCACGGTGCTGTTCCAGTTGGCGTACACACCCCGGTATTCCTCAGGCAGCAGGTCGGCGATGCGCAGCATCATCTGATCGCTCAAAGTCTGTAAGTCGTACCGGCCATCCTCAGGAGCTTCGAGTCTGTACGGCTCGCCAACGACGACGCGAATTTTCGGGCGTCGAAAGCGCAGCCACTCCTGGAGGACTTTTTCAGTGCCTGTCACGCCGATGGGTAGGACTGTCGCGCCGGAGCGCAGTGCCAGAAAAGCGACACCCGGCTTTCCGCGAATCAGTGCTTTGGTGGGGCTGCGCGTGCCCTCGGGCGCAACACCCAGAGCAGCGCCGTTTTCGAGAACTTCCAACGCCCGGCGCAGTGCCTGGCGATCTGGCGTCCCACGACGCACGAAAATTACATCGAAGCGGTGCAGAATCAGGCCATAAAAACCGGTCCGATATCTGCTCGCAGCGAAGCCGATGGCCTGGTGCGGGATGGCAGCCATAATTGCAGGTAGATCTACCGCGCTAAGGTGGTTAGGGGTTATGAGAAGCGGCCCGGCGTCCGGTATGTTCTCCTGCCCGGTGACCTCATAGTTTGTTAGTAGAAAAAGCAGCAGCCGCATGAATGCCCGGACACTCCGGTACCAAGCAGATGGCCGGGCCATCCCAGGTGGCTTATGTGCCATCTGTCAGCTCGTCCATTCGTCGACGGGTTACTTGTTCCAGTCGACTAATAACGCAATTGATCTCATCCAGTCGCAACTTGTGAGCGGCGCGGTTTACGATCAGGACTGCCTCCGATTCCATGATCACACGCACTTCTTCCAGGCCGTTGGCGCGCAGCGTGCGACCCGTCTCGACGACGTCAACGATGAGATCGGCCAGCCCGACAGCCGGCGCCAGTTCGATGGATCCGCGCAAACTGATGATCTCAACCGATAGGCCGCGGCTCAGAAAATAGTCCCGGGCGAGGCGTGGATACTTGGTGGCAACCCGTACGTCGGGCCGCAGGCGCAGCGGCCGATCACCGATGTCTTTGGGCGCGGCCACGGATAGCCGGCATCGGGCAAAACCCAACAGCAGCGGCTGGTACACGTCGGCGTCACTCTCCATCACCGTATCCAGGCCGGCCACACCCAGGTCGGCTGCACCATTCTCGACATAAGTAGATACATCTTCGGGCTTCGCCAGCAGGAACCGCAGGGCGCCCTGTTCATCGCCGGCCATGAGACGCCGGCCATCCTGCAAATCTGGCACCGTATAGCCGGCGTTTCGAAACAGCTCGATTGTCTGGTGCAGCAGTTTACCTTTGGCGACCGCCACGGTTAGGGGGTTCATGTAAAGAATCCTGGATCACACGCAACTCTCCCGGGCCGGTGCAAACCAACACCCGTCGGATACCCCGGGTCTCGGCATAGTCGTTCAGCTCTTCCACGGATCGTCCGAGCACGTCGTATTCCACGCGCAGGCCGTCCTTTCTGAGCTTGTCAACCACCCAGCGGCAGGCCGGGTGCTTGCAGGCAGCAATGACAGCATCGGGGCCGACCTGGGCCACAGCGCGACCACTCTGTTTCAGTGCCAGTAGCACTCGTTCAATCATCAGCGCCCAGCCGACAGCCGGCAGTCGGTCGCCGTAGTAGCCGATCAAGTCATCGTAACGCCCGCCACTACAGACGGCGAAGCCCAAACCCTGGACAAACCCCTCGAACGTAATGCCGGTATAGTAGTCCATCCCGCGTACTTCGCCCAGGTCCAGCAGGATGTGATCGGCGAGCTCTTGCTTTCGCAGCAGGTGATAGACTCTCTCCAGATGGTCCAATGCCTCGTGCGCGGCTCCGTTGGTGGCCAGTACGCGAGCCTCTGTCAGGATCGATGGGCCTCCCACCATTTTCGGCAAAGCTGCAATGGCCTCACGTGGTTCTAGTGCGATCCCCAATTCGTCGAGAAGATTCGTCAGTGCTGCGCTGTTGCGCCGATCGACGGCAGCGCGAATCTGACTCTCAGCCTGGGGAGAGAGGTGCAGATCCGCCAGCAAGGCGCGAAAGTAGGCCATCTGCCCCAGGCTGATTCGGAAGTCGGTCACGCCGACGGCGCGCAACGCTTCGATGGCCAGCGCCAGGACTTCGGCATCGGCTTCAGACGTGGCTGCCCCGATGAGCTCGATTCCGGCCTGGGCGAACTCTCGCTGCCGGCCGGCCTGGGGTTCCTCGAAGCGGAATACGTTCTCGACGTAAAACAAGCGCAGCGGCATCGGTTGATCGAAAAGCTTGGTTCCGACGATGCGCGCCGTGGGAATCGTCAGATCTGGCCGCAAAGCCAGCGTACGCCCATCGCGGTCGAACAGGCGATACATCTGCTCGCGCAGTTCCTCGCCAGCGCCGGCGGAGTAGCTGTCGTAGTATTCAAACGTAGGTGGAATGATCTGGCTGTACCCCCAGCGGGGAAACAGATCGCGGAGCCGATTCTCAATCTTGGCGACATTTGCCGCTTCATCGAGGAACAAATCCTTGACGCCGTGAGGTAGTTGCCGGCTCAGTGGGGGAAGGTTTTTCAATCTCGTCTCCTGGAACCATAATTCCTGCTCAAACAACTATACACGCAACGCTCGTTCTTGTCAAAAATCGACAGAAC
>JBHIAO010000383.1:0-5574 GCA_046758565.1 Anaerolineae bacterium
CTTAGGGGTGATCTCGCCGCTGAGCAAGCGATGGGCAGTGTAGGCCGTCATGTAGCCAAGATCCACTGGATTCCACAGAGCGAACGAATCACAGCAGCCGGCCTTGACGTACTCGGCCATCTCACTGGGCAGCCCCAGCCCGGTGAGTTTGACCTGACCGCATAGGTCGGCATCCTGGAGCGCTCGGGCCGTCGCGGCAATGCCCACGGTAGTCGGGGAGATGATGCCCTTGAGGTCAGGATACGACTTGAACAGCCCCTGGGCCTCGTTGTAGCTCTTCTCTCGCAGGTCATCGCCGTAGACAACGCCCACCAGCTCCATCTTTGCGTACTTCGGGTCCTTCAGCTCCTCCTTCATCCACTCGATCCAGGTGTTCTGGTTCGTCATGGTGGAGGCAGCGCTGAGGATGGCAATCTGACCCTCGTAGCCGAGCTGTTCGCCCAGCATCTGGACTTCGACCCGGCCAATGGCTTCCATGTCTGCCTGGTTGACGTGCAGTTGCCGGCCAGCCGGCGCAATGCCTGAGTCGAAGCTGATCACGACGATGCCGGCATCCATGGCCTTCCTGGCCACCGGGACCAGCGCGTCGGGGTCGTTGGCCGATACGGCGATGGCATCTACCTTCTGGGCGATCAGGGCATCAATGATCTCGATCTGCCCTTCGGCCGTGGGGGTCGCCGGACCCTGGAAGATGATCTCATCACCCAGTTCCGCAGCGGCCTCCTTGGCCCCTCGATCCACCGCCTCGAAGAAGGGGTTGCCCAGGTTCTTGACCACAACGGCGATCTTGTACCCTTTGGCGGCGGCCGGCTGGGCCGGAAGGGGAGTTGGGGCCACGCACGCCGCTAGCAGTCCGCAGACCAGGCCCAATGCACCAAGCCACAACACGAGTTGACGCTTCATCGTACTTTCCTCCTCTTTAGAATAGACGTGCGCTGTTGGTTGCTCTTCGGGGCGACATACATGCACTTACGTGTGGCTACCACCTCCTCTCCATTGACGAACTCTGACCATGCACCATACGTGACGCGTGATGCGTGAGGGATAATTCACGCATCACGCATCACGTCTTACGTTTCACGTTGTCACCCCACTACTCCAGACCGTGCCCTGGCGTGGTCCGAGACCGGCCAGAACGCCCAGCCATCTAGCCATCTAGCCATCTAGCCCTCTCCCCTCGCCAGGCGTCGCAGGAGCTGCGGCAGCAGGATCGCCAAGATGAGGAGCGCACCAATCACTGTGGTCTGTACCTGGCCAGGCACGTTCTTCAGGCTCATCCCAAAGCGAGCCACCCCGATTAAGAACAGGGCCAACACCACGCCGACCATGTTCCCTTCACCACCGAAGATGTCCACGCCCCCCAGGACAACAGCCGTGATCACGTCCAACTCAAAGCCAGTTGCGATGTTTGGCCGGGTGCTGCCGAAACGGGCCGCCAGGATGATCCCCGCCAGTGCCGACATGAAGCCGGACATCACAAACAGGATGATCTTGATCCGACCTACGGCCACGCCGGAGTAGCGGCAGGCTTGCTCGTTGCTACCGATGGCGTACACAAAACGCCCGAAAGTCGTCCGGTGAAGCAACAGACCGAACGGCACAGTCAGCACGGCGAAGATAACCAATGGCACCGGAACGGGCGTGCCCGGAATGTAACCTTGACCTAGATAGGTGAACTCCGGCGGGAAGCCTGTGACCGCCTTGTCCCCCAGCACCACAAAGGCGACACCCCGGTAGAGGGCAAAGGTACCCAGCGTCACGACCAGCGAAGGCAGGCGCACCTTGGCTGTGAGCACGCCGTTAACCAGCCCTCCCAAAGCACCAATGGCCAGACCCAAGAGGGCTGCCAGCCAGATGTTGAGCCCCGCCTTGAAGCTCACCGCCATGAGTACAGCGGACATCGCGAGAGCGGAAGCCACGGAGAGGTCAATATTGGCGCTGACGATGATGAAGGCCATGGGCAGCGCGATGATGCTGCGCTCCATGAAATTGAAGGTCATATCGAACAGGTTGCGCACATCGAGAAAGTACGGCGACACTGTGGCATTGATGAGACAGGCCAGAATGAGGAGCAGCACCAACAACCATTCCCAGCGCAGGAGTAGTGCGGTCAATCCCAACCGTGGCCGGCCTGCTACAGTACCTGACGTCACAACACCCTCCCTTCGGCCTGGGCACGCACCAGGCGCCGTGAGATCAGCGCGTCGGTCACCACGGCCAGGAGGATCACCAATCCCTGGACCGCCAGCTTCCAGAAGGGGGAGATGCGCACCAGGTTGAGAGCGTTGATGATGATCCCGAGCAGCAACGAGCCCAACAAGACCCCTGGCACCGTCCCCGACCCACCGAAGATGTTCACCCCGCCGACCACGGCAGCGGCAACCGTCTGAAGCTCAAACCCCATGGCCGAATCGCTCTGAGCAGAGGCGTAGCGTGAGACCCACAACACGCCGGCCATGCCGTACAACGCGCCCGAGACCACAAAAACCAGAAACCGGACGTAGTTGACGCGGATACCCGCCACCTGGGCGGCCAGGGGGTTGCTGCCAACAGCGTAGATTTCCCTTCCCAATCGCGTGTGGTTCAGAAAGTAATACGCCACGAGCGCTACGATCAGAGCCATCAGCACAAGATTAGGGATCCCAAAAGGCGAAGCCTGCGCGAAAGCCCTGAAGTCATTGGGCAACTCGTGGGCGTCCACCCAGGCACCACCGCTGATGGCGAACACCAACCCTCGATAAATGCTCAACGTGCCGAGGGTGGCAATGATGGGAGGCACGTTGCCCTTGGTCACGACGGCACCGTTGAAGGCACCCAGGACAATGCCCAGCCCTGTGCCCATCGCCAGAGCGGCCAGAGGCGGGATGCCCCAGTTGGCACTGATCGTCATGCCCACAATCATCCCTGACAGCGCCAGCCCCGACCCCACCGACAGGTCTATTCCGCGCGTCAGAATGACCATGGTCTGCCCGATAGCCACAATGGACAGTGCACCGATGTCCAGCAGGATGTCACGGAAGTTCTCTACGGTGAGGAAGTAAGGGCTGCGCAGGCTGACAGCGAGGACCAGTACGACGATGAACAGGACAATGCCTACCTCGCGGACGTCGGCGATGAGCAAAAGAAAATTGCGACGTGCCTGAGCGCCTCCCAAGCCCATCACATCGCCTCTTTCATCTGGCCAGTTGCGGCCATCATGATTTTCTCCTGGCTCGCTTCGGCCCGGGTGAACTGTCCTGTGACGCGGCCCTCGTACATCACCAGGACGCGATCGCTCATCCCCAGGATTTCAGGTAGTTCCGACGAAATCATCAGGATGGCCATCCCTTGCCCGGCCAGCTCGCTCATGAGTTTATGCACGGCCGCTTTTGTCCCTACATCAATCCCTCGCGTCGGCTCGTCCAAGATCAGGATGTGGGGACGTGTGGCCAGCCACTTGGCCAGAACCACCTTCTGCTGGTTGCCACCGGAGAGCTGGCGCACCCGCTGCCACAACCCGGCCGCGCGTACATCCAGCCGTTGGGCGTATTCCTCGGCCACAGTCTTTTCAGCCGTCCGATCCACCCACCCCAAGCGGGCGAACGTTTGAAGGATGGGCAGCGTCACGTTGTGAGTAATATTCATAGGCAGGACCAACCCCTGCTGCTGCCGGTCCTCCGGTACATAGGCAATACCCATGGCCAGGGCATCCTTGGCGCTGTGAATGAGTGCCTCGCGCCCATCCAGCCAAATCCTACCGCCGTCAGCCGGCTCCACCCCGAAAATGGCTCGTGCCACCTCGCTCCGCCCTGCCCCGACCAATCCGGCCAGGCCCAAAATCTCGCCGCGATGCAGCTCAAAGGAAACATCATAGAAGGCACCTGCCTTGGTTAATGTTTCTATGCGGAGAAGGGGTTCACCGAGTGCCGCCTCTTGCTTGGGGAACAGGTCAGCCAGGGTACGTCCGACCATCATATGGATGACATCGTCGGGCGTGACTTCTTTCACCAACCGCGTACCCACGCGGTGCCCATCCCTCAGGACGGTAATCCGGTCTGCCAGCTCAAAGGCCTCCTCCAGACGGTGGGAGATGAAGACGATGGCGGTTCCCGCGTCGCGTAGCTGTCGGGCGATGCGGAACAACTCCGCCACCTCTCGAAGAGTCAGTGCCGAAGTCGGCTCATCCATGATCAACACCTGGGCATTGAAGGAGAGGGCCTTGGCGATCTCAACCATCTGTTGATCTGCCACGCTCAGCCCTCGTACACGCGTTCGCGGGTTGAGAGTGACTCCCAGGGCACCTAAGAGCCGTTCTGCCTCGGCATACATCTGCCGCCAGTTGATGCGCCGGGTGACCGCGTCAACCGGCTGGTGACCCATGAAGATATTCTCGGCGATGTCCAGGTCGGGGAACAGTGTCGGCTCCTGATAGATGGCCGCGATGCCATGTTGCAGAGCCGTCAGGGGGTTGGGAAACGTCACCTGCCGCTCCTGGAAGACGATCTCACCGGCATCCGGTTGGTGAACCCCGGTGATGACTTTGATCAGCGTCGATTTGCCGGCCCCGTTCTCGCCCACCAGAGCGTGAACTTCGCCCGAATAGAGGTCGAAACTCACTTTCTCCAGAGCCTGCACGCCAGGAAAGGCCTTGCTGATGTTCTGGAGTTTCAGGATGGGTTCGCTCATGTAAGTTCTCGAGTTCCATCAACCATCGGATTTGGCGAGCAGCCTGAGTAGTGACCAATCATCAAACTTGATGATAGTCAGACCAGCCTGACTTCGATCCCCCGCTCACGTATCGCGGCTACCATATCTTCGGGAGCCTCCACATCGGTGATGATCATGTCAAGCTGGTCCAGGGAAGCGAAAGAGGCGAAGGCGACCCGGCCCCATTTTGTGTGGTCTGCAATACCAATCACTTGTTTGGCCGCGTGCACCATCGCTCGCTTGAGCTGTACTTCGAAGGTGTTGACATCGGTGAGGCCCTCGCTCAGGGTGACGCCTTTGGCGCCAAAGAAGCCCTTCTGGATGTTGAACTTGGTGAGCACTTCCTCGCCTAGCTTACCTACCAGGGAGGCCGAACCCCGGCGCAGAATACCGCCAGGCATCACCACCGTCACATCGGGAGCATCTTCCAGCTCGAGGGCAATGTAGATGCCGTTTGTCACCACGGTAAGCTCGTGCCGGTCTTTGATGCGTTTAGCCACTTGCAGCGCTGTCGTGCTGGCGTCGAGGGCAATGGCATCACCGTGGCTTACGAGGACGGCGGCAGCTTCGCCAATCCGGCTCTTCTCGTCAATGTTGACGCGCTCTCGGTACTTAAAGGTCAGCTCAGCCTTGTCAGCGTCGACGGCGACGGCGCCCCCGTGGGTGCGTGAGAGGATCCCCCGACGCTCCAGTTCGTCCAGGTCACCGCGGATGGTCACCTTGGATACGTCAAAGAGGGTGCTGAGTTCATCCACCGACACCCGGCCGTTTTGCTCAACGAGGGCCGCGATGCGCTCCCAACGCTCCTCGGGGAAGAGTCTACGCCGCGTTTCGTTCACTGAGACTTCCGACTACTTGCGTTTACTTGTCAATAGAGGACCGGAACTT
>JBHIAO010000384.1:0-5571 GCA_046758565.1 Anaerolineae bacterium
AACTGCCTGCAGGGCTGGGAGGTGTCAGCCGTCCAGCATGACGCGCGCGACGTCTACGAGCCGGCTGAGGAATCCCTGGGACTATTCACCCTCATCGATCTACCCAACGTCGAAAGCCGGCCCAATCCCGTCCGCAGCTACGACTTCCCATACGGCGATGGACTCTACGACGGACCGGCCTACGCGCAGGATGGTTGGCACACGCTGGAACCAGCTCTCTGGTCTCTGGTGGACGTCGATCTCGTCATCTTTGTGATCGACGGCGCTGCCGGCCTGCGCCCGGTGGATTACCAGTGGTTCGTCCGCATCCGGGCCGCCGGCTGCCCCATCCTGGTCGTGCTCAACAAGATCGACCTCCTGGGCGATGACTGCGATCAGGTGGCACAAGACCTGCGCCGGCGCCTGGCATCCCCCGTCGTGGCGGTCTCTGCTCGCGACGGCACCTGTGTTTACGACGTATTGCTGCCGCAGATACTCGACCTGAACCCATCGCTCGCGGTGCCGCTGGGGCGCGAGGTGGCGGCCTGTCGCCGGCAAGCTGCCGCCCGCCTGATTCGGCGATCCGCGTTGATGTGCGGCTTGCTGGGAGTGGAGCCAATGCCGCTCCTGGATGTCCCTTTCCAACTGATAACCCAAATGCATCTGGTGATGCGTTTGGCCGCCATGTACGGTCGTGGCCATATCGACAGGCCTTTGAGCAGTAGTGCTGACGTTGGTGGCCGCGCGGGGCTAAGCACCATCGTCTCGGGGACAGGTCGCGAAGTACTGATGACCCTCCTGGGTGGTCTGGGTCTGCGCTACCTGGCGCAGCAATTGATCAAGCTGATACCAGTGCTGGGCTGGCTCTTGAGTGGCGCATTGAGCGCCAGCAGCACCTGGCTCATCGGCTGGGCAGCCGTCACCTATTTCGAAAGAGCGCAGGACGGTGCCCCCGTGCTAAAGGTCCCTGGTGGGGCTTTGGGCTGGCTGCGTGATCGAACAGCGGTGCAGGGGGGCGCAGGAGCAGAAGGGCAAATGAATCCGTTCCATTCCTAATCCGTTGTAGTGTTGCACGCAATACGCCACACGCACTAACAAGGAGTGAACTCAATGTTAAATCGTCTTTTGTCACGCTGGCGCACTGGACCACAACCGGAGGAGCTTCCCGGCCTTTTCTCCCGCGAGGCCCTAGAGCGCGCCTGGCGGGCTGTGCGGGCTAACAAAGGCGGTCCGGGCGTAGATGGAATCAGCATCCGGGGGTTTGAACGCGATCTGGATGGCCATCTGACTGAGCTTCAACGGGAGCTGGTCTCGGGCACCTACAAACCCCGGCCCGTGCGGCGGGTCCTGGTGCCCAAACCCAACGGCGGTCTGCGCCCGCTGGCCATGTGGGCGCTGCGCGACCGGGTGGCGCAACGGGTGGTGTACGAGTACCTGGAGCCCATCTTCGAGCCGGTGTTCCTGGATTGCAGTTTCGGATTTCGCCCCGGCCGCAGTGTGGCCCATGCCGTCGAGCGGGTCCGGCTGCATCGCGAAGCCAACCGCCGCTGGGTGCTGGACGCGGACATCCAGGACTGCTTCGACCGGATCGACGCCGGCATCCTCATGCGCCTCATCCGCCGGCGCGTGCGCCACAAAACCGTGTTGCGACTGATCCGCGGCTGGCTGGATGCCGAAATCTTCAACTCCATCGACGGCCGGCCGGCCCGGGCCGGCGCATCCCAGGGCAGCGTCCTCTCGCCCATGTTGTGTAACATCTATTTGCACGAATTTGACCAGCGGATCATCAAACAAGGGTACCACCTGGTGCGCTACGCTGATGATCTGCTGATCCTGTGCCGGCGCAGGCAGCAGGCTCGCCAGGCGTACAAGGATGCCGGCCGTGCCCTGGCCGGCCTACGCCTGGAGCTGCATCCGGACAAAACCCAGATCGTGCACTTCGACGAGGGTTTCAGGTTCTTGGGGCACTTTTTCTTGAGGAATGAGATCTTCCGGATCTAATTGTGAATTGTCAATTCTGAATTGTGAATTGTGAATGGAGGACTTTTATGGCAACGGTATACGTTCGTGAACAAGGCGCCGTCGTGCGCAAGCGGGGCGAGCGGATCGTGGTCACCAAGAACGGCAGCGAACTCGAGGACGTCCCCCTCATCCACGTGGACCAGCTCGTCGTGCTCGGCAACGTTCAAGTCACAACGCCGGCCGCCGCTGCGTTGATGAGTGCCGGCGTCGATGTGGCCTTCTTCACCATCAACTGGTCCTTCCGTTTCCGCCTGGCCGGCACGGGACCCAGCCGGCTGGCCCGCCTGCGATTCACCCAGTACCAGAAGATGAGCCAGGAGGACTTCTGCCTGGCGGTGGCGCGCGAAGTCGTCGTCGGCAAGCTGACGAATCAGCGTACCATTCTGGAGCGTCAGGCGGCAACGATCACCGACAGAGCCAGGGAGAGGCAGGTGCGGTCCGCCATCGGGGGAATCGGCCAGATGATCGGCGCTGCCCGGAAAGCCGACAACGTCGACTCCCTGCGGGGCTACGAGGGCAAGGCCGGCGCTTACTACTTCGGCGCGTTCAAGCTGCTGCTGCAGCAAGACCTGGGGTTCCAGCGGCGGGAATTCTATCCGGCCCCCGACCCCGTCAACGCCCTGCTCGGCTTCGGCTACGGCATGCTGCGCAAGGACGTCACCGCCGGCGTACACCTGGTGGGCCTCGATCTGTTCCTCGGATTCTTCCACGCCATCGAGGATCGCCGGCCCTCCCTGGCGCTGGACATCATGGAGGAATTCCGACCCATCATCGTCGATCCCATGGTGCTGGACATCGTCAACCGGCGGCTGCTGACCGACGAGGACTTCGAGCGCACCCGAAACCGTAAGCGCCCGATTCAACTGTCAGACGCCGCCTGCGAGCTCGTGGTGCGGGAGTACGAGAAACGCATCAACACCCAGGTTTACCATCCCCTGGCCCAGCAGAACACCACCTACCGCCGCTGCTTCGAGCTCCAGGCGCGCCGGCTGGCCCGCGTCATCCTGGGTAAGGACGAACGGTATGTGCCGATGACCATAAAGTAAAACGTAAAACGTGAAACGTGAAACTCTGGCCGGCGGCCACTCGCTCTGGCCGGCGGCCACTCGCTCTGGCCGGTCTCTGACCGAGCCAGGTTAGGACCTTCCAACCTGTGATCTATTACGCAGTACGCAATACGAGGAAACCTTATGCGCTGGTTCAACCGAAATAGTAGGACTTACATCGTCCAAGCCGACGGCGCCCTGACCGAAGACGGATACAGGGCCGGCCTGGGCGTGCTCGTGCGGGATGAGCGCGGGCGGATCGTTCGCTGGCTCAGCCGGCGCGTGAAAGGCATGACCAACAACGAAGCCGAATATGCTGCCCTGTGCCTGGCCCTGGAAGCCCTGGCCGAGGAGCAGCCCCAGGCTGTTCACGTCTACTCCGACAGCAAAACCGTGGTCTATCAAATGCAGGGTCGGTTCCAGGTTCACAGCCCTGACTTGCGCAAGTGGCATCGCCGCGCCTGCCAGTTGGCCCGGCGCATCCCCATCGTCACCTACACTCACATCCCGCGTGAGCGCAACCAACTCGCCGACGCCCTGGCCAATGAAGCCCTACAGCCACCGTTAGTCAAGTAGTCGATTAGTCGGGTAGTCAAGTGGTCGATTAGTCAGGTAGTCGGGCAACAGACCAATCGACCAACTGACTAACCGACCAATCGACCAACAGACCAACAGACCAATCGACTAACTGACTAACAGACCAGGAGACTAAACCATGTTCGTGGTTGTCAGTTACGACATACCGGATGATAAGCGGCGTCTCAAAGTCATGAAGACTTTGAAGAACTTTGGCGCGCACGTGCAATACAGCGTCTTCGAGTGCGATCTGTCAGTCAAGCAATACCGGCGTCTGAGGAGCCGGCTCAGCAAGATCGTCAAACCGGAGAAGGACGACGTGCGATTCTACTTCCTGTGTGAAACCTGCATGCGCAAAATGCGCCGGCTGGGCCGGCCCAGGGATCCCGTGCGCGAGGATTATTACCTGATATAGCGCTGTGGCGTGCCCTTCGTCCTCGCTGGCTTGACGAAAGGGATCAAGCAGGGTATATTCATCGTGATTGGTCTACCCATCCGCGCATTCCTGTCAATCCGCGGTTCTTGACCCGGTTGAGGTTATGCAGATGCCATCACCATTTCCAGGCATGGACCCTTACACGGAGGCGCGACACCTGTGGAAGGGCATCCATACGCAGCTCATCGGCGAGCTAAGTACACATCAGTTGCCACCTCTGCTGGCCCCGGCCTACTACGTGGACGTGGAGCCGAGCTTGCAGGTTCGCAGTGAACGTACTGTGTTCCCAGACATTCAGGTCATGACAACGCGCTACCCACCGGAAGCCGAACCAGCCGGCATCGGTTTGCCTGTTGCAGAAGCGACCGCGACAATCACGGTTGCACCAGACGTGGAAGAAGAGGAAGAAGAAAGCGCGATCTTCATACGCGAGGCGGACACGGAGCGCTTAGTCACCGTCGTTGAGATTCTATCCTACAACAATAAAACAGGCGGCTCAGAGAAGCGGGCGCGGTATTTGATGAAGCGGCGCGAATTGCTGAGTGGCGGAGTGCACTTGCTTGAAGTTGATTTGCTGCGCTGGGGTCAGCGCACTGTCTCGACGCTCCCTGACCAACCCTACCACATCCTGGTCAGTCGGGCTGACGAGCAACCGCAGAGCCGCGTCTGGTCCTTTGGTCTGGCCGATCCCATCCCGGATACGCCGCTGCCGCTCGTCGCGCCGGGCGAACACGTTCCCCTCCCCCTCCAGGCAGCCTACACGACGATTTACGAGGCACGTAACTTTCGCCACCGGTTGGGTTATCGGTCAGATCCAGACCCGCCACTGACGGAAGCGCAGCGAGCCTTCATCCAGGACCGATTGGTCGAGGCAGGACTCCGGCCCAATCAACCAGCCAACTAGCCAGCCAGCCAACCAACCGACCAGCCAGCCAACCAACCAACCAGCCAACCAGCCATCCAACTAACCGACCTCCAACTCCTGAATCCGGTCCACCCGAAACACCCGCTCCGCCTGGCGCTCGTGACAATAGCCAACCAGATACGGAACGTCGTCCCGCCACTCGATCCGATAAGGATCGACGGTGCGGACGGTTCGCTCGCCACGGCCGGCCGTCCAATACGTCATCTGCAGGGTCCGTCCCGCCGTGATCGCCTTCTCGATCAACGGCAGCGTATCCTCGGGCGGCAAACCGACGCCCGGCATCGGGTACCGCGCCCATCCATCCATCGCGTCAGCCAGCCGGCCGATGGCGTCGTCGACAACCTGACGGGCAATAGCATACGTCTCCGGGCTCGAGGGCGTCGCCAGATCATCCAGAACAGCCGCCGGCATCGGCTGGGGAAGCTCGATCCACCGACTCAGTTTGGCGTACACCTGGCCGGCCACCCACGCATAGGCTGCTGTGCCGAAGTCGAACGCCGCAGCATTTGACGGCTCTCTACCTGGCAGATCGACCAGGGGCCACACGCCCTGTCGCTGCAGGGCTCGAACCAGATGATCGACCCGAT
>JBHIAO010000385.1:0-5567 GCA_046758565.1 Anaerolineae bacterium
CACACTGACCATCCTCGACAGAGGCCTGATCCACCTACCTCTCGTTATGCGTAACCGCTAGCCAACCGATCAAATGTGCACCGATCAGAGCAAGCTTGATCAGAACTGTAGTTGTTTCAGCCTGGGTGAGCGGATAACCCGTGAGTGAACTGGAGAGAATATAATATGAATTTGGTGACTCACCTACCGCACTCAATGCGTCGTTGGATTAACTTCTGTATTGTGGTCGCCATCGGTCTGGTGATCGTCGACAGCTTCGATGTGGGGAACACACCCGTCGCACGCGCCGATCATGAGGTTGATGCAGGCTACCGTGACTTCGCCTATGACGATAGCTGTAGCGCGAATCCAACCGCGGAGAAGTCGGAGAGCAAGCTGTGGTTCAACGACGGATTCTGGTGGGGCAGTCTGTGCAACGATGTAGTGGCAGATTATCATATCTATCGGCTTGACCCGGCGACCCAAACGTGGGTGGATACGAGGACGCTTCTGGACGAGCGGGCTAAGAGCCGAGCAGACACGATGTGGGACGGTACGCACCTATATGTAGCATCGCACCTCATCGTGAAGGGTGGGCCACCGGGCGACGATCCTTCCTGGTGGGGCCGGTTGTACCGCTACAGCTACGACTCAGGATCGAAGACCTACAGTCTGGATGACGGGTTTCCGGTGAATGTGACCCGAGGCAGGTCGGAGACGCTGACAATAGCGAAGGATACGACGGACACGCTATGGGTAACGTACATCGAGAACCAACAGGTGATGGTGAACCACAGTACCGGCGACGATCGCGCCTGGAGCACACCGTTCGTGCTGCCCGTCCCGGACGCGAATAACCTGACGGTGGACGACATTTCCTCGATCATCACCTTTGATGGGCACATCGGGGTGATGTGGAGCAATCAAAATACGAACAAGATGTACTTTGCGGCACATGCCGATGGCGCCCCCGATGAAGCTTGGCAAAGTGGCAGCATCTACACCGTTTCCGCCGACGACCACATCAACCTTAAGTCGGTGCAGGCTGACCCCGCAGGGGGCGTGTTCGCCGTCGTGAAAACGTCTCTTACTGGTGGCCTGGAGCCTCGAATTGTGCTGTTAGCCTGCACAAGTGGCAAGTGTGCGTCGTCCAGCGAATGGGAAACCCATACCGTTAGCCGGGGTGCCGAGGGCCAAACCCGTCCGCTCCTGCTGATCGATCTCGAAGATCGCGATCTGTATGTCTTCACCACGACTTCGGAGGGCGGCAGGGCTATCTACTACAAGACCACGGACATGGACGATATCCAATTTCCAGAGGGACCGGGGGAGCCGTTTATTGAAAGCGCAATGGACGTGAAAATCAGCAACCCAACATCGACCAAGCAGAATTTGAACAGCAGAACCGGGCTGGTGGTTCTCGCCAGCGATTCGGACACACGCTATTACCTTCATAACTACCTCGGGCTGGGCACTGCCAGTCCAACCGCCACAGTCATACCTACACCGACAGCCACGCACGCCCGAACGCCCACCGGCACGCCGACGCCGACCGGCCAGATCGCAGCAACGGTCGAGACCGATCCTGTGCCGCACGGCGGTGACGCCGCCGACGACCTCGCCATCTGGATCCACCCCACAGACCCCGCCCAGAGTACAATAATCGGCACCGACAAGCGAGGCGGACTCGCCGTTTACGATCTGACCGGCCATCAACTCCAATACCTGCCGGACGGCAAGATGAATAACGTGGACATCCGGTACAATTTTCCGCTCGGGGGAGAGTCTGTGGCGCTCATCACAGCCGGCAATCGGACGAATAACTCGATCGCCATCTACAAGGTAGATCCAACCACGCGTCTGCTCGAAAACGTGGCCGCTGGCATTATCCAGGTGGGCATTGACGAAGCCTACGGCTCGTGCATGTACCGCAGCCCCATCACCGGCAGGTACTACTTCATCGTCAATGACACGGACGGCGACGTGGAGCAGTGGGAGCTTTTCGCTAACCACAGCGGCAAGGTGGACGCCACGCGGGTGCGCTCCTTTAGCGTGGGATCCCAGACCGAGGGCTGTGTCGCCGACGATGAGTTTGCTCTCCTGTACGTCGGCGAGGAAACTGTGGGCATCTGGAAGTACGGAGCTGAGCCGGGAGACGAGACAGCGCGCACCCAGGTAGACCAAATCGGTCCTGGGGGACACCTAACAGGCGAGGTTGAGGGTCTCACCATCTATCATGGGAGCGATGGCACTGGCTACCTCATCGCCTCCAGCCAGGGGAGCAACGAGTTCGTGATCTACCGGCGCGAAGGGAATAACGAGTACATGACCACCTTTGAGATCGCAGCCGGCAACGGCATCGACGGTGTATCGGGCACGGACGGAATTGACGTCACCAACTTCCCACTAGGACCTGCCTTTCCCCAAGGCGTCTTCATTGCCCAGGATCACGACAACACACACCCTACTGCTAACCAGAACTACAAGCTCGTGCCTTGGCCGCCCATCGCGAATGCGGTGAGCCCACCGCTGACGATCGATACCCTCTGGGATCCGCGCCAGGTAGGCGCCGGGGAGATACCAGGACCAATGCCGACTACGCCGGCGCCGAGTGCTACACCAATGCCGTCGCCTACGCTGGAGCCGGCCGAAGGTCCTGTGCTCACCATCCCAGACCAGGTACCGGCGTGGCCCGGTGGCAGTGTAAAATTGCCCATTAGCCTCGCAGCCAATGGCAACGCTATCAGTAACCTGACCTTCTCAGTAGACTACGATAATACCTGGCTCACTTTCGACCCAACAGACACCGACGGGGACAGCATCCCCTCGGCAGTCACCCTCAACCTACCAGGCTCGTTTAACGCCTCGGTCAACTTTGATGAAGCCGACACCGACGGCGAACTAGATTTTCTCATCACTGACCTCTTCCCGCCCTTAAGCTCGCTGTCAGACCGCATAATTGCCTCCATAACGCTAAGTGTGGGCAGCCCGCCTGGCACAACGGAAGCGACTGTGAACTTTTCCCGAGACCCAGTAGCGTCGTTTGAAGATCCGTCAGGCCAGCGCATTCCAGGCACAGCCGACGGAGGTTCGGTCCTGATTATCGGGCCGGCACGATATCATCTTCGCCTGCCACTTATATTGAGGTAGCGATTTCGTAATTCGAGACGTAAGGTCTAGCCACTATTATTGGGGGTAGCTGGACAACCATTGGAACCAGGTCACATCGAACCTCCATGTCTGCTCAGAAACCCCACCAAGAAAGGAGTGGATCTATGTCTCGTAGCATGTGGATAGTTGCTAGCTTGCTGTGCCTCACACTTCTATCGCCGTTTGTATTCAACGACAGCATCTTTGCAC
This sequence comes from Anaerolineae bacterium, assembly GCA_046758565.1. Classification (GTDB taxonomy): domain Bacteria; phylum Chloroflexota; class Anaerolineae; order Epilineales; family JAANWY01; genus JBHIAO01. The sequence goes on from JBHIAO010000385.1 coordinate 3,340, forward strand.
AGTCAACTGCATCCGTCATGTATGGCGTACATGATGCAGGTGACCGCGACAGTCAATTCTTCCGACTGGACCTGGACTCGGGGGTAGTCGAGCAACTGGGACCAGTCTATGAGAAGTTCGATGTGGAGGCTATAGATATCCATCCAGACACTGGCGTACTCTATGGCATTGCCGGCGGAGGCGGTAACCAGGATGGCAGTCTCTTCGTGATTGACAAAGACACTGGGGACCTAACCCTCGTGGGCGACACAAGTACTGGTGGCTCCCGTGAGATCGTGTCAGCGTCCTTCCATCCCGATGGCACGCTATGGGCGTTCCAGCAGAACGTAGGCTTGCTTACGGTAAACTTGATAGACGCCAGTACCACGTTGCAGTGGTCAGCGGAAGGTCAGAATGTTGGCAAGAACTGGGAGGGGCTGGCCTGGGATTTCGCGGGAGACTTTCTCTATGGCTCACAGGGCGGCAAGCTCTATCGCTGGGATCCCGCTAGTGAGACGGCTGAGCGACTATGTGGCAGGCACTTCCTGCCGTCTCCCGCCGAGGCGCTGGACTTCCGCCCCGACGGTACGTTGATTGGGGGCTGGCACAATGCGCCAGATAGCACCCTACGTGTATTTGAGGCGGATTTCAACGCTTGCCGTATCGATTCCACCGACTACGGCATCCCTTACAACGACGTAGAGTCCATCGCCTTCGAGACCATGGCGCCTCCGACTCCGACCCCGTCAGGGCACGACAAACTGACGGCCCACGTATTCATTGATTTTGGATGTGACGGTTCCTTCCAGGGCGGCGTCGACATCTCGTTGTCGGACGTACCCGTAACACTAAGCTTTTCGAATGGAGCGAGTAGCACGCTCCTGACAACATCGCAGGGTATGGTGTACTTCGCTGGTTTTGATGCCTCGGATGGGGTCACCGTCAGCGCTGACTTGCCGGCCAGTTACAGTGGGTTCATGTTGGGTAGTTGCTCTAATAGCCCTACCACTGTCGGCTTGCCACCCAGTGAGTTCCAGCCTGGGGCCATCAGCCATAAGCACGTACAGTTCACAGCAGCACTCTTAGGCGAGATGCCCGACCCCTGATCCTCAGCGCGCTCAGAGACCGAACCGCAGCCTGTCAATAAAAAGGGCATTAGGGTAAAAGCGGCGCGGCCGCAACCAAACCGCTATCGGCGTGATGCGTGATCCGTGAGAAAGCCCGCGTGTAACTCACGCATCACGCATCACGGAGCCAAGATTCTCGCGGACAACGCAAATGTTGCGGAGTAACGCCATAAAAAAGCCCGGTCATCCTGACCGGGCCTCACATTCTCACACAGAAAGAACCCTGGGATTTCGACTGCGATGTTGACCTCTACATGCGATCTTTTTGCGGTCCTCACTCAGTGGGTTTGCTGTGGACGTCTAGCATCTCACAACCTGTGGGGGCGAGGCTTAGATCGCATTCGAGGGTTCGATGGTACTCCAGGGTCCCTTCTGGCGCTATGAACTTTGCACCCACATTATAACAGACGCGCCGACGAATGTCAATAGGCTAGAGGACAAAAAAGGTCAAAAAGAAGTCCGAATATCGAATTGCTATCGGATCGACCGCCGTATGTCACGCATGCCCTGTTCAATGTAGGGGTACGCCAGCCACACGCCACTGACGCCGAAGAGAGCGCCGGTGACCGTTCGCAAGAGCCAGGTGCTCTCACGCACCGGCAGGAAGGGAACGATGCCACCCAGGAGCTGCGTGAATCCGTCAACCGCAATGGGGACCAGACAGAGGATGAAGATCTTGAAAGGCAAAGGCTTCAGCCGATCACGCACCAGTCCGAAGACAAGGCCAGCCAGCAACACCGACGCATAAATGGCGATATCGCGATGGCAGAAGGCCGTCTGCGAGCCCAGCACGGAACGCACCAGTGGCCGATGCATCAGCAGAAGGGGATCCCTCACCCCGGTGACAGCCTGTATCTCGGCCACGGAGTAATCAAAGGCCGGCCCCCCGATGAAGTAGGACCGGTATGGCAACTGATGACATGCGAGGCGATAGGCGCTGTAGATCCACAGCGCCGGTCGCTCCAGGCCGGCCTCGGCCAGGAACGGCGCCAACACCGGCAGTGCTACAAAGACGAAGACAGCCAGATTGGCCAGCAACAGCCAGTGCTCTGCCCCAAACAGTACGACGCGCTCGGGAAAACTTCGAGGCCGGCTCAGGGCTGTTGCCGGCGCCGCTTGCTG
>JBHIAO010000386.1:0-5561 GCA_046758565.1 Anaerolineae bacterium
CCACTTGCCGGCAGTGCCAGCCACGGCAGCTTCACGAACCAATTCGACCTGGGGTCCGAGTTCGTCATGAACCGGCTGGCGTGGGTCGCGGAAGGATCGGAGGGCACCGTATCCGTGCGCTATCGGATCGCCGGCGATGATGGCGTCTTCGGACCCTGGTCAGCATTCACGACGACCAATCCCATCGATCTGCCTGGCAATGTCGTGGGGCGCTACCTGGAGTATCAAATGGATTTCGACAGCCCCAGCGACGACTACTTCGCGGTGACGGAGGTGAGTCTACTGCGGGGCGTCAACTTCGTGACCGTACGGGACGAAGCCGGCCAGCCGGTGGAAGGAGCTGTCGTCATTCGAAACGGAGAACCATTGGTCGATACCAGTGGCGATCCGCTCCGCACCGACGCCGATGGCCGGTTGAGCGTCGAAGCTCTGCAAGTGGGTGATACCCTGGCAGCGCTGGCGCTCCAGTCCGAGAAATCGACAGACAAGGACGCGCACGACGCCTGGGCGTATCGAATCTACCAGACTAGCCTGGAGGTAAAGCCCGATGGCCAGGTCGATCAGCGCATGGTCACGACCCCTGGTGAGCAGATTCTGACCGTGCGGCGGGATCAGCCGTTGGTGCTCTTTAACGTGGTCGTGTCCGTTGAATGGAATGCCTATACCTTCGCCGATGCCAATCCGGACGTGCCGTTCGACACCTACCTTAAGCAATTGACTCGCGCCTTCCGCTCGGCTTCAAACACCCTCTACGACGCCACCGACGGCCAGTTCGCTTTCGGTGCCGTCACCATCTACGACGATGGCCGTTACTGGGACGACGCCGACTTCCAGGTGCTGATCTCCAACCAGGTGCGGCCGCGGGCCGTGGTGGGTGGTATCTCGGCGGGGCCAGGACCGTACCAGTACGCGTCGCCCAACGGCCCGGTGGATTTCTACCCCGGTCAGGTGCGTCTGGGGCGCTTCTGGCAGCGGACGTCGGGGGCCGCCGGCGCCTGGGACCAACCCGACGGCTTTCGTACCATCGCCCACGAGTTTGCCCACTACGCGCTCTACCTCTACGACGAGTACTACTACCTCGACGCCGACGCGCGACTGCGGGCCGGGCATTGCACGTCGCCGGCCATTCGGACCAACCGCAACGCGGAGACCAACGCCTCGCTGATGGACTGGCATTACAACGCCACGGAGTTGGCTATGGCCGGCACGGCGTCGTGGGACGACGCCTGTCGCAATACGGCCCAGTGGCGCGTCTACGGCGAGTCCGACTGGGAGACGGTGGTGGGCAGCTATGGGGATACCGAGCAGCCGGCGCGTTGGACCTTCCGCACTCCGGCCTCGCACGGGGTCAACCCGGGGCCGGACTTCATGCCCTTGGATCTACCGTCGATTCGGGTCGAGGCCGAGAACATCGCGCCAGCCACGAACCCAGTTCTGGACGTGCTCGATGCCGGCGGTGCGCTGCTGCCGACTCAAAGGGTGCGGTTGTATCTCTTGAAGCAGACGGGCGGTCGCACGACCCAGGTGCTCGACCAGGGAACGACGAACTTTCTGGGCCAGATGGAGGTGCGCGGGGCTGACAGTGACGATCGCCTGGTGGCTATCTCATGGGATGGGAGGCAGCTAGGAAGCAAGCCACTGGAAGCCAGTGATCCCCTTCGTCTGTCCGCCAGCCTCTGGACTCCTGCGATTGATGCTCACCCTCGTGCCGACGAGACCGGTCTAGATATCCAGGTGTCGAACGTCCCAGTGCTGGCGGGATCGCTCAACGTGTCGTTGTTCTCCGGGGGGACGGTTATCTCCACGACTCTTTCGCAGGCGGACGACGGACACCATACCGGCGCTCTGCTCTTCGATCCGAATCAGCCTATTCGAGAAGGGCACCTGGTGCTGAACGCTGTAGACGGTGAAGGTGCACTGCTGGAGACCATTGCCTCATATGCTGTAGGTGGGGTCGGCCCGATTCACAAAGATCAGTATCCGCCACTGCATCCGGCCTCGGGCGATGGCAACCTGCAGCTCATCGTGCCGGGCGGTCATGCTCCGGAGGGGACGCAGGTGCTGGTGTTGGCCTCGCGTGGGCTGCCGGCCCCCTTGCCGGCCGGGTTCGTGTTAGTTGGCGGTCCGTACACCGTGCGTGCCACAGAGGCGCTAACTGGCCCCGCCGCGCTAGCGATGTACTATCAGGAGGAAGTCCTCGCTGCGATACCGAGGCTCACGGAGCGTAACATTCGCATCTTTCACTGGTCGGAGTCGGAAGGGCAGTGGCAGGACCTGGGCGGAGCATTGAATCTGGAAGTGAACCTGGTCTCGACGGTGGTTGACGAGCTGGGGATTTATCTGGCGGTGGCCGGCCCGCGGCCGGAGTTTCGGTCTTTGCTGCCGGCGGTCTTTCGCTAGCCCGGTGCCAACAGCCGGCCGATGGTGGGTGACGCGTGCCGGCCATGTAGACTGCGTGGTCGCCAGGGCCGGCGAGCTAGAGAAACCTTTGATGAACGGTCATAGTACAGGGGGATTGGTTTCTCAGCGGCTTCCTGAAGCAGCCGCTCACGCACCTCCGAAAACAGCGGTTCTCGCAGGCGTGTGTAGAGGGCCCGCTGGAGGGACTCCAGAGTTTCTGGGTCGATGTGCGGAGTCTCTTGGGGGTTCTGTTCAGTCAGAACTAGAAAAATTTGTCGGGGAAGGCAGTTCATAGTACAATTATGGGAAACCGGTTTCGGTTCCATGAACTATTGAGGTGAACGCCTTGGTTAGGTCGTTTAGTGTGCGAGATATCTTGCTGATACGAGCGCTTCAGGATGAAGGCATTTCGCTGGACCTGGAGAGCCTCGTGCTGCGACCACGAGCCCCATTGTGGAGTGCGTTGCTGTCGCAGATACCACTAAACTCCTTTGGTGCCGCGACCTATGTGGTCCGGAACAGGGATCAGTCGGGGTTCATTCAGGCCCAGCAGGGACGCAGTCCGGCCGAGGACTACCTGACGTTTGTAGCGCCGGCCCTATCCCGGAATGACGGCATGCCCCATACGTGGCAGTTGCTTCTGGACACATTATGTCGAGGCCAGGGTGCGCGGGGTGTGCAGCGCGTTTTCGCAAAGCTGCCGGCGGAAGCCGAGGCGGAGGCAGAGGTGTTCCGAAAGGTCGGTTTCCGCGTGTACACGCAGGAACACATCTTTCGGATGCCGCGACCCACAGGAAACGGCATCTCCGCCGGCCCGATCCGGCTGAGGCCTTGGGAAAGCAAGGATGCATGGGGCATTCACCGGCTGTACTGTATGAGTGCACCTCGGTTCGTTCAGCAGGCGGAGCATCTGCCCGGGCAAATCGGAGAATCTGCTACAAGTGACTGGGCCCAAGGCAACCATGAAGAGCAGTATGTATGGGATCACAACGGCGAGATCGCAGCCTACCTGCGGTTACTCGAGGGCGTACAGGGGCATTGGATGCATCTGCTGATGCACCCTGACCACACAGAGCACGCTGACGCGCTCGTCAGCCTGGGCGTCGCTCGGCTGGCAAGATACGGATTGCGGCCGGTGTACTGCGCAGTACGCACCTACGAGACCGACCTAATCGGGGCCTTGAAAGCGGCCGCGTTTCAGGAGTACCAGACACGATTTTTGTTGGTAAAGCAGACCGCGGTTCGAGTACGGCAGAAGATCTTTGAACCTCTTCCCCAGGTCGAGAGGGTGGAAACCGCGCCGACCGCATCGGCTCGGATGAGCCACAGTACTAGACGAAAAGGGCCAACACCAGCCCACTCGGAGGTGTTGAACGATATTCAATGAAGGAGATTACTGACGATCTTGACGTTTTACTGGACGTCCTGCCACCGGCTCTTACCGGGGCAGTACAGGAGAAGAATAACCGACTGGATTTACTGGAAGTTGTGATGGACTTGGGTCGGCCACCGGAGGCCCGATTTCTTGACGAAGACGTCATTCTGAGCAAAAAGGAGATTACAGCCGCAGAGATTGAATACGTCGTGGAACGGATCGGTGCCTTTGGCGGTGACAATCGCGCCGGCATCCCGCGTACCCTGCATCGCATTTCGGCTATTCGAAACCGAACTGGTCAGATTGTGGGGCTGACCTGCCGCGTCGGCCGAGCTGTCTACGGTACCGTTGACATCGTGCGGGACATCGTGGAGTCTGGCAAGAGCATCCTGCTACTCGGCCGGCCCGGTGTTGGCAAGACGACGCTGCTGCGAGAGGTCGCCCGCATTCTGGGCGAGAAGAAGCGCGTGATCATTGTCGACACGTCGAACGAGATTGGCGGCGATGGCGACATCCCGCATCCAGCCATTGGTCGCGCCCGCCGTATGCAGGTGCCGACGCCGTTGCTGCAGCATGAGGTGATGATCGAGGCGGTGGAAAACCACATGCCTGACGTAATCGTCATCGACGAGATTGGACGGGAGCTGGAAGCCGAGGCAGCGCGCACCATCGCCGAGCGCGGTGTCCAATTGGTGGGCACGGCTCATGGCAACACCCTGGACAACCTGATGATGAACCCGACGCTGGCCGACCTGGTCGGGGGTATTCAGTCGGTGACCCTGAGTGACGAGGAGGCTCGGCGGCGCGGGACGCAGAAGTCGGTACTGGAACGCAAACAGCCACCCACGTTCGACGTGGTCATTGAGATTCAGGATTGGGACCGACTGGCGGTACATCACGACGTCGCAGCGGCCGTCGACGCGATCCTGCGTGGCCGGTCCAGGCCGGCGGAGTTGCGGTATCGCGACGAAACCGGCAAGGTGCAAACCGAGGAAGCCGTGCTGAAGCCGACAGTTGAGGAGCCGGCCGGGTTCCGTGGCCGGCAGCCTTCCAGGCCGCTTCTGCAGACGGTACGAATCTTCCCGTATGGTGCCAGCCAGAATCGACTCCGCCAGGCAGCGAAGGCACTGGCGTTGCCAATCGTGATTGTGGAGGAGTTAGGAGATGCCAATGCGCTCCTGACCTTGAAGAGCTACTATCGCAAGCGGCCCCAGGCCATCACCGAGGCGGAGCGTATGGGCGTGCCCATCTACGTGTTGCGAAGTAACACTGTCACGCAGATGGAAGGTGCTTTGCTGGACATCTTCGGGCTGGAAGCCACCCAAGACCCCTTTGAGGAAGCAATGCGAGAAGCCCAGATGGCCATCGAACAGATCAAGAACGGGGGACGGGACATGGTCGAGCTCCGACCGCAGGATTCCTACATCCGGCGACAGCAGCATGAGTTAGCTCGTGAGGCCGACCTCATTTCCCACAGTCGCGGCAAGGAACCGCGCCGGCGCGTCCGAATCTATCGCAATGACAGCCGATAGCAGATGTTTATCACGTTTGAAGGGCCTGAAGGCAGCGGCAAGACGACCCAGATTCAGGCCCTTTACTTATACTTGCAGGACCGGGGGTACGATGTTGTTCTGACTCGGGAACCCGGTGGGACCCCAATTGGCGATCAGATTCGGCGAGTACTGCTGGATCCGGACAATCGGGAGATGTTGCCCGAGGCAGAAGTTCTGCTGTTCTCAGCCTCGCGTGCGCAATTGCTTGGGCAGTTGGTGCGGCCGGCCCTGGA
>JBHIAO010000387.1:0-5555 GCA_046758565.1 Anaerolineae bacterium
GAGGAAGAAATCAAGCTAGCCAAGAGACATTATGGCTGGCCCGAGAACGCCAAGTTCCTGGTGCCCGATGGGGTGCACGAATATTTCCAGTCGGGCGTGGGCAAGCGTGGTCATGCTCTCCGTGAGGCCTGGATGGCAAAGTTCGAAGAGTACAAGCGCAAATATCCAACCCTTGCCGAACATAGCACCAAGATGAATCAACGGCAGCTGCCGGAAGGGTGGGACAAAGACTTACCCACGTTCCCAGCTGACCCGAAGGGATTGGCGGGGCGGGAGGCCTCCGGGAAGATCCTCAACATCCTTGCACAGAACGTTCCCTGGCTGCTCGGGGGGTCTGCAGATCTGAGCCCTTCAACGAAAACCCGGCTGACATTCGATGGGGCAGGGGATTTCAGCTCAGAGAATCCTGGCGGGCGAAATCTGCACTTTGGCGTCCGTGAACATGCCATGGGCGCCATTCTCAACGGATTGACCCTGTCAAAGGTGCGTTCCTATGGCTCCGGCTTCTTGATCTTCAGCGATTACGCCCGGCCGACAATCCGGCTCAGCGCGTTGATGGAAATTCCGGTCATCCTCATCTTCACGCACGATTCGATAGGAGTGGGTGAGGACGGGCCGACTCACCAACCCGTGGAACAGATCGCCTCTTTACGGGCGATTCCGGGGCTGATCACGCTGCGGCCGGCGGATGCCAACGAGGTCGTCGAGGCTTGGCGTGTGATCATGCAGCTCCGTCACGAACCGGCTGTGCTCGTGCTGACCCGGCAAGCCCTGCCCACGCTGGATCGCGCGAAGTACGCGTCGGCCGAGGGCGTGAGACGAGGTGCCTATATCCTGGCGGATACCAGCGACGGCAAACCCGATGTGCTGCTCCTGGCCACCGGCAGCGAGGTATCTCTATGCGTGCAGGCCTATGAGAAACTAAAGGCCGAGGGGATCAAGGCCCGAGTGGTGAGCATGCCGTCCTGGGAGATTTTTGAGTATTACTGTAGCAAGCACCCGGACTATCGCGAGAGCGTTTTGCCAGCGGACGTTACCGCCCGGGTCTCGGTGGAGCTGGCTTCCACGCTTGGCTGGGCACGGTATGTCGGCAGTGCCGGCTCTACCATTGGTATGCACACCTTTGGGGCGTCGGCACCGCTGAGGGAGCTGCAAAAGAAGTTTGGCTTCACTCCAGAGCAGGTCGTGGCCGCGGCCAAGGCGCAGGTAGCAAGACCGAGGTGAGCCATGCGGATTGCAATCGGATCCGACCATGCGGGATTTGAAATGAAAGTGGGCCTGGCAGCCTTTCTGCGCCAGCTCGGTCATCAGGTGGTAGACGTTGGCACGCACAGCACCGATCCGGTGGATTACCCCGACTATGCTGAGGCCCTCGGGAAGGTCTTACTAGAGGGTCTGGCAGACCGAGGCGTTCTGATCTGCGGGAGCGGAGTCGGTGCGTCTGTAGCGGCGAACAAGCTGCCAGGTATTCGAGCAGGGCTCTGTCACGACACCTATTCGGTGCACCAGGGAGTAGAACACGACGATATGAATGTGCTGGTGATGGGCGGGCGGGTGATCGGTCCTGAGCTAGCCCGAGAGCTTATGAAGGCGTACCTGGAAGCCGACTTCACAGGTGAGGAGCGCCACCGCCTGAGGCTGAAGAAGGTCCAGGCACTGGAGAGGCGTTACGGTAGCGATGCGAAGCGTGTGAGGGAGGAAAAATCATGAACCCTTTGAAAGCATTACACGGGTATGGCCAATCGGTCTGGTTGGACTATATTCGGCGTAGCCTTCTCACCAGTGGCGAACTTGCTCGGTTGATCGAAGAGGATGGCCTACGAGGGGTGACGTCCAACCCGGCGATTTTTGAGAAGGCAATCACGGGCAGCACCGATTACGCGGAGACCCTTAGAGCCCTCGTGGCGCAGTTCCGGGAGGCGAAGGCGATCTACGAGCAGGTGGCGATCCACGATATTCGAGACGCGGCCGATGTATTGCGGGTGGTATATGACCAATCGCAGCAGCGCGACGGCTATGTCAGTTTGGAGGTCTCCCCATACCTCGCCCGGGACACCTCCAGGACGCTCGAAGAGGCACGGCGTCTCTGGCAGGCCGTCGAGCGGCCCAATGTCCTGATCAAGGTTCCGGCCACGCCGGAAGGCATCCCGGCCATCGAGCAACTCATCAGTGAAGGCATCAATGTCAACGTGACCCTCCTCTTCGCGCTGGAGACCTATGAGCGGGTAGCCGAGGCCTACATCTCGGGGGTGAGAAAGCGGGCTGCTCAGGGAGGCGACGTGCGGGGTATCGCCAGCGTCGCAAGCTTCTTTATTAGCCGAATTGACACGGCCATCGACGCCCTGCTCACAGCTCGGCTAAAGACCGTCAAGCGCCCGGCTGAACGGGCAATGCTACAGAGCCTGATGGGAAAGGTAGCCATCGCCAACGGCAAGTTGACCTACCAGCGCTATCAGGAGATTTTCAAAGGGGAGGGCTGGCAGTCCCTCGTAAACAAGGGGGCTCAGACCCAGCGGGTCTTGTGGGCAAGCACGAGCACCAAGAATCCGCATTACCGCGATGTAATGTATGTTGAGGAGCTTATCGGTCCTGACACTGTTAACACAATTCCTCCCTCGACGTTCGAAGCGTTCCGTGATCATGGCCGGCTGAGGGCGAGTCTATCGGAAGGACTGGAAGAGGCGCAGGACACTATGGAGACGCTGGAGCGGGTTGGCATCTCGATGCAAGAGGTTACGGATAAGCTGCTCGACGACGGGGTGCGCCTGTTCGCGGAGGCCTTCGATAAGCTGCTGGCCGCAGTGGATAAGACCCGTCAAGCGGCCGTGACCGCCAGGATCAACCACCAGACGTACAAGTTACCTGAGGATCTCGCCGCGGCAGTGAAGGCATCGCTCGACGAGTGGCGCGCGGGGGAAAAAGTACGCCGGTTGTGGGCGCGGGATGCGGCCTTGTGGACGGGCGCGGATGAGGGAAATTGGTTGGGGTGGATGGGTGTCACCGAGGACCAGCTTGCCCATCGCGACCATCTGAAGGACGTGGCCGAAGAGATTACGAAAGAGGGGAAGCGCACGAGATTCTCAGACGTCCTGCTTTTAGGGATGGGCGGATCAAGTCTGTGCCCCGAAGTGCTGCAAATGACATTCCGCCGGCGCTCTGGCTTCCCCAAATTCCACGTCCTCGATTCGACTGATCCCGCACAGATCAGGTCAATCGAGGGAAAAATAAACCTGGCCAAAACGCTCTTCATCGTCTCGAGTAAATCGGGCGGGACCCTCGAGCCTAACATTTTCAAGCAGTATTTTTTCAAGCGGGTCCAGAAGGCCGTTGGGGCCAAGAAGGCCGGCAGCCGCTTCATTGCGATCACCGATCCTGGCTCCAAAATGCAGCAGATCGCCGAGAGCGACGGTTTCCGGAACATCTTCTTTGGGCTGCCAAGCATCGGGGGGCGATACTCCGCCCTGTCGGATTTCGGCATGGTGCCGGCAGCGATCATGGGCGTCGACACGTCTCGGTTCCTGGATCGGACCGAAGAGATGGTTCATGCCTGCTCCTCGTCTGTCCCGGTCGAGGAAAATCCCGGTGTGGTTCTGGGAACCATCTTGGGAGTGCTGGCCAAGAACGGCCGGGACAAGGTGACTCTCATTGCCTCACCAGGACTGTGGGGTCTCGGCGCGTGGCTGGAGCAGTTGCTGGCAGAGTCAACAGGGAAAGAGGGCAAAGGGTTGATTCCCGTTGATCTGGAGCAGGTTGGGCCGCCCGAAGTGTACCGTGACGACCGGGTGTTTGCTTATGTAAGATTAGCTTCGGCGCCGGATGCGGCGCAGGACGCGGCGATCGAGGCCCTTGAACGCGCGGGGCATCCGGTGGTGCGTATTGAGGTTGCAGACATCTACGATATAGGCCAGGAGTTTTTCCGCTGGGAGATTGCGACAGCGGTCGCCGGATCGATTATTGGCATCAACGCCTTCAACCAGCCCGATGTGGAAATGAGCAAAGTGGCGACGCGGAAATTGACGGTTGAGTATGAGAAGAGAGGTGCACTTCCAGCGGAGACGCCGATATTGGAAGGGGACGGCATCAAGCTCTATACAGACCCAAAGAATGCGGCCGCGTTAAAACAAGCGGCAGGGCCCGATCAGTCCCTGAAAGGGTATATCAAGGCCCATGTGAGTCGGCTGAGACCGGGAGATTACTTTGCGTTGCTTGCCTACATCGAGCGCAGCGATGTGTACCAGAGGCGGCTCCAGGCGCTACGGCATGCCGTCCGCGACGCCAAACGAGTAGCTACGTGTCTGGGCTTCGGCCCGCGCTTCCTGCACTCGACGGGGCAGGCCTATAAGGGCGGACCCAATACCGGTGTCTTTCTGCAGGTTACCTGCGATGACGCGAAAGACCTGGCGGTGCCTGGCCAGAAATACACCTTTGGCGTGGTAAAGGCAGCGCAGGCACGTGGCGACTTTGAGGTGTTGGCCAAGCGCAACCGGCGCGTGCTGAGGGCTCACCTAGGTGCTAACGTTAAGGCAGGCCTGGCCAAGCTGCATACAGCCATGGAAAAGGCGCTGGGGTAAAGGATCGATCGGGGGTTGGCCTTCAGCCATTGGTTTTGACTGAAGAGAAACGCAACTCTTACCGATCGCCGAGGATTTGCAGAAAGGAGCGACGACGATGCAGTTAGGTATGATTGGCCTGGGGAGGATGGGCGGCAACATGGTGCGCCGCCTTATCAGGGGCGGGCACCAGTGCGTCGTGTTTGACCTGAATCCGGACAACGTGAAGGGGTTGATTGGCGAGGGGGCAGCGGGTGCAACATCACTGGACGACTTTGTAGCCAAACTCAACAAACCACGGACAGCGTGGGTGATGGTACCAGCTGGCGACCCGACAGAGCATACCGTTATGGAATTGGCCAAGCGCATGGCCCCTGGCGATATCATCATAGACGGCGGCAATTCATACTTTAAAGATGACGTTCGCCGCGCAAAGACACTGAAGGAGAAGGGTATTCGATACCTTGATGTGGGAACTAGCGGCGGCGTTTGGGGAGTGGAACGAGGTTATTGCATGATGCTTGGCGGGGATGAGCAAGCCGTCAAACATCTGGACCCCATTTTCAAGACCCTTGCCCCCGGACGGGGAGATACTCCGAGGACACCAGGGCGTGGGGGAGGTGGAGGGTCCGCAGAGGAAGGGTACCTCCTCTGCGGTCCGGCCGGCGCAGGACATTTTGTCAAGATGGTTCACAACGGCATCGAATACGGCCTGATGCAGGCGTACGCTGAAGGCTTTGACATCCTGCGGAACGCCGGCTCCAAAGAGATATCCGAGAACCACCGCTACGATTTGAACTTAACTGACATTGCCGAGGTATGGAGGCGCGGAAGTGTGGTCGGATCCTGGTTGCTCGATCTGGTCGCGGTGGCTCTCCTGGAGGACCCCAAGCTTGCCGGTTTTACGGGCTTCGTTCACGACTCGGGTGAGGGCCGCTGGACAATCATGGCCGCCGTTGAAGAGTCCGTTCCTGCTGAAGTGCTGTCGGCGTCGCTTTACGCCCG
>JBHIAO010000388.1:0-5543 GCA_046758565.1 Anaerolineae bacterium
GTGCCCCCCTGCCATACCGCCGTCTGGTCGGCCTTCAGCCCGCCGACGTGGAAGACGACGGTGTCCCCTGGCCGGCCCCCTTCCACCTCCGGCGTGGCCGGGTCGTCGCCGGGGACGTCCACCGCGTACATCGTCCGGCCCTCGTGGCGGAAGGTGTTGGTTTCCGCGTGCATCACGCCATCGATCCAGGCCGAGACGGGGATGCCCGCCGGAACGTCCGCCCCGGCTACCGTCACCGTGCCGTAGAAGCTGGCGGGGAGGGGTGGGATGAGGAGGGTGGCCGCCAGTGCGAGTTGGGTGGTGAGGAAGCCGGCGGTTATGGCAAGCACCAAGCGAAGAGCCTGGATGATTGTTAGCCAGTTCATGGTCCCCGCTCATTACACGTCCAATGTCTGGATTCTGACCAAGCGAGAGGGCATCGAGTTCATTACCGTAGTTGCCGAATGATGACACCTACTCCATTTACGTGAACCGGGACGCCATTTTGAAGGAGAACGCCTATAACATTTCTCTGAATCCAGTTGATCGTATACCCTCCCTGTTTGAGGCTTTTGAATTTGATCCTTGATACTGCAATCTCAAAGCGTTCGAAATACAGAGCTTCTTTCCCTACTGATGGTACAAACCCCTTTCGCAGGGCCCACATCGCATCTCTGAACTTGTTGAGGGAATGCGTGATCTCCCCGAGCTTTAGCGTAGCCTTCGCCTCAGTCAGAACCAATCTTCCGTGGGCAATACGGGAGATGAAATCCACCACTTGCTTACCGGGAAGGTTCTTGAAAAGGTGCTCTGTGAGCACCTCGTCTGTGGCCAAAAGACTGCGTCTTGCGGTGCGGGTTATCCATTGGGCAACCTTCCATTCATGTAGCGCTCCAGCCTTCTGTGCAGCCGTTTTCGCAAGCGCTGGGGCCTGTTTGAGATTATGAATAGACCGTCCCATTGACATCCACCACTGGCGTGGTGTAATTCTCGGCAGATTCCTCAGCGCCCGCAAGCCCCGAATCGCCTTGAAGAACAGCGATCCGCCCAGTAAGGCGATATCGAGGCCTAGCCACAAGGCGTTCACCCATGAGGGCTCCATGATGAAGTTTACCAGGGAGATAATGGCAAAGATGATGCCAATAGCTGTTATCATCGTTCCTATCGAGACGAACTGTCCACTGGGATCCAGGTTATCCACTGGATCGTTGCCCACGTAGACGTATTTGTGCAGGCTGGGCGGGTCGAAGATGGAGCCTGGAAAGTTCAACGCATCGTAGGTGTAGGTGGTCGTACCCTCTGGCGTGGTCACTGATGCCCGGTTACCTGCCTCATCGTAAGTGTAGCTGATCTCCCGCCCGTCCGGATGGGTCACCTGGATCAGCCGATCCCGAGCGTCGTATTCGTACCAGGTCGTTCCCCGGCTGTCGGTGACGCTGGCGCGCTGGCCGGTGGGCGTGTAGGTGTAGACGACGGTGGAACCGTCGGGGTAGGTCTTCTGGATCAGGCGGTTGTTGACGTCGTAGCTGAACGTCGTCGTGTTCCCGTTGAAGTCGGTCTTGCGGATCAGATTGCCGGCTGCGTCGTAGGCCATGGTCTCAAATTGGCCGAGCGGCAGAACGCGCTTGATCATCCGCCCTTGCTGATCGTACTCGAATCGGGTAACGTGACCGTCGGCATCCGTCTGGCTGACGAGGTTGCCCACCTCGTCGTAGGTATAGCTTGTCTCGCCGCCCAAGGCATCGGTGACTTTGGTGAGCCGGCTCAGGCAGTCGTAGGTAAAGTGCGTGGTGTTCCCCGCCTGATCCGTCTCTGCGATCTCGCGCCCCAGAGCATCGTAGGTGGTCGTCGTGCGGCTGCCATCAGGATGAATCGTTTCAGTCAGGTTGCCATTGCCATCGTGGGAAAAGCGCGTTGTGGCACCCAGGGCGTCGGTCCTGGATGCAAGTTGTCCGTTGGCGTCGTAGCTGGACGTAAAGACAAACCCCAAGGTGTTGGTGACTGTCGTTTGTCGTCCCAAGGCGTCGTAACCGTAGGTCGTAGTGTTCCCCCGCTCATCGGTGGTGGTGGTCGCCCGCCCGGCAGCGTCGTAGGCTGTCGTCGTAGATGACCCATCGGGGTAAATGGTCCGAATCAAGCGTCCTAACACGTCGTATTCAAACCGGGTTGTACGCCCTGCCCGATCTGTGGCCGAGAGCCGACGCCCCCCGGCGTCGTAGGTGAATGACTCGGTCGTGCCATCCGGATAGATCACGCGGACCAACTGCCCCAAGGCCTCATACTCCTTCTCAGTCCGGTTGTCCAGCGGGTCAACGGTTGCGATCTTCCGTCCCAGCGCGTCGTATTCCGTCCGTGTCGAGCTACCATCCGGATGGATGACCTCGACCAACATCCCCCGGCTGTCGTAGACGTAATGGGTGGTCAAGGTCTCGGTCCCAGAAGGTGTCGTGCGGGGCCATGTCTCAGTTAATAGATTGCCATTGGCATCGTACGTGTAGGTGGCAACATGCCCCAGTGGATCGAGCACTCTGGCCACGTTCCCGAAGGCATCGTGTTCAATCCGGGCGACGCAAGCCAGCGGATCAGTAATGGATGTCGCGTTGCCCGACCTATCGTAGGTGGTGGTCATGGTGTTGCCCAGAGGATCCGTCGCGGTGAGCTCGTTCCCCGCTGCATCATAGGTGTAGGTCGTGGTGTTACCTAGCGGGTCCGTTGCGGTCAACAGATTCCCCTGAGAGTCGTAGGTGAAAGTAGTCGTGTTGCCAAGGGGGTCCATTTCGCTAAGAAGGTTGTCCCGGGCATCGTAGGTGCGAGTCGTCGTGTTGCCTGACGGATCCGTCTCGCCGGTCTGGTTGCCCCGATCGTCATAAGTGAGCTGACTGGTGTTGCCCAGCGCATCGGTGATCGCTACGACGTTGCCCTGGTCATCGTACTGGTACACAGAGAGGTTCCCCAGACGATCCTGTACCACCTCCTGGCGGGCGTCTGGATCATGGGTGAATTCAATACGATTGCCATTGGCATCCGTGTGGGCGATTAGCCGGCCATTCTCATCGTACTCATTGCGGACGGACGTCTGCCCCACCGGATTGTGGATCTCCAGCAGGCCGTGGTTGTTGTTATAAGCGAAGGTGGTCGTGTTGCCATCTGCGTCCGCGAAACTCACCAGGTCGCCACGGGCATCGTAGCTGTACTGCAATACATTGCCTTTCGGGTCTGTGATGCGCGTGATGCGTCCCAGGCCGTCCCGCTCGAAAGAGATGCTTTTACCAGTTGAGTGCTGGATGCCGACGGGTGAGAAGAAGAGGGTATTGCCGTTCGAATCAGTGATGCGCTGCACCCCATCGCGTTGGTGTATCACGAAGGTGCTTCCATCTTCAAGTCTCAGTCTGTAGCTGCCCGGGTCATAGAGACTGAGGGTGTTTAGATCCAAGAGCCGGACCGGTCCTGAAGGGCTACCGTCAACTAACACGTTGGTATCCTCCAGCGGCTCCAGACTCGAGTTCGTGCCCGGCAGTGCCACGTACTTAACAGTGGCGAACTGGATGGGGACCAAGGCCTGGCACCGCGGCGTCACCTTAGGGGCAAAACGGTGTACCTCCCCATTGGGGAATCCTACGGTGACCATCTGTAACTGGGTGGACTCTATACAATAGGTGGGGAAGAAGCCCCCTGCCCGGGTTTCCTCCCAACCCTCGCCGGCGACGCCGCTCTCGGCCAACTCAACACCGGTTAACCGCATGGTCCAGCCCACGCCAAAGTCGCCCACCCGCTTGTCCCGGCTGTCGTAGGTGCGGATAACCCGGATGGGCAGGCCGGCGACGGGAACATCGATATCGGTAAAGGAGATGGTAAAGATGCCTACCTTCTGGTTACCTGAAACCACCAGGCGCACCCCGTCCGCAGCCCGCTGGCCCTCGCTGTCGATGGCCAGCAGTCGCACCTCGAACATGCCGTTGAGCATCAGGGTCGGGTCCAGGGTGCCCAGTACATCGTTCACCACAGGCGCGTTGCCTGTGGCGAAGGTGGTCCACTCCGCCTCATTCGACCTTCGATTTCTGCTATCGGATTCTGGATTGGCCCGCAAGCCATGCAGACTGTCCAATCCGAAATCCGAAATCCGAAATCCGAAATTTGCTGTGCCCACCTGCCGATACTGCAAGCGGTACTCCGCCAGGTCGCCATCGGGGTCGTCGGCCGTGCCGATGATGTCCACGAAATCCGTCACCTCAGTCCCTTCCGCCGGGCTGGTGATCTCGGCTACGGGCGGATCACCCACCGGTATCGGTGTCGGTGTCGGACTGGGGGTGGGGGATGGCGTGGCCGTCGGGGTGGGGGTGGGTGTCGGCTCGGCCATGGTCAGCGTCACGTCCTCGGTGGCCAGCACCCAGTAGCCCCGCCCCGGCACATGAACTGCAGGTCGTTGCTCCAATCCGGTACCCCGACCTCGTACACTTCCCACGGATCGACCGCATCCGTTGGGTCCCAGGCGAAGACCAGGGTGTACTTGCCCGCGATGGGTGCCAGGGCTACCGGCACAGGCAGCACTTTATCCATGGGATAGCCGATGAGGTTCCAGCCCTGACAGAGCTGGATGCTGGTGCTGGTGGGTTTGGTGCCGTCCACGCTCAGCGTAGCCTGGGCCGTCATCTCGATCCAGAAGCCGATCCGGTGGTCAATGACTGTCAGGTCGCTGGCCGGCGGTGGAGCGGCCGGGTCGTAGAGCTTCCAGGGGTCGGCGGCATCACATCCGGCGTAGGCGTAGACCAGGTTGTATTGGCCGGCGATGGAACTCAGCACGCTGGCGGGATCGGTGTCGGCCAGCTCTTCGGGCATGGAGATCAGGTTCCAGCCGGCGACTAGCGCGATGTCAGCAGCAAGCGGGGCAATCGCCTGGCGCAGGGAGGCCGGCGGGGTGGCCTGCTGTATCTGTGGCCGGGGCGCACCTTGCGGAGGCAGAGGGGGCCGAAATGCAGCCTCAACTGCGACGCCCTTGCTGTGGTCGTGGCCTGGCTCAGCCGTGGCACGAGATGCCAGGGGTATGGCTGGCGATGGGGTGGGCAGCGCCCGCGGTGCGATGCCGGCTGTCGTCTGCTCGGCGGCGTGCGCCCGGCGTGCGCCGGCTGCGGGCCGGCGCGATTCTGACCATGACCGCAGGTAGGGCCAGGCCGGCAACGGGCTCGACTGCGCCAGGATGGTCACGCACAGGATGATGCTGATGATCTGATTGAGCCTTCTCCTCACATGTCGGCTAAACATCTTGTCCCTCCGTAGAATTCGATCAGGCTGTCAGCGGATTGCCTGCGGCAAAGCGGATTGCGGATAACGGATCAGCGGACCTGTTCCGTGCCGGTCACGTCGATACCCTCATGATACACGAAAGATGGCGGGTTGTCATGGCTCTTTCGAGCCATTTTGTGCGTGGGGAGGTATTATTTTTCTGGGGGGAAGTAATCGGACATGACCCTAGATGAGTCGCAGGTCGCGGGCGCGGGCGGCGGCCTGGGTACGCGAGGCGACGTCCAGTTTACGCAGGATGTGGGCGACGTGGCGCTTGACGGTGT
>JBHIAO010000389.1:0-5532 GCA_046758565.1 Anaerolineae bacterium
CTTGTCACTGCGAGGAGCGTTTTTTGCGACGAAGCAGTCCCCAAAGCAGCCTGGAGATTGCTTCGTTTCACTCGCAATGACATCTCGACGAACTTTGGGAAAGCCCTGAGCCGAGCCGGCTTCGACTTGACAGGTTTTTGGCGGTGTGGTATCATGTTAGATGAAAGTCCGCGCTGTATGTTGGCCATGGTTAGCCTCCTGGTTGGGTGGCAGCGCGGACTTTCACTTTCCCCATTGCCTACGGTAGCCACATGTGCCCCTATTTGCCAGGTCCCATTCCGAACGCTGTAGTCGGCCAGGTCGCCTTTGGCATCCTACAACGTCTCACACCGGCTCCGACACCTCAGCGAGGATGACGTGCTGCACCCCAAGTGCCAGTGTTGTCGCAGACCGGCTCGTCCAGGACACCCCATTTGCGCCAGGTGCCCTGCACCGTCGAGAAATCTGCGTTGAACTCGCCTGTGTACTCATCGTAGAGCAGCACGCCGGCATCAGACTGGCCGGCAACTAGGCGGAAGGCGAACTGCCGCCCTGTGATCAGCCAGCCGTCTGGGGCGCTGAGTTGTCCTGAATACGAAAAAGCCATGTCGGGACACAGCACCGTGACGGCGATACGGAACCGCATCACGACCGAGTAATCTGCCGCAACCATGAGATCAACGTCCTTGCCTTGATCTGTTGTGCCAGCAAACTGGACCGGCGTGGGCGTTGGTGTCGTCGTTGGCGTTGGTGTGGGAGTGGGTGTGCCTTTCTTGCAGATGAAGGGAAGGTACACCTGGGCCGTCGAAGTCGCAGTGGTCGTTGGTGTGGCAGTCGGCGTTAAGGTGACGGCGATCGTTGACGTCAATGTTGGGGTGGTCGCAAAAGCCGGCGTCAGGGTCACCGTCGGCGTTCCCGTGGCAGTGGGCGACGCAGTCGTGGTGAAGGTCGGGGTCGCGGCGTCATCGCCCGCCACTGCTTGATAGGCGAAGCCGTCTGGCATCGCGAAAAGAATGCCGGCCAGCAGCAATGCAGTGGCCACCACCACGATGACGGTGCAGGCTGTTGGTCTCATCGTTATTCTCGTCGTTGGTCATTCGTCGTTCGTCTTTAGTCGCGCAGAGAGCGCTGCCAGGTACACCTCCCGCAGGGGCACCTGATGCTCCTGCGCCAGCCGCCGGCAATCCTCAAACTCAGGACTCATCTTCTCACTGCCACCGGGCAGGTGAGCCACTTTGACGCGGACCTCTCCCCACGGTGTCCGTACGGTCCGCACTTCCCAGGGCACACGCCAGCGGGTGACGGTCTCTTCACGCACGCCCAGGGTCGTGGTCTCGCGCAGCAGGATCAGGCGCAGCGTCGGCACCGCCGGCGGTTCGGCAAGCGCGCTGATCATCACGGCCGGCCGGTTCTTCTTCATCTGGATGGGAGTGAACCAGACGTCGAGCGCGCCGGCGGCCAGCAGTTCGTCGAACAGCGGTCCGAACCACTCACCTGGCATGTCGTCCACGTTGGTGCTCAGGAGGCTCAGTGTTTCGCCGTACAGGTCCGTCGTGGGCGAGGTGGTGGGCTCCCCCAGGAGGAGGCGCAACACGTTGGGCAGCGGCAAATCGAAGGTGCCGGCACCATACCCGACACTCTGGAGAGTCATGGGAGGAATCGGTGCGAAATTGTCGGCCAGCGTGGTGATCAGGGCCGCACCGGTGGGTGTCACTGTCTCCACGTCCAGATCCAGCCCATACACCGGGATGCCGACCAACAGCTCGGTGGTGGCCGGTGCGGGAACGGGGATCCTGCCGTGGGCGGTGTTGGCGTAACCACGAGAGAGGGGGACGGGGGAGGAAACGACGCGGGTGACGCCCAATGCGTGGAGGCCGGCCACTGCTCCCACGATGTCCACGATGGCATCCAATGCGCCGACCTCGTGAAAATGTACCTCTTCCACGGGGATGCCGTGCACGCGAGCCTCGGCTTCGCCCAGGCGCCGGAAGACGGCTGCTGCTTTTTCTCGCACGGAAGCCGGCAGAGGAGAGCCGTTAATCAGGGCCAGGATGTCTTCCAGGTGCCGGTGGGGTTCCACGTTTTCAGTTCGGCAGACCACGCCTACTTTCGTGCCCACCAGTGTCCCCTTGCGCACCTGCTCCGCCGTGATCTCGACCTCGCCGGCAAGCCCCAGTGCGTCGATGGTCTCGTGCAGCACGTCGATGGGCAAGCCGGCATCCACCAGAGCACCCAAGGTCATGTCGCCGCTGATGCCCGCAGAGATGTCGAAGTAAGCCAACATCGTTCTCACCCTTCGTCGTTTGTAGTTCTCAAACCTGCGGCGTTCTAGCCGTCAGGTCCGGTGCTTGCTAACCTAGGCGTAGCGAGAACGGTTCCCGGCGTCTGAACGACGTGGGTTTTAAGCTACGCTCTAGTGCGGCGGGCGCGGCTGATGCGGTGGGCCGCCAGGGCAGCGCCGAATCCGTTGTCGATGTTCGCCACGGTGACGCCGGCCGCACAGCTATTGAGCATGGTCAGCAGCGGGGCCAGGCCACCGAAACTGGCACCGTAGCCCACGCTAGTGGGCACGGCGATGACCGGGACGCCCACCAACCCGCCCACCACCGAGGGCAGCGCACCGTCCATGCCGGCGACTACGATGAGCACCTGTGCCTCTCGCAGAATGGAGGACTGGCTCAGCAATCGGTGCAGGCCGGCCACCCCAACGTCGTAGAGGCGGGTCACGTGGTGGCCCAGGAAGTCCGCCACCTGAACGGCTTCTTCCGCCACCGGCAAATCCGATGTGCCACCAGTCAGAACACCAATGATCAGAGGTTCGTGAGATGGCGGGGCAAGGGGACCGCCTACGCGGAGGACGCGAGAGGTGGGGTCGTAGGTCGCGTCGTGAAGTCGGGCCTGCACAACCGCAGCGATTTCCGGCGAGGCGCGCGTCGCCAGCGCGGCACCATGGGCTGTCACCAGGCGAGACATCAGGTCCGCCACGTGTTCTGGTTGCTTCCCCTCGGCGTAGACAAACTCCGGCTGCCCCTGCCGAAGGGGGCGATGGTGATCCAGGTTGGCGATGGTGTCCACCGCCTCGAAGGGGAGATGGCGGAGTTGCGCCAGGGCGTCACTCGGAGACAGATGCCCGCCGGCCACCTCGTTCAACAGGTTCTTCAACGTCTGCTCATTCATGGCCGGGAACCTGGGGGCCGTTTCCTGCCCGCCTCAGAACCTCGTTCAGGCTGCCGGTTCGATAGCCGAGCAGGTCCAGCGTCACGTAGGTGTAGCCGGCCTCTTTAAGGCGACGGACCGCCTCCTCTCGCACCGCCAACAGGCGATCGAAGTCGTCAGGCGACACCTCAATACGGGCCAGATCCTCGTGATGGCGCACGCGCAGGTGGCGGAATCCCAGGTCCCGCAAAACGGCCTCTGCTGTCTCGATCTGGCGTAGAGCTGCCACGGTTACCGGCTTGCCATAGGGGATGCGAGAACTGAGACAGGCCGCGGCCGGCTTGTTCCAGTTGGGCAAGCCCAAATGCCGTGCCAAGACACGCACGTCCCGCTTAGTCAGGCCGGCTTCTTTGAGGGGTGCGCGCACGCCGCGTTCCTGTGCTGCCTTCTGACCGGGTCGGAAGTCACCCATGTCATCCACGTTTGTGCCATCCAGGATGTAAGCGTACCCTTCCTGAGTGGCCAGTTCGAGTAAGGCGTCGTGCACTTCGGCCTTGCAGAAGTAGCAACGGTTGGCCGGATTGGCGGCGTAGTTAGGATCTTCCACCTCGTGCGTTTCCAACAGCCGATGTGGGGCGCCGATGTGACGGGCCAGCTCGATGGCTTCTTCCAACTCGGCCCGCGCCAAACTTGGTGACACGGCCGTGACCCCCAGCACGTCGTCTCCCAGCACGTCGTAGGCGACCTTGAGGACCAGGGTGCTGTCTACCCCACCCGAAAAGGCGATGATGGCTCGTCCGAGGGGGCGGATGATCTCTTCCAAGCGACCCAGTTTGGCTTGGATAGTCTCACGCATGGCTTCATCGGTCACAGATACATCCAGCAGTTCAATATCGGCCAGCAAGACACTCTCCTGTCAGAATGATAAGACCCATTCGAAAAGCTCACTCGATGGGTATGAGATGGGCTGGGCAGAGTTTGACCGCCTGGCTGGGCTACGGCAGGGGCTTATATTAGTTGATGCGGGCAGGCGCAGCCGTTTGAAGGAGCGCGCAGGTGCCTGCATTGGATCAGCGATTGATGGGTTTACCACTGGATTTGCCGGAACTCTCCGTCCACCACCTGGTAGATCCATATCTGCGGATCGGCCAGGTCGCCGTTGGGCTGATAGCGCAGCTCGTTCAGGAGCGTTTTGATGGGGTTCCGACGCAGGGCATCGGTGATGGCGGCGAAATCCAGGGAGTTAGCCCTCCGTACACCCTCGGCCAGCACCTGCATGGCAACGTAGCCATTGACGGAATAGGTGTCGGGATTGCGGTACTCCACTGCCTGATAGGCCTCGATCCAGCGCTCGTCGGCCACGTTGTCGGGGCTGGGGGCGAAGGCGCTCACGTACATGCCCTCGGCCGCGCCGGCTGCCTCGTCGATGGTGGCTGCGAGGAAAGCCCCATCGCTGGCCAGCATGGGGGCAGTCACGCCGGCCTCGACCAGCGCTGCCCGCAGGTAGGGGGCTTCGATCTCGTAGCCGGCGTAGAAAACGGCATCGGGGCCGGCTGCCTTCACCCGAGCCACTTCCGCCTCGTACCGGCCCTGTCCTTCCTCCACTTCCAACTGCAGCACCGCTTCGGCCCCCCGCTGTTCCAGCTCTTTGACCAACGAAGCAGCCAGCCCTCGACCGTATTCGGTGTTGTTGAAGATCACCGCCACCCGCCTGGCAGCAAGCTTTTCAACCAGGAAGCGGGCATCTACCGCAGCTTGCACGGCGTCGTTGGCATTCACTCGGAAGAAATTGGTGTAATTTCGCAGGGTCAGACTCTGCTCCGAGGCAGTGGGGGTGATCACCACCAGCGACATGTCCTTGTAGAGTTCCATGGCAGCCAGGGTCTGGCCGCTGTTCAGATGACCGATCACGGCCAACACCCGTTCCCGATTGCTCAAGGCCTGCTGGATCCGGCTCACCTGATCCACCGCCACGTCACTGTCCGATTCATCGTCCAGGGGACGAACCACAATCCGATAACCCAGCAATCCGCCACGGCGGTTGATCTCCTCCGCCGCCAGCCGTACGCCGCCCAACACGGTCTGGCCGCCATTAGCCTGAAAGCCACTCAAGGGCACGGCGACAAAGACAATCGCATCCCCTTTTCTGGGGGTATCACTGGCGGTGCAGCCGACGAGGAGCAGGCCGGCAAGGAGGGCCATGGTGGTAATCAGTAGTAGTCGTTTCATGGTCTTGGTTCCTCTGGCTACGGATTAGGTATCCGAGATTGGAGATTAGAGATTGGAGATTGGGAATCAGTTCCTCGGTCTCCAATCTCTAATCTCCAATCTCCAACTACCCAAGCCCTTCCGTGCGGTAATCGTACACCTCGTTGATGGTGCTGATCAGATCGTTCA
>JBHIAO010000390.1:0-5515 GCA_046758565.1 Anaerolineae bacterium
CCTGCAAGATCCCCTTCAGCTTCTCCAGGCAACGGGCCCGGGTTGGCCCGATGCTCCCCTCAGGCATGCCGATGCGCTGGCCAACTTCGGCATACGAAAGGCGGGGGTTGTGGAAAAAGAGCAGGTTGATCAGCTCTCGACACCTGGGTGGCAGGTAGGCGACCGCCTCTCTGATGGCCGTCTGCCTTTCCAGGTGGATAAGGACGTCCTCGGGCAACGGGTCAGAGGAAAGCTCCATCTCAGGCCGAGGGACTCCTGCCTTCTCCAGGCGGCGCAAGACTTTCCAACACTCGCGGCGGGTAACGGTAGTGAGCCAGGGACCGAGTGTGGTACAGCCCTGAAGACTCACTAGCTTCCTCAGAAGGATGAGCCACACCGATTGGAAGACGTCACCCGCCTGGCTCTCTGACAGTCCGTATTTCAGGGGAATGGAGTAGACCAGGCACTGGTAGCGGCCGACCAAAGCGGCCCAGGCGTGGTCATCGTCGTCCAGGCAGGCGCCGACCAGCTCTGCGTCGGTGCAGAGCTGATAGTTTTGCTGGCCAAGATTCATCTGGATCTTCTCTTCAGTGATCACGCCTGGGGCTCTCCATCGGTTCACCCTGAGACAGCCAGTTGGCCCCCTGTCAGATGCCGCCTCTGGCACAAAAAAAGGCCAATGCCGTGGGAGCATCAGCCGACAGTGGGGCCGGCCGCCAGGAGGACAGCATCAGCTCCATCCCGTGACCGATAGCAAGGTACGTCACAATGTGTCGTCGGGGCAGGTTACAGCGCCTATGCCAGTATAACATACGAGATTGAGTTCGTCAAACACCTGCTCATCGAGGGAGAGTTGCTGGCCCCTTGAATTCACGCGAATTCGCCGACTTGACTCCGCGGACCCAGATCTGTTGGCTGAGGCTCACACGCTGACCCATGCATATGGCCGGGTCGGCCTCTTCGCCACCGGTATCGCTTTCCTCGACACGGCGGGGTGCGGGCCTATGTCCTCAAGGGTGTCTTTCTCCTCTCATCGCCTCGGCGTCGGCGACCACGCACACCTTGCGCTCGCCCGCGGATACGGGAGCAGGCGATGCTGCTGGAGCTCTCCGAGGGCCTGCTGGCCACCCTCGAGCTCCAGGAGGTGATGGACCGGGCGGCGGAGACGGCGGCCCGAGTGCTGAGGGCGGAGGTCGGCGTGGTGACCCTGCCGGACGAGGCGGGCCAGGAGCTGGTCTTCCGCGCCGTGCACGGCTGGGAGAAGGAGCTCGTCGGCCGGATTCGGGTCGGGCTGGGTCCTGAATCGGCCGGCGGGTATTCCCTCCTCAGCCGCAGTCCCGTGGTGG
Organism: Anaerolineae bacterium; assembly: GCA_046758565.1. Lineage (GTDB taxonomy): Bacteria > Chloroflexota > Anaerolineae > Epilineales > JAANWY01 > JBHIAO01. Next base: position 1,326 of record JBHIAO010000390.1, read on the forward strand.
TGGACGACGTGCCCGGCGACCCGCGCTTTCCGCCGGCGCCCTTTCTCCTGGAAAAATGATCCCTTCAGAGTTTTCCACAGCCGGCCAGGTATCGTAGTTAAGTTTACGGACAAGGTCCACGACCTGGGTGTATGATAGTCAAGAGTGCTATTTCGGCCGCGATCAGGGTTCGATGGAGATGTAGGTAGTGTCAACGAATGGAAAAGGTACAAAGAGCCTGGCCGGCTTATTCGAGCGGATAAGCCTACCGCGCCCTACTTTCATCGCCTACGTGGTTGGGATGATAGGGATTGCAGGTGGCGTTTTCCTTCCAGGCTGCTCAGCACTTCTGAAAACGGAGCCCCGTCAGGCACCGCAGGCTGCTGTTGAAACAGACTCTATCACGGCTTTCCGACGTGAGGTGACCAACCCGGCTCCTACAACGGAAGTTCCTGACGCGAAGGAGCCGACACTTGATCCAGTTCACGGTCGCGCGCTCTTTTCCTCGTTAGGTTGCGCAGACTGCCATGGCGAGCACGCCGAAGGCATGGGTGGTGAGCACGCGGACGACGAAATGACGGTACCCACACTAGCCCAGACCCGTCTGTCGCTGCAGCGCCTGATCGAGCAGGTTCGCCATCCCCACGATTACATGAGGTCGTACGGCGTCACAGACGTGAGCGATGCGGACCTGGCAGCGATCTATGCCTATTTGCAGACCTTGCCGGCGCCGGCTCGTGTCGTCCCGTCAGTCTTGAACCAGGTTCCGTCAGCACCTACGGGGACTATCCGAGGTACGGTGTACTACGCCGGCACCCGCACCCCGGTCCCTGATTTCGACCTTTATCTTATCACTGCCGAGATCACCGACGGCAAGCCCCACTACGTTTACGACACCTGGTTCCAGCCGACCACGACCACCAATACGGATGGCATGTTTGAGATGCCGCTGATCCGAGAGGGTTACTACGTGCTTTTTGAGTCACGCAAGATGCAAGAGATGGCGTCCCAGAACGGGAACGTCGCCCTGGTTTACGTGGTGGCAGGGCAGACAACCGACCTCGAGGTGTTTGTGCCGAGGTAGAAAAGATCGCTGGACGGCGAGTCTGACAAGGGATGGGTCAGCGGATGATAGGCTAGAGAGAGGAAGTGACTCTACAGGAAACTCGTAGCCGATGTTCCTTCTGCCGCCAGGAAGGTCGGCGGGATACTTGATTCGGGCGGCTCAGGAAGAAATGTTTCAGGAGGTGAACCATGGCAACGCGAATCACACCGGTCCGGCCTGGTGAGTCGGATGATCCAGAGGTCAATCAACTCCTCAAGGATGGCGAGGAAGGCTGGTGGCAAGACGATGAGATGTTTGGGGTGATTGCCCGCCGGCCGGGGCTCCTGAAAGCCATTGTGCCGGTCTTTGTGGAATTCTTCGGCAAGGGCATCGTCGAGCCCTACCTGCTGGAGATGATGCGCATCAAGACCGGCGAGGTCAACCGCTGTGCCTATTGAAGCGTCGTTCGCACTGCCGCGGTCCGCGGCGAGGTGGAACCCAGGGAAGTATGCATCATCGGGCATGTTGACGAGAGCGGGCTTACGCCACGTGAGGCGGCCGCGGTTAAGCTGGCCGAGCGTATGGCCCGCGATCCCCACGAAGTAGACGACGATTTTTTCGCCGAACTCCGCCAGCACTTCACCGACGAGGAGATCGTGGAGCTGACCTTCGCTGCCTCGATCTTCAACTGGGGCAACAAATTCAACATCACTATGCGCCTGGACACGGCGCCCGGAGGCCCGTACGAATCAGGGATGACCTACCCCTATCAGATTCCCCAACCAGGGGGATAATCGGAAGTACTTCAGCGGAGACTGCCGCTACTGTGCTCTCTAATACCTTCCTCTACGGCGGTCCACGGCAGGAGAGCGCACTTGATGCGGATGGGGAACTTACGCACTCCCAAGAGAGCCTTTAGATCGCAGAGTTCCTCCAGTTCGCGCGGCGACACTTCTTGCCCCAGCATCATCCGGCGAAACAGCTCGGTCAGGACAGTCACCTGGTCCAGCGTCTTTCCCGCCAGCAGGTCGGTCATCATGGACGCGGATGCCTGGCTGATAGCGCAGCCCTTACCTCCGAAGCCTATCTTTTGGATGCAACTTTCGCCGTCGAGCAAGATCTGGACGGTGACCTCGTCGCCGCAAAAGGGGATTTCGCCCTCAGCCTGGATATCCGCCTGGGAGAGAGAGACGCGGTTGTGGGGACTCCGAGAGTGCTCCAGGATGGTCTCTCGGTAGAGTTCGTCGAGGTCACCAGAGTTGCTTTCTTCGACCATATCAGCGTCCTGCTATGGGAAGGCCGCTGCCGGTCATCTGATAAATCCACTCGGTCAGGGCCATGTAGTGGCCGGTGATGAGCAGGATGGCGAAGCCCATCATCAGGAGACTGCTGGCCAGTCCCATCCAGGGGAGCGCTTTCTCGAGCCGGAAAAGCAGCGGCAAGACCCGCGCCATGGCGGTAGCAGCGATGACCAGGGGTACCCCCATGCCCAGAGAGAAGAGGAACATGACAAGCGCCCCGAAGGCTACCGAGCCTGATAACCCCACATAAACCACCATCGTGATAACCAGGGCCGCACCGAAACAGGTCATGCAACCGGTAGCAAAGGCCAGGCCGGCGATCATCAGCTCCAGGGGATTGGCACGTTGTCGCTGCCTCGCGCTCAAGCGGGAAAGCACCGGCATTTTGCACACCAGGGGTGCTCGCGCCTTGACGGCAACCCGGAGCGCCAACAGAAAGATCACAATCCCGCCGACTATCCCGATGTACCGCTGCCATGTCTCGAAGTCAGCCGACTCCCCCAGCCGTTGCGCACTGAATCCAATCAACGCCCCGGCCACCGTATACACGAGGGTAAACCCCAGGACGAAAAAGAGGGCTGCCTTCAACACCTCCAGCCGGCGACCAAATGCTACCCCACCGCTGGCCTCCTCCATGCCCAGGCCGGCCAACGTGGGGATAAAAAAGATGGTGAGCTGAAACAGGCACGGCCACATCGCTGCCAGGACGCCCCCCAGCATGGCCAGAATGGACGCCCAGGTCAGCCCGAAAGGAGACATACCTCTGGCCCCCTGGTAGGTGATCGGCAATTGCCAGCTCAAGGCGGACCCGTCTGGCAATCGCAACTCCATGACGCCCGAGCGTATTGCCTGGCCGGGGTGCACAGGGAAGCGCATCATGCTCACACGGTGATGCGGTGACGACACCTTGCGCTCGACGAGATCAGGCTCGTATGTGCGCGCGTTGTATTCGAGGAGGATGGTCGGCCGCATATCCGGTAGATCAGCCGTGTGGGTAGTCTCGGAAACAATGAACACCGCAAACTCATGCGGGGCATACCGCGTCGCAGCCTCCGGTGGAAGCGCTGCTTCGAAGTACTCCGGGGTAGCATAAGTAACATCCAGCTCAATCCCTTCTACACCCCCGTAACTCACCCCCTGACGCCCCTTTCTCAAAGCCTTCGTCATATCAGACAGTTGGATGCCAGGGACTGCATCGACTGGCTCACCTATGGCCGTCTCTGCCGGAGCCTCAGTACCAATCGCGGTACCGTCTGGCAATTGAAGAGGCAGTTCCCAGGTGAGTGTGTTGCCAGTCGATACCGTGCCGTCTTCCATTGGCGCGACGAGTGAGATAGTGTGGGGTACATCACTGGCAATCCCCGCCGGGAAATGGAGGCGAGTGGTCCTGTGGTGTATGTCGTTTCTCGTGACCTGGGCCTCGGCCGGCAGATACTTTCCTGCGCCGTCAACCATCAGGTACACCTGGGGTGGTGAAGGGGGCAGCACTCCCTCGTGGATGCTTTCTTGCAGGTAAAACACAAAGACCTCGCCATCCGGTGGCTCTTGCCCGGTAATTTCGAAGAACAAGGGAGGCGCATACGTGGCATCTATCTCGATTCCCTGGGGGCCGACCCCAGAGCGCGTCAGCACGGGTAAGAGTTCCCGGATGGTCAGGGTAGCCGGCCCTGCCTTCGGCACTGCTGAGTCTTTGTTCCACAAGCTGTGAACCGGCCCAAACCAGACCAGGAGAACAACGGTGAAGGCCAGTGTACACAGCAGGACCAACACCCACCATGAGGGCCGGCTTCCAACTTTGCCAATGGGTTGCATTATGGCGTTACTCCGCAACATTTGCGTCATGTGCGTGAATTATCGCCTCGTAA
>JBHIAO010000391.1:0-5500 GCA_046758565.1 Anaerolineae bacterium
CGCGTGTCCTCGTACCCTTTCCGGAGGACACTTACCTGCCAGTTGAACGTGGCATCGGATGTCCCACCCTGGAGTTCGCGTACGGTGAAACTCGTGGCGGTTTGTTCAGCCACGTAAACGCCTTTTGAGTCACTGGTGAGGGTGATGTGGACCAGCATGGGGTGTTGCTCGTCGATGGTGACCGTTTCCAGGAAGATGGGATCGAGTGTGATGGTGGCTACGCCTTTCTGCAACTGACCCTGGCCTTGATCCACCAGCCACACTTGAGCGCCTTCGACAGCATAAGTGAGGCGTTGGCCGAAGCTGGCGGTCTGAATGCGGGCGCTCTTGGTTCCGCCGGCAGTGACATTGCGACCGGCGTTCACATCGCGGCCGGCCTCGACATCGACGTTGGCACGAACATCTTGGTTGGCTGATACATCGCCGCCTCTGGCAAAGACAGCTACGCCAGAGACGTTGCCGTTTCTGGCAAAAAAAGCATTCTCGGCAGTGACATTGCGGCCGGCTTCCACGTCGGTGCCGGCCTGCACCTTGCCATCGGCGATTACATCGCGGCCGGCCTTTACGTCGCGATCGGCCTCCACATCACTTCCGGCACGCACAAGAGCGTTGGCTAAGACGTTGTTAGCGGTGATCAGGTTGCCGCCAGCGGCGGTGACATTCCCAGCGGCCTCCACGTGACGGCCGGCAAGGACATCGCGATCGGCCTTCACATCACGATCGGCCTCCACATCAAATCTGGCAGTTACAAAGCCATTGCTGTTGACGTTTTGACCAAAGACGTTACCACCGTTGGCGTTAACATTCCCGTTGGCCTCTACGTGGCGGCCGGCAAGGACATCGCGGTTGGCTTGCACATCCGCGCCGGCGGTGACGTTTCCGTCGGCCTCAACGTTGGCGCCGGCACGCATGGTACGGTCGGACTCAATGTCGCCCGTAGCCTCGATTTCACCTCGGGCATCCACTGCCAGGCTGCTAACATTGCGGCCGGCCACTTTCAGGGCGGTGCTCCCGAAGGTACCGGTGTTTTCAACGGTTAGAATCTCGCCGTTATTAACCGCACCCCGCACGACGGCTCCGGGGACGAGGCTGCGGGCGTAGAACACGCTGGTGATGGGAAGGCGGGGACTCATCTCCGGATCTTGGCCTACTTTCACCGCCAGCCACAGGTCCTGCCCATCAGTCAGGCCCGGATCCAACGCCGTGACCGAACCCAGTTGCAGGTTGAACAGGCCATTGGCAGTGCTTACCGTCTGGGTCTCTGTCCAGAGCGACGTGCCGTCGGTGGCCGCGTCGTAGAGGGTCAAAGTGACCGAGTAGCTTCCGTCTGGCATGGGACTGCCGGCGGCATCAGTGAGCACGCCTTGATAGTTGACATGGCCCGTGCCGGGTGCGAGGAGGGTCGTGGTCACCACCGTCGATGAAGGGTCTGCCTGTACCAGGTTCGCGACCAGGAACAGCGCGATCAGCGCTGCTGTTACTATCATGAACGTTGGACGTCGTTTTGCCATCGGTTTAGCCTCCTTGTGCCTGGCAATTGCTGCAATTATGGGGAGCAGAAGTCAGTTTCACATCGGAAGGTCAGCCCCTCTGCTGGAGCGAGAGACGAACCCTTGCCGGGAGCACACATGATTAGCGCAAAAAACCACGCGAGGATGGTGCTCTGTAGATAACTTATTATATCATAAATTTAATCTTTTTACCAGCAATTTATCAATTCTCTCGACTCCTGATATAATTTCCTCTATCTGGTTTCTCTAAAGGAGGAGATCACATGAAGTGGGTTTTGCCGTGGGGCGTGGTTGTGTCATCCGTGACCGTCGCTGCAGTTGTTGGTCAGCAGGTGGCTGTGTCCTCGGGAGGGCCGCTGGCACCCGGGCAGTTGGCCGTCTTTATCCGCCAGGCCGTAATCGACGCCCCTGACGTCGACTTCGCTCGTGTCGCTGACCTGGACGGTGATGGGGACCTGGATATCCTGGCTGCTGAGTCCGAACACGAGGACATCCACTGGTGGGAGAACGTCTACGGCGATGGCACGGAATTTAGGGAGCACGATGTCACGACACGCTCTGACAAGGTCAAGGTTGTGAGCCCAGGAGATGTCGATGGCGATGAGGACATCGATTTCTTAGCGTTAGCACCGGAACGGGATCATTTAAGCTTTTGGATGAATGATGGCAGCGGGAATTTCACGCATCAGAGTAGCTCCGACCTGCGTGTTCTCGGGGTTACGTTTGTCGAAGCGAATGACATCAACAACGATGGATACGCCGATTTTTTCGCCATAGACGAAAGTGCCAAAGACATATTCTGGTGGGAGAACGCCGGTCAGTCGGCGGCCATCAGTTTTGAGCGCCATGAGGTGACGCGGAACTCGGCAGGCAACGGGGCCGTGAGTCGCCTCGATGCGGTCGATATTGATCGCGATGGACTCGTGGACTTTGTGGCTGTTAACCGAATCGCCGGCCGGATCACCTGGTGGCGACATGGAGTTGACGGTGAAGGCAACCACGTCTTCCAGAACCAAACCGGGAACGGCTATCGTGAGTTGGCAATCAAGGATGTAGCTGCCACAGACGTCGATGGTGATAGAGACCTGGATATCCTCGCCCTTCGCGGCGGTGGTGAGCTCCAGTACCCGTACCGCGTGTTCTTGTGGCAAAACCAGGGCGGGGAGACATTCAGCCGGACAAACGAATCCCTGGCAGATAATCCTGATAATCTGATGTGGCCCTCACTGGATTCAGGAGACATCAATGGCGACGGAGCTTTTGATTTTGTTGCCTCCGAGGTGGATGGCCGGCTGTGTTGGTACCGAAATCCCAATGTCCCAGCCCAACCCAGCCCTACAGCCTCGGCCACTGCCACACCGGCACTACCGACTCACACATCGACGCCGACCAGGACCGGCACACCGACTGCTACACAATCACCGACACCGCCGACGAGTACGCCCACGGCGACAGCCACATCGGTTTCTGGTCAAGCCCCCACGGTCTATCTACCCCTGATTCGCCGCAGCCCCTAGGATCTGTCGATTAAGGGGGACCCGCTCCAGGTAGCTCTGCCGCAGCATCGGGTCACTGATGCGTTCGGCTTTCGCCCATACCATCTGCTGGGCCTGCTGTAGGGCCTGGCCGGCATCGTCGGAACGGCCGGCGGCCTGGAGAACCTGGAAGTGGTTGAAATACACTTTCTCCTCGGGGCCGCCGATGACTCCAAGGCCTTCGAGTTGCTCGACGGCCCACGTTGATGCTACCAGTGCCTCATCGGTCTCGCCGCGGGCCAGGTATCCGATGGCTAGAGAGGAATGCCCCAGCACCTGGTAGTCGTTGATGCCGGCCTGCTCGGCGGTGGCAATGGTTTCACGCGCATGTCGGATGGCGTGATCCGCGTCCCCCGGCTGCCCTCGCTGATGATATGTCTCAGCTAAAACGAGATGACAGGCCGCGACCAGGAATAGCTGCTTGAGCTGCTCGGCGAGGTTGAGTGCCGCCCCCAGATGCGCGAGGGCCTTATCGTACTGACCCAGGACCTGATGGAAATCGCCCAGGTTGACCAGCGCGTAACTCTCGGCGAATTGATCCTGGATGGCTCGGCTAACTTCTAGTGCTTCCTGAACCAGGTCCATGGCTTCCTCGTAGCCACCCAGATGAGAGGTCAGCGTTGCGATGTTAATCAGGCTGCGCTGTTCACGGAGTCTGTCGCCAATAGCCTGCTCGAGAGTCAAGGCTTCTCGAATATGGTGCAGAGCCTCGCCGTAGTCACCTACGTTGGCGTACACGATGCCGATGTTGTCAAGCGCATAAGCCTGTTCCCACTTGCTGTCAATTTGGCGACTAGTGCCTAATGCGTCTTGAAGGTAGTGCAACGCTTGCTCCCACTGCCCCAGTTCGGAATGAAGCGCCCCGATGTCAATTAGCGTAGAGGCTTGTTGCTGCTTCGCACCTACCGCGCGGAACAGTTCGGCGGCTGCTCGAAAGTGCTCAAACGCCGTCTGGTAATCGCTCGTTTCCCGGGCTGCCCAGCCCAGATATTGTCGGGCGTTACCCTCGCCCAGGCTATCTCCTGCCGCCTGCATGAGCGGAAGTGCCTGTGAAGCGGTTTCCACAGCCTGATCGTAGTCGCTGATGGCCCAGAAATAGTGGGATTGTCGGTTGTAGGCTTCGGCTTGTTGCCGTTGGCCTAACCTGCCGGCCAGCTCCAGCATCTGCTCCAAATCAACCGCCTGCTTATCCCGCTCACCAAGGCGGTCATACACTTCCTCACGCTTGCCCAGCAGGTCGAACTGCTTCTCCTGCCAGACCGCAATCTCCTCAGGAGGCGCCGTAGCCAGCAGCTCGTCGATGATGGCCAGTGCCTGGCTGTAGTGGCCCACTGTCTCCTGGTTGGCGAAGGCGTGCTGAGCTTGATCGCCGGCCTCGATCAAATGCGGCAGCGCCCGCTCCCCCAGGCCGGCCTCCAGGAAGTGGTAGGCCAGTTGCATGGTGATGGCGGCGGCCTGATCCGCGTACAGCTCTTCCAGGGCCATGCCTACGTCTTCGTGCAGCAGTGAGCGGTTAATGTCTCCCAGCGCGTTGTACAAATGCGTCTGGAACAGCATGTGCCGGAACGCAAAGCGGTACAGGCGCTGCCGGCCTACGCGCTCGACGCCTCGCTCGACGACCAACTGGTGCTGGCGGTCCAATTCCCGAGACAGCCGGCGGACCACGTCGCGCTCAGCCAGGCGCTGTACCTGGGCGACAACCTGGGCAGTGAATTCGTCGCCCTCGACGGCGGCAATGGTCAGCATCTCCTGGGCCTCGGGGTCCAGCCGGCCAATCCGCTCCTCGATAATGCCTTCCACCCTCGGCGGCAGTGCATCGAGAGTGACGGGCTGAGTGAGCACCCAGCGGGCGTTGGCATCTGGGGCCAGCCAGCCTCGCTCCTCCAGGTCGCGCAGCAGCTCGACCACGAAGAGAGGGTGACCCTCAGTGCGATCAGCGATCAACCGGATAAACGCCTTGTCGAGGGCATGAGGATGGTAGGCGGCGTCGATGAAAGCCGACGCGAAGTCGTGCGCGCTATCTTCTTTCCTTGTTTCATCGAGCTTCCCGTCCACGTCGACTCGAATATCACCGTAGTAGCGGGTCAGCTCGGTGGTCACTGGCTCCAGTGGATGCCGGCCGCCGTTCCTACCTGCTGCCACGTCGTTGGGCCGGTAAGTGCCCAGAACCAGGACCGGACGGTCTTCGATGCGCCGGCCCAGGCGGAACAGCAGTTGACACGAGGCTGCATCGGCCCAGTGGAGGTCATCCAGCACCAGGATGAGGGGGTTGCTTTCAGCGAGGGTGCGGATGACGTTGCTGTATTGCTCGAAGATGTTCTCCTGAGTGATGCCGGCGCTGGGCTGTTCGCGTTTGAATCGTCGCTGGAGCCAGTCGGAGACGCCCGTCTGTTCGGCGATGAAGGTGCCCGTGGTAACCACCAGGCCCGAGCCGGGGATCAAAACGTCGATCAG
>JBHIAO010000392.1:0-5462 GCA_046758565.1 Anaerolineae bacterium
ACGTTTTACGAGGCGATAATTCACGCACACGACGCAAATGTTGCGGAATAACGTCGTAATGTTCATATTTCTCTCGTTCCAACCGTTCTACGGCTCGACGTACAGATACTGGACGACGAAGCGGCGGTCTACACCGAGGAAGTCGTTCAGCGTGAAGGGCTGCACCGGGCGCGTCAGTTGGAACATGAATACGTCCCAGAAGGACGGCCGCCGGCGATGCTCGATAATCCGCGGCTTGCTTTTGATCCCGCCCAGATCAGCCGCCAGTTCGATGGCGTCCGGCATGTTGCCCAGCTCGTCAATCAGGCCTAGCTCCAACGCCTGCCGGCCGGTGTACACACGACCGTCGGCCAGCTCGCGAACCTCCTCGACGGACATGGCACGTCCTTCAGCCACCACCCCGACGAACTGCTCGTAGGCCTCGTCGATAATTTCCTGCCACAAAGCCTGCTCCTCGGTGGTCATGTCACGGAAGGGGCTCAGCTCATCCTTCAACTCCCCACGCTTAATGATCGTGACGTCGACTCCCACCTTGCTTAACAAGTCCTGCACGTTGGTGACCGTGAGGATCACGCCGATGGAGCCGGTGAAAGTTGCCGGGTTGGCCATGATCCGGTCGGCGCCGGCAGCGATGTAATAGCCCCCCGAGGCGGCCAATTCACCCATCGAGACAACCACCGGCTTATCGATCTCATCCCGTAGCACCTGGTAGACCTCATCGGAGCCGACGACACTCCCGCCGGGACTGTTGACACGGAGCAGGATCGCTTTGACATCGAAATCTTTCTGAGCCTGGCGCAGTTGCTCGATGATCTGCTTCGAGTACGCGGTCCCGCCGGTGGCGAAGGGACTGACCGGTGGTTCGCCGCTGAGAATCACCCCCTGGACCCGGACGACACCTACCGCCGGCCCCGTACCGAGACTCGAGAAAGCGAGCGTGTCCTCGGCTGGCTCAATGTCCGGCACCAGCAGGCTTAGCAGCGCAACGCCTCCAAAAAAGCACAGGGTGCACAGGAACACCACACCCATGGCACCACCGACGCCACCCAGCAGGATGTACGGCCAACGCTGCGGTCGGGATTCGTTCATCGGGCATCGCCTCCAATAAGTCGCAGGAATCGGCGTTTGCCCACCTGCAAGACGCGCTCACCGTCGGGCGAGACTTCGGCATCGATGTCGGTGACGCGCTCGTCGTCCACACGGACGCCGCCCTGCTGGATCAGCCGGCGGGCCTGGCTTTTGCTGGGAGCCAGGCCGGCGTCGGCCATGACGTCCACAATCTTCGCCGCTTCCGACAGGTGATACTCGGGGATGTCTTCGGGCAGCCGGCCCTGCTGGAAGACGCGCTTGAAATGCTTCTCAGCTTGTCGAGCAGCTTCGTCACCGTGGAAGATGGAGACGATCTCGCGAGCCAGCTCCATCTTGGCGTCCCGAGGGTGCAACTCGCCACTTTGAAGGCCGGCCTTGATCTCGGCGATCTGATCTGGTCCGTACCGTGTGACGAGCTCGAAGTACGAAACCATCACGTCGTCAGGGAGGCTCATGACCTTTCCGTACATATCCTCCGGCGGCAGCGCGATAGCGATGTGGTTTCCAAGGCTCTTGCTCATCTTCACCTTGCCGTCGGTACCCGGCAGAATGGGGACGATGATGGCAATCTGCGGCTTCTGACCGAAGGTCTGCTGGAGCTTGCGGCCGGCAGTGACGATGTTGAACAGTTGATCCGTACCGCCGATCTGCACGTCCGTCTCCTGGGCGACGGCGTCGTAGCCCTGCATCAGGGCGTAGAAGAATTCGTGCAGGAAGATGGGCTGGCCGGCCTGCTGACGGTTGGCGAAGTTCTCGCGCGCCATGAACTGCTGTACCGTGAAATTGGACGCCAGATTGATGACGTCGGCGAAGGAGAGTGGACTCAGCCAATCGGCGTTGTAGCGGATGCGCGTTTTGTCGCGGTCCAGGATTTTGAAAGCCTGCTCAGCGTAGGTTTTCGCGTTGGCCTCGACTTCCTCAGGTGTCAACTGGGGTCGCGTCTTGTCCTTGTCGCTGGGATCACCGATCAAGCTGGTGAAACTGCCGATCAGGAAGGTGCAGTCGTGACCCAGCTCCTGGAACTGGCGCAGCTTCTGCATCGGCACGGTGTGCCCCAGGTGTAGGTCGGTGGTACGCGGGTCGACGCCCAGGTAGACTTTGAGGGGCCAGCCGGCTTGCTGGGCCTCCTGCAGCCGTTCCCGCAGCTCCTGCTCCATGGCGTCGCCGAGCTCCTGGCTGCCGTATTCGGTTCCCTGCATCAAGATGGCAATCTGTTCGTCGATGGATTTGGGCATATGATTCCTCACTCACTGGTGTGTGTTTCATATCTTCATGTTTATAAGTGTACCACAGACCGAATCGGGTGGGAAATAACGGCGGGTGGGGGGCTCGCGCGGCGAATGCTCGAAGGGCCGTGTGAGGAGTTGCTGAGGGAGTGTTCAGAAATTACTTCCCTGTCATTGCGAGTTGCGAAGCGACGAAGCAATCTCCAAGGTGGCTTCCGAGGGCAACGTGGGGATTGCTTCGCTGCGCTCGCGATGACAAGGTACGTCGATATGCCCCAAGGCGGGAAGTTGTGTCTAGACGAACCCCAGGGGGGCGGAGTAACGGCCTGGGACGGGCCTCGGAGCAGAAGAACCGAATCGCTGCGCACGCCCGGGTGGGATGCGAGCAACTTCGTAAGACAGCTTTTTCCCAGGCGTCAAAGAGTCTGGTGTTTCTTTTCGCCGAAGAACACAAGCTGTGGGAGAGATCATGGGAAGGCTCCGTGTCTGGGAAATCGCGTTAGGTTACATTGTCGGGCTGCTGGCCGGCCTCGCCAGCGCCGGCCTTTTGGTCGCTGTCAACGGCTCACCTGCCGTCGCCAGCCTGGGAGGCGGTGGCCAGCCAGCCGCCGGACTGGTGATCCACCTGATGGTCAGCGCCATTCTGGGGGTCACTTACGCCTGGCTGTTTAAACCAGCACTCGAGGGCCATGTAGAGAGCCTGATGAGCGGGTTGGCTTATGGCCTGGCGGGATGGATTCTAACGTCTCTCAGCCTGATGCCAATCCTGCTGGGCAAGGGTCCCCAATGGCAGGTTGAAGCGGCAGCATCGGCCTTTCCGGCCCTGGCCGCATATCTTTTTCAGGGGGCAGTTATCGGTCTGGTGTACCACTTTCTGTACGACGTGATGATACGCAGGGTGGGGTCAGCTGATGAAGCCGTAGAAGCTCCACGGCACCGCACCGTGCAGCACCGTATCGTCATCCTGGGAGGTGGGTTCGCCGGCACGACGACGGCTCAGCATCTGGAGGATCTCTTTGCACGGGATGACAGCGTTGACATCACCCTGGTCAGCAATACCAACTACCTGTTGTTCACCCCCATGCTGTCAGAAGTCACGGCCGGCGGTGTAGAACCTCAGCACATCAGTACCCCCCTGCGATCTTTCTTCCGCCGGACCCGGGTAATCCGAGGTGAAGCGGAAGCCGTGGATATCGAGGAACGTGTGGTGCGACTGGCCCCCACCGGTACGTGTGCTGAGACTGAAATCCCCTTCGATCACCTGGTGCTGGCTTTGGGCACTGTTCCGAACTTCTTTGGTCGGGACAGGATCGCAGCGCAAGCCTTCACCTTCAAGTCATTGGAAGATGCCACCCGGCTGCGCAACCACGTGATCGAGATGCTCGAGCTCGCTGACATTGCGCAGGACCCGAAGCGATGCAAGTCCCTGTTGACCTTTGTCGTCGCTGGCGGGGGCTTTGCCGGCAGCGAGCTCATCGGCGGGCTGAACGATTTCGTGCGTGGGTCCCTACTGTATTACTCCAATATCCCAGCCGAGGATGTGGAATTGATCCTGGTCCATTCGGGTGAGCGGATCCTCCCCGAGTTGAATCCTGAGCTGGCCCAGTACGGACACGAACGACTGGAGGACCGGGGCGTCACGATCAGACTCGAGACGCGCGTGGTGGACATTGTCCCCGGTGCAGTGATGTTGGACAACGGCGAGACGATCCGCGCCGAGACCCTCATTTGGACGGCCGGCAACCGGCCTCACCCCCTAATCCGTGGGATGGGGCTGGAAGTAGATGCCCACGGTGCCGCGATAACGGATGTCGCGCTGGCTGTGCCGGGTCGTCCGAACGTCTGGGCCGTGGGTGACTGTGCCGCTATCTCGGATGCCCGCACCGGTGAGCCCGCTCCACCAACCGCCCAGCACGCCCAGCGTGAAGCTGCCATCCTGGCTCACAACATCCATGCCGCCATTAAGGGTCGGAAGCTTAAATCCTTCAGGCATCGCTCGCTTGGCTCCCTTGCCGTACTGGGCCATCAGACGGCCATTGCCGAGCTCAGAGGCCTGAAGTTCTCCGGTTTACTCGCCTGGTGGCTGTGGCGTACGATTTACCTGGTAAAACTGCCGACCCTGGAGAAGAAAGTCCGCGTCGCGTTAGACTGGACGGTAGACCTCTTCTTCCCACGGGACATTGTGCAGACGACCGCTGTTCGTCAGCCGGCGCCGGATGGACGCGTCTCAGATAACGCCATGTGGCGGACCGTGACGACGGAGCAACAGACGCGATGAATAAATCCAACACCTTGCAGCACTCGGTGATCGCCGGCCTTCTGGCTGGTCTTCTCGGTGGACTGGTCTATGCAGCCCTGTCCGGCCTGAGGGTGCTACCTCTCGTCGGCAACCTGGCACGGATATCTGTTCCAGGAATCGAGTTGGTACTCCATCTGCTCATCAGCGCAGCCATTGGCATAGGATTTGGTGTATTCTTCAGGAAGCTGGCAACCACTTCGGGCTCCGGGCTGATGTGGGGCATGGCTTACGGGCTACTGTGGTGGGTTGCCGGCCAACTGACGCTCGTTCCCCTGCTCCTCGGTGGCCGGCCAGTTTGGACCATAGAGACGACGAGAGCGGCGTTTCCCCATCTTCTCGGCCACCTGGTGGGCTACGGCGCTGTATTGGGATTGGCTTACGTGATCCTCTCTGTGACCCTATCCGGTGGATGGCAACGCGAACACGTGCGTCGAGTAGCCCTGGCCTTCGTAATGGCCATCTTCATTGGCGGTCTGGCCGGCCTGGTAGGCGGACTGGCTTTCGGTGCGTGGATGGCGCGGGTGGGGTTCTTCCCCCTCGTCGCGGGGCTGATGCGTTCCAACTCGGCCAGTGTGGGGCGCATGTTGCATTTCATCATCAGCGTTATCATCGGAGCGAGCTACGGGGCCCTTTTTCGGCGTGATATCCGGGGCATCGGGTCAAGTATCGCGTGGGGGGTGGCCTATGGTCTCATCTGGTGGATCCTTGGCCCGCTGACCATCATGCCCTGGTGGTTAGGTCAGGGTGTCCAGTGGTCGTTGGCGGCGGGCCAGGCAGCATTTCCATCCCTCGTCGGCCACGTGATCTATGGCATCCTGCTGGGCGTGGTCTATTCCATGGTGGACCGT
>JBHIAO010000393.1:0-5459 GCA_046758565.1 Anaerolineae bacterium
CCCGGTGCTGTCCAGCGTCACCGGGGTGCCCCAACTGCTCCCGCTGGCGTCCGTCGCCCGCACGTACTTCAAGTCACCGTTGGTGAGATCATAGTAGCTGATGGCCGGGTTGGCGTTCACCACCGCCAGGGAGGTGTACTGGCCCACATTATCGGTGCTGTCCACCGTGACCGGGGTGTTCCAGGCGGCGTAGGCTATGGTGACGGTCAGCGCCAGGAGCAGGCCCAGCCAGGCCGGCAGAGTCAGGGTGGGGATGATTCGTTGTATCAGGAAATGGGTTTGGCTCTTTTTCATCGGTTTCACTCCTCCTTCGCTGCAGTGTCTCGACAGGCAGTGCTACAACCCGGATAGGCACTAACTCCCCGAGGCTGTTCCCCTGCCTCGGGGTGTCCCCAGGCGCATGCTGGTCCTAGAAGTACAGGTCCACCATCTGTGCGCTGGGGTTGTGCAAAACGTACATTTGCTAAAACGGGGGGGGGTGAAAAGATACAGGAGGGGCTCGGTTTCGGGGTTTTCCCACAGGACACAACCTCCTGAGCTTGCCAAACGGCCTCAACTCGGCCGGCGCTAGACTCCCCCTTGACCCACCAATCATTCGCGCCGGCACAAGTCCCAACGCTCCCGCTGGACAACAGTTCCGCGGCGAGACTTCGTGGCATTGAATCGCTGCGCAAGCCCCTTGTCAGATCTCAGTTTCCATTTCCGGCGGCGTGGAGTATAATTGAGCCCAATCGCCGACCTGGAACCGAGTTGTGAGGAGCCATGACATGGACCATCAAACACCTGTTAAAGCACAACAATCTCAGACAGCACAGATCGAAATCAGCGACGATGGGCTGGAGGCACGAGTGGCCCGTCTCGAAGCCGAGGTGTCTGCTCTCCAGGAAGCACTGAATAGGCTTGTGACCCCATCCGAGGGTCCAGCCTTCCGATTCTTCCGCGAGGTTGTGGAGAAAGATCCGGCCTACGCCTGGGTGGAGCCGCCGGCCCACCTGAAGGGTGTCACCGACTACTCCCAACTGGAGCCCGAAGACCTGGTATACATCCACGAACTGACGGATGAAGATGTGCGCCTGCGCCTGGAGCAGTTGGAGCGCTGGTATGGCATGAGTTCCGAGGAGTTCTACGAGCGGTGGCAACAGGGTGAAGCCGACGACATTTTTGATAAGACCGAATGGAGCATACTCTACGAACATTGGCTGGAGGTCCAGGCGCGTCCTGAGCAGAGCCTGTCCCGAGCTTTGTCGAGGGGTCGAAGGGCTGAATCCGCGGACACCGACAAGGGAGTGGGATGAGGTCCGCAAGCGACTACGGTGCCTTTGTACGAGGTCTGTTCATCAATCTGGCACGTGAAGGCGTCCTGCGACGTCAGTCCCTCCCCCTGGAGGTCCACGTCTCTTCAGATAACCGAAGCGGCTTCTTGTTTACCCATACTCCGGGGTTTCTCTACAACGATGGTGCCACCCTGAAGGTGGAAGAGACGTTTGTGGTGAAGACAGGAGGTGCTGTGCGCCGAGAGCGGTACACCTACAACTACCAACGTCCTGGCGGTTATTTCTTCCGGTTTGAGCGGGAACAGCATGACGGGGATCTGGTGTACAAACCCGAGTACCATCTGCATGTCCTCTGGCGGTTACCTCACTTCCCGTCCATGCCCCTGACGCTGGAGGAGACTCTCGACTTCATCCGCGTTAACTTCTACGGCCCCCACCGGCAGCGGTTGGTCGGACATTCGCTCGAAGTACAGATCTGAGGCCATTTTCCGTTTTCTGTTGCGCGTGCTTCGGGGACTCTGAACACGTACGCCGATGTTCCTCTTGCTCATCGCCGGCCCATGTGGCCTGGCCGCCCTGATACTTCGCCGCCAACAGACACAGGGGCGCGTTCGCCGGGATTGGCAGCGCGATGTGCTGGCGATCGGGCTGCTGGCGCTGCTGACAGCCGCCTTCTTCTGGCGACTGCTCTTCACCGTGGGCGTATGGATGCCGGCCGGCGGCGGAGACCTGGCCGGCTTCCTCTACCCGACCTATCACTTCACCGCCGAGAGCCTGAAAAAGGGTCAGATTCCGTTGTGGAACCCCTATCTCTACGCTGGCGCGCCCCACGTAGCCGACATCCAATCGGGGGTCTTCTACCCCATCAACCTGCTCGCCTTCCTGCTGACCGGCGAGGTGACCTACCGGCTGATGGAACTCTTGTCGGTGCTCCACTTCTTCGTGGCCGGTACGGCCATGTACCTGTTCCTGCGATTGCTACGACCGCCGCCCGCTGATCAAAGCTCGTCATTGGAAGTTGGCCGCTCGTCGTTGGTCGTTGAGCGCCTGGCCCGCCCAGCCTGCCTGGCCGGTGCCGTGGCCCTCATGTTCTCGGACTTCTTCGTCACCCACTTCGGCAACCTGAATCTGATCGCGGTGTCGGCCTGGCTGCCGATGGTGTTTCTGGGAACGTACAGAGCGCTGAATCAGCGGAGTGTTGGGTGGGCGCTTTTAGGTGGGCTGTTCCTGGCTGTTGCGGCACTGGCCGGCCACGCGCAGCCCCTACAGTTCATCGTGCTTCTGGTCGGCTTGTACACGCTTTGCCACCTGATCACCGAGCGGCGACAGGGCTGGCGGTGGGCGCTGCAGACAGTCGGACTGGCGGGGCTGGTTGGCGTTGTCGGGCTTGGGTTGGCGGCTCTAAGTCTGTTGCCAGCATTGGAGATGGTCGGCTACACGCGAAGGGCCAGCTTGACCTACGCCGAAGCATCCCAGTACTCCTTGCCACCGCAGGCGCTCATCGGTCTGCTGGTGCCCGACTTCTTCGGTCGCGGGGTAGCCGGTTTTTGGGCACCCTGGCCGCGCGTGGAGGTAGGGTATCTCGGCGTGCTGCCGCTGCTGCTAGCGGCCGTCGGCGTCACTCTGCGTCGGCGAGAGCGGCTGGTGCCATTCCTGGCCAGCCTGGCTTTTCTGAGCCTGCTGCTCGCCTCGGGCGCCAACACGCCTCTGCACCGGTGGGTCTATGGATTCCTGCCAGGGTTTCAGAACCTGCGGGTGCCGGCACGGTTCATCTACCTCATGGATTTCGCCCTGGCCGCCCTGGCGGCGTTAGGGATGGACGCGCTGCTGAGATCTCGGGCTGACTCGCGGCGCGTTGCACGAGCCACGCCGTGGGCCGGCTCGCTCCCGGTCGTCGCGGTGATTGCCAGTGGATACCTTTTCCTCAAGCACTATCAGCCGGCGCCCGAGCAAACTGCGGCTGCCCTGCGAGGCCTGGTTGTCTTCGGAGCGCTGCTGGTCGCCAGCGTGACGCTGATTGTGGCCCGCGTACGACACTGGCTGAACGCGAGGCTGTTCAGCGGCCTGTGCGTGGCCGTCGTTGCCCTCGACCTGATCGGCCTGGGAGCGGGGGTGGACGTTGGCCGGCAGGACCCCACGGCGAACTTCCATCGCCCCCAGGTTGTGGAGTTCCTGAGGAGCGACCCATCCCTGTACCGCATCGAGGTGCGACCTGAGGTCTGGGGTTGGTGGAGCCCCGATGCAGCCTTGATCCACGGCTTTCAGGATGCCGGCGGCATCTACAACCCCTTGCGCCTGTCTGACTATCTGTTGTATTGGGAGAGCCTCACGGACCGCGAGACACGTCTTTACGACTTCGTGAACGCCAAGTACCTGATCGCACCGCCTAACTTCGGGCTGCCGTGGGACAAATTCGCACCCGTGCTCGACGATGGCGACCTCACCGTCTACCTGAACCGAGAAGCACTGCCTCGCGTTCAGATGATCTACGATGTGCTCGTCGTGGGTGATCAGACGACCGCCTTTCACACCGTACATGCAGACGGATTTGACCCGACGCAGACCGTCGTTCTCGAAACCATCCAGCCATCCAACCATCCAACCAACCAGCCAACCAGTCAACCAGCCATCCAGCCATCCAGCCACCTGGCCTTCGCCGGCTACGATCTCAACACAGTGGCCATCGATGTAACAACTGATACGCCTGGATACCTGGTGATGAGCGACGTGTGGTACCCCGGCTGGCGAGCCCAGATCGACGGCGCTGCGGCCCCGGTGCTGCGGGCGAACTATGCCTTCCGCGCGGTTCCGGTACCAGCCGGCAGCCACCGGGTCACGCTGTCCTTCGCGCCACTCACCTGGGGGATTGGTGTTGCCATCAGCGTGACTGTCCTCCTCGTGACGGCGCTGACCGCTATTTGGCGTTGGCGCAGGGACGAGGCAGGTCGGCGCAGGGGCGAGGCAAGTCGGATTGATGACCCATCGGCAAACAAACCTGCTTTCCGACTTGCCTCGCCCCTACCAACGTTAGTTTTACGTCACACGCGATGAATCGACGCCAACGCTGGCTACTTCTGGCAGTGCTCCTGTTAGCCGTCGGGCTGCGCTTCTTCCGCCTGGACGGTCAGAGCCTGTGGTACGACGAGGGAACCAGCGTGGCTCTGGCCGGCCGGAGCCTGCCCATCATCACCGGCTCGGCCGCCGCGGACATCCACCCGCCGTTCTACTACTACCTGCTCCACGGCTGGACATCGCTGGCCGGCTTCAGCCCGACGGCGGTGCGGAGCCTGTCTGCACTTATCGGAACGACCCTGGTGGCACTGACCTGGGTTCTGGGCCGGCAACTGTTCGGATCGACGGTTGGACTGACGGCTGCTTTCCTGGCAGCCGTGTCACCCTTCCAGGTGTACTACTCGCAGGAAACGCGGATGTACGTCCTCGTCGCGATGCTGGGCGCACTGTCAATGGTTTTGGCCGTCGAACTTGCCAGAAGATGGGTATTGGGTATTGGATATTGGATATTGGCCACCAAGGACCCAATATCCAATACCCAATACCCAATACCCAATACCCAATACCCAATCTTGTGGATCGCCTATGTCATTGTCTCAGCGTTGGTACTGTACACCCACTACTTCGGCTTCACAGTACTACTGGCAGAGAACCTGGCAATCGGTTTATGGGTGTTGTTCGGGTGGCGGCGCCGGCTGGGGTTTGCCGTCAGGTGGGCCGTCGCCCAGGTCGCTGTGGCGTTGCTCTACGTGCCGTGGCTGGCCCTGACATGGCGGCAGCTCCAGGCCTGGCCGGCCGTCAGTCAACCCTTCAGCCTCACGTTCCTGCTTCGCGATACCCTGCGCGTCTACAGCCTGGGCCTGAGCATTGAGCCAACGATTACGCCGGCAGTCTGGACCTTCGGCTTGCTCCTCATCCTGGGCCTAATTGGCGACACAATTCACAATTCACCATCCGAAATTCGAAATTCGAAATTCGAAATTCGAAATCCTAGACGGCTGCCATGGCTCATTACCGCCCTGTATCTCATCGTCCCTATCGCCTGCATGTACCTCCTCTCCCTTCGCCGGCCCCTCTACAACCCAAAATTCCTGCTCCTAGCCACACCGCCCTTCCACCTCCTGATCGCCCTCGGCATCCATCACGCATCACGCATCACGCATCACGCATCAC
>JBHIAO010000394.1:0-5447 GCA_046758565.1 Anaerolineae bacterium
GTGAACCCCCTCATCATGCCCATGACGCCGTCGGAATCGTCGCCCCCCGGCCCAGCGGGACGGCAGATCAAAGCGTAGTTGCCCGGCTCCAGATCGCCGGTCAGGAAGCCGGCCTGACCCGGCGCGGTGCTCGCAAGACCCGCGATCTGCTCGCCGGGCGGCAGCAGCAGCGGCGCGTCGGGCGCGAAGAACGTCACGTAGTGGCCAAACCACACCGCGATCCAGCCCGGCTGTGACTCCGGGTTCGCCTGCGATGCAGCGCTGAAGTCGGCCACCGTCTGACCGTCGGTCAATCGGATCAGTTGGACTTGAACCGCTGTCTCGCTTTGGTTGTCGATGCGGATGCGAGTCGGCCCCGCCGGCAGGCTCTCCGGTCCGACGAAGGCGTAGTCGGCAACGGTGAACGTTACTTCGTTGACCTGGGGAGTGGGCACGGCGAGTTGGCAGGCACCCAGGATCAAGGCCGGCAGCAGGACGAGAATGGCTGCTACCGGTAGATTGAGTGGGCGCATTTCCTCACGCTCCTTCGGCAGGCGTCCACTGAAATGTGCACCCGTTTGACGACTAGATGAGTCGTCGCATGTTAAGCCAGCGCCCCCGCCTAGACAGGGCCGCGCGTGATGGCGGTCTGCTCCTCCATCACGTCGAACTGCTTCACGCTGAAGTCGCTGAGGGCTGGATGCTGAACGATCCCAGCCACAATGGGTCCTGCCAGGTACGCCTGCACGGCAGCCTCGTCGTCGAACAGATGGATGCCCCCGGCCTCGCTTTCGGCTTCGTTGATGATCCAGATCTTCCAGCGGAGGCCAGGGACAGCCGCGATGTCGCCGGCCAGGGGAGCGACGGCCTGCCGGTACTCGGCCCCCGACACGTTGAACTTGAAGTTGATCTGCAGAATCCTTCCAGACATTGTGTTTTCCTCCTTGTATTGTGCCATTGACATAGGATATCCTCCTCCATTCACGAGTCCTGGAGACGGTTACCTGCCGACCCGGGTGGAGCCCCAGGAGTTCCTATGGTCCCGCACAAGAGGCCCATGGGAACTCAGAGGAACTCTCTGGAGCCGCCCACCCAGGCGAATAATGAATAATAGCCTCAGGTTCTACGCACAGCGTCTGGCTCGTCAGAGCCCGCGTCACTGGGGCGCGCGGTCTCACTGGTCTCGGCTTCCAGAAAGGCGAACAGCGCCTCCAGGCTGGCGAACCCCTTGCGGCTGCCAGTGCGCGGATCCTCGAGGGAGGCCCGCCAGGCCGGTTTCCCGTTACCGCTTGACTCCCACAGACGCATGAGATATGATATATAGCGTCGCTGCTCTCTCGTCACTGCCCCTACCATCGTTCGTGTCTAGAAGCTGTCACCGATCCAACATCGTTGCCCACAAGCTCCAGCTTGGTAGTTGCTGAATAAACTATCGTAAGGTATCAGTCTCCCAGCCCGCATATATTCTCTGTCCACATAGTACCTGCCAAGCGTGAAAAAAGCGTGAAAAGGACTCAGGGAAGATGGCGCATTTGTCACTTTCCTTGCTGGGCTCCGTTCAGGTCACGCTGGATGAGGAGCCAGTCACCGGATTTAAGTACGACAAGGTGAGGGCGCTGCTGGCTCATCTGGTCGTTGAGGCGGACAGGCCTCACCGCCGCGACCTGTTGGCCGGGCTGCTATGGCCTGACCGGCCCGAGCGAGCTGCCCGCGTCTCCCTGCGCCAGTCGCTGGCCGTCCTGCGCCGGGCCATCGGCGACCATCGCGCTGAACCACCGTTCCTGCTCGTCGCTCATGACACAATTCAGTTCAACCCGGCCGGCGACTACTGGTTGGATGTGGCTGCATTCACGTCGCTCCTCGCCGCCTGCGAAGCACACCCTCATCGCCGGCTGGAAACCTGCAACCCCTGCAGCCAGCGGCTGCGACAGGCCGTCGAATTGTATCACGGAGATTTCCTCAAAGGGTTTTTCCTGGGTGACAGCACGGTTTTCGAAGAGTGGGCGCTGATCAAACGGGAGGCTCTGCACCTTCAGGCACTGGACGCGCTTCACTGCCTGGCGACGTATCACGAGACGCGCGGGGAGTACGAGCCGGTGCGGTTGTATGCCACGCGGCAGGTGGAACTGGAGCCCTGGCGGGAAGACGCTCACCGACAACTGATCCGCGTGCTGGCACGGGAGGGGCAGCGGGGCGCGGCTCTGGCCCAGTACGAAACCTGCCGGCGGATCCTGGCGGAGGAATTGGGCGTGGAGCCCGAAGAAGAAACCACAGCCCTCTACGAGCAGATCCGAGCCGGCGAGACCTCTCCTCCGCTCCTCCTCACCCCGGCTCCCCTGCTTGAACTGGAGAACCCCTACAAAGGCCTGCGTGCCTTCCGGGAAACGGACGCCCCCGACTTCTTCGGACGGGAGACGTTCACGGAGCGACTGATCGAGGCCGTGTGCCAGCATCCCCTGGTTGCGGTGATTGGTCCATCCGGGAGCGGAAAGTCCTCGGTCATCTTCGCCGGCCTGCTGCCCCACCTGCGCCAGGGGGGACAAGGGGACAAGGGGACAGGGAGACAGGGAGACCATGCTTCAACGGCCCCACTCCCGTATCCCGGAGAGGACACCTGGCTTGTCGCTGACTTTCGGCCCGGCAGCCGGCCCTTCCACCACCTGGCGGCTGCCCTGATCCCGCTACGCGAGCCGCGGATGGGCGAGACTGAGTGGAGTGGGGCAACTCGCAAGCTGGCGGAGTCTCTAAGCCAGGGCTACCTCTCGCTGTCTCACGTCGTGGCTCGGATTCTGCAGAAAAGCCCGGCCACTCGTCTGCTGCTGGTCGCCGACCAGTTCGAGGAACTCTACACCCTCTGCCCGGAGCCAGAGGTCCGCCACCGCTTCCTGGACACCCTGTTGTCACTGGTCACTGATCACTGTTCACTGGTCACTGATCACTGTTCACTGCCCACTGATCACTGTTCACTGGTACTGACCCTGCGTGCCGACTTCATGGGGCAGGCCCTGGCCTATCGACCCTTCGCCGACGCCCTGCAGGACGCCGGCCTGATCCTCGGACCGATGACGCGCCGGGAATTGGAGCGAGCGATTGAAGAGCCGGCCCGGGGCCAAGGCGTGACCTTCGAGCCCGGACTGGTGGCGCGCAATCTGGACGACGTGGGGGAAGAGCCGGGCAACCTGCCGCTGCTTGAATTCGCCCTGACCCTGTTGTGGGAGCAGCCGGCCATCGGCCGGCTGACGCATGCGGCTTACGAGGACATTGGTGGGGTGGAAGGTGCCCTGGCCCGCTACGCAGATAAAGTGTACGCCGGACTCCGCCGGGCCGACCAGGAACAGGCCCGGCGCATCTTCGTGCAGATGGTGCGTCCCGGTGAGGGGACGGAGGATACGCGCCGGCTGGCCACCCACGCGGAGCTGGGCGAGAATGGTTGGGCCCTCGTGCAGCGGCTGGCGGACGCGCGGTTGGTCGTGACCGACCAGGATCCTTCCGGACAGGAGACAGTGGAGGTCGCCCACGAAGCACTTATTCAAGGCTGGGGACGACTGCGGGACTGGATGAACGCCGACCGCGCCTTCCGCGCGTGGCAGGAGCGGCTGCGAGCCATGCTGCACCAGTGGGAGGCGAGTGACCGGGACGAGGGTGCGCTACTGCGGGGTGCCCCGCTGGCCGAGGCGGAAGGGTGGCTGGCCGAGCGAGAGGGCGAACTCAGCCAGGCCGAGCTGGACTTCATCTGGGCCAGTACGGCATTGCGTGAGCGGCGGCGCTCTGCGCGCGAGCGGCGGCGGCAGTGGATCATACTGGGGCTGGCAACTGGTTTAATCATCGCGGTTATCCTGACCCTGTTGGCGGCCTTCCAGTGGCGCCAGGCTGAAACCCAACGGCAGATCGCCCTCTCCAACCAATTGGCAGCCCAGGCCCTCAACCGTTTGGATAACCAGCAATTCGACCTGGCCCTGCTGTTAAGCCTGGAGGCGTATCGCGCGGCCGATACCGTGGAATCGCGTAGCAGCCTGCTCACCGGCCTTCAACGCAGTCCCTACCGCGCCGTTTTGCGCCGCCACACCAAGGGCGTTTCGTCCGTAACATACAGCCCGGATGGCAAGACGCTTGCCTCAGGTAGCAAAGATGGCACAATCATGCTGTGGGATGTAGCAGCTCGCCGGCCCACGAGTAGGCTACTCACCTGTAACCCCATGGCAGTGAACACCATAGCCTTCAGCCCAGATAGCCAAACGTTGGTCTCGGGCAGTGACGATGGCACGATCATGCTGTGGGATGTCGCTACCCGCCAGCCCCTCAGTCCGCCCCTCGCCGGCCACGCCGCGGTCGTGGAAAGTGTGGCTTTCAGCCCGGATGGCCGAACGTTGGCCTCAGGTGGTACGGATAAGCGCATCATCCTGTGGGACGTCACGACGGGTCAACCCATCGCCCCTCCCCTGACCGGTCACACGGGTGCCGTGAAAAGCACCGCTTTCAGCCCGTCCGGGCGTAGCCTGGCCTCGGGCAGTGTGGATGAGACCTGGGGCAAGGTGGACAAGACTGTCGTCCTGTGGGACATTTCGGCGTTGCTCAATACAAGCGTTTCGGCTGCACCGAACACAAGTGCGGCAGCTGGCCAGCCGACGACTGAATTCCTGGCCGGCCACACGAGCAACGTGAGTAGCGTGGCTTTCAGCCCAGATGGTCAAACGTTGGCGTCGGGTGGTGATGATGGCACCATCATCCTGTGGGATGTGGCGACGGGCCAACCCATCGGTGAGCCCCTCGCTCACACAAGCCAGGGGGAGGACGTGCCGATTGTGTCCCGGAACGTGAAGCTAGCCTTCAGCCCGGATGGGAGCGCGCTGGCCTCGGGGGGTGCGGACGGCACGATTATCTTGTGGGATGTGACGACCAGGCAGCCCATGGGTCAGTCCCTTGCCGGCCACGTTGGTGAAGTGAACGCCCTGGCCTTCAGCCCGGATGGCCAGACACTGGCCTCGGGGGGTGCGGACAACACCATCGTCCTGTGGACGCTCGGCCAGCCCCTCGCCCGGTCCGTCGTCGAGCACAGCAAGCATCACCACAACATCAGAGTGTGGAGCGTGGCCTTCAGCCCGGATGGCCAAACACTGGCCTCGGGGGCTGACGATGGTACGATCACCCTATGGGATATAGCGACCAGTCAACCCATCCACCCACACCTCACCGGACACACCGCTGGGGTGAACGGCGTGACCTTCAGCCCGGATGGCCAAACACTGGCCACAGGCAGTGATGATGGTACGATTATTCTGTGGGATATTTCGATGCAGCTCAATACAGGCGTGGCGACGAGCCAACCCGTTGGCCCACCCCTCACCGACCACACCGACAGGGTGAACAGCGTGGCCTTCAGCCCGGATGGCCGGACGTTGGTCTCGGGGAGCCAGGACAACACCATCATCCTGTGGGACGTCGCTTCCCGTCAACCGCTCGGCCCGCCC
>JBHIAO010000395.1:0-5424 GCA_046758565.1 Anaerolineae bacterium
TGCGGAGGGGCTCTATCAGGTGGCCCATGCGGCTCTTCCCATAAACCTAACTGTTAGCCCCGATCCGTAAAAAATAATCGAGGCATACCCCGTTTGGAGCAACATATGGCAGCAATTAGCGACATTATGATCTTCGGTCTGCAACTATACTGGAGGTGAGTTGCCGGTTCGCACTACAAACAGGTCTTTGTTGCGGCCTGATGTGCATTAGTGAGGATTTTTGGGACTGATTAATTTCGGATCGGGGTTAGATACTTTGACGGTTGAGCTCCCGGTTCATGACGTGGTAGCACGCGTCAGGGTATTCGACACGATGGGAACGGGCCATGCAGCGGGAAATGGCAGAGTACGGAAACGAGGTAAAGAGCTAAAAGCGGATTTAACCCCTTATTTCGCAAAAGTCTCTGCAGGCCCGTTATTCAGTACCTCATCTTCGGTCGGTCCGAACGTGTTCTCAACTCCCGGGGATGATCCCGGGCTGCATCGCGCAACAGTAATCGGCAATCGCATCCGAGTGCGTGAACCAGATGCGATCGCGATTCTGGTGCCCCACGATGTGCTTGAGCGCCTTGCGCAGCGGCGTTAATCGGAAAGGCTGCCCTGCAATGTAGCTATGGAGTGAAACGCAGCATACGAGCGGCCGATCGGCGCATTGTCTGACCATCTCGTCAAACTGGTCGACCATCATGTCACAGAACTCCCGCGCGGTGTGGTGGCGGAAGACGATTTGGCCGATATCGTTGAGCTCGAACGGATAGGGCACCGAGAGAATTTTGCCGGCGCGCGTTTCCAGCCAGACCGGCTGATCGTCGCATGGCCAGTCCAGAACATAGGAATAGCCAGCCTCCTTCAGCAGATCAGGTGTCACGTTGGACTCGGTCACGCCGGGACCGAGCCAGCCTTTCGGTTTCCTACCTTCGTGGTGTTCTATCGTTTCAGTGACTTGCGCGATCAGCCGTCTTTCGTCTTCTTCCCACATCCCCCGTTGTATCTCCGCGTTCGTGCGGCCATGTCCGACGATCGCGTCGCCGCGGGTGCGGATGCGATCGAAAATCTCGGGGTAGGCATCGTAGAGGTAGCTGTTGACGAGGCACGACACCGGCAGCTTCATTTCGTCGAAAAGATCAAACAACCGCCACACACCAACGCGATTCCCGTAATCGCGCCACGCGTAATTTCTGTGAGTCTGCATAGTCGACAGGTTGACGGGATCCGGCCCGACGCCCGTCGCATAGGCAAACACCTCGATGTTCGTGCCGATCCAGAACGCAAGCCGCTTTCCGTCCGGCCAGGAATAATCCGGACGATTCGTGATAACGGAGCGTGCATATCGGGTCTGGTTCGGCAGCATTTGATTCTCTCCAAACGGCATAGTTTCCACGCAGGGCAGCCAACGCACCTTAGTCAAACCCTGCGCGCGTGTCGCAGACGGGTGGGTGGCAGGTCAGCTTATCCCGTAGCATGGACTGCGACAGCAAAGCGATCAAGATAGGTCATTGTCTCCTTCAGCGTGATCACGTCGGCGTATTTCTGGTGCATGTCGAAAAGGTTCGCGTCCAGGACCGCAGGAGTCCGGTCTGCGACGCATTCGCGAACAACCATGCAGCGGATATCGCGCATGAAAGCATCGGTCACCGTCGCGCGAACACAGCCGCTTACGCTCGTCCCGCAGACCAGCAGCGTGTCGATTGCCCGGGTCCCCAGGAACACTGCTAGGTCGGTGCGGAAAAAGGCGCTCGGTCGCCATTTGCGGATGACGCGATCGCCGGGCCGGGGAGCGAGTTCAGGGACGATCTCGGCACCGCGGCTGCCTTCAATCTGCACCCGGCCCTCAGCATGGTAGCGCTGCTTAAACCGCCATAAACCGGCCGTCGACCCGTCGCCGGCCACCAGCCCCTGGGTGTAGATCACGGGCAGACCCCGTGCGCGGGCCGCATCGCAGAGGCGTCGAATGGGATCGAAGGTCTCTGCGATCGAGGGCCATAGCGTGGTAGGCGCGTCCGGGTCGCAGAAATCCTGCTGCATGTCGATGACGAGAACGGCCGGCCGGTCGCCGAAGCCGATCTCTTGCCCCATGCCCTGCTGCTGATAGAGCGCGCGGGTGACGTGCGCGCCGCTCTTGTCCGCACGTCCCGTCACCTTCTGCCTAGGGGACGTCGCCCTTGTAGAAGCCTTGACCGTTCGTGTCCGCTGATTCCGTGGAGTCGTAGGTTTGCCCATTGCCTGATATCCGTTCGTGGCGTGCGATTGTCCTATGCCTGTTGTCCACCCTCCTCTGCGCCGGGCCGTGTCGCTTCCTGGATCAGTGCTTCGATGTTCCGTCGATATTCGTTAAATGCGGAGGAGGTGGGGTCGCGCGGTCGCTGAATGGATACGATCACGTCGGCTTTCACGCGGCCAGGCCGTGGCGTCATGGTGATCACGCGGTCGCCCAGGAGCACGGCCTCTTCCACGCTGTGAGTAATGAAAAGCACCGTCTTCCCCGTCTCCGCCCACAGCTGTGCGACCTCGCGCTGCAGGGATGCGCGTGTCAGCGCATCCACGGCGGCAAACGGCTCGTCCATCAGGAGGATCTTGGGGTCGTTGACGAGGATGCGGGCCAGGGCCGCCCGCTGGCGCATGCCGCCGGAGAGCTCGTGGGGGTAGCGGTTTTCGGCGCCTTGAAGGCCTACGAGCCGAATGGTTCTCTCAACGATCTCACGGGCTTCCGCCGACGGTACGCGCAGCTCCCGTGGCCCATACTCCACATTCTGCCGCAGCGTCAACCAGGGGAAGAGGGCGTACTCTTGGAATACGACGCCTCGGTCGGCCCCCGGCTCCCGGATAGGCTGGCCGTCGACTAGGACCCCCCCAGAGGTGGGTGGCTCGAAGCCAGCCAGGATGTTCAGCAGCGTCGTCTTCCCGCAGCCGCTGGGCCCGATCACGGTGACGAACTGCCCATGCGGGATCTCAAGGGAAATGTCATCCAACGCGACTACCCGCTCTGCGTTGCGGATATCGTAGTAGCTTTTGCATAGGCGCCGGCAGATGATCAGGGAGTCCCGCGCCATCAGAGCCCCGTGAGCCCCTGCTGCCAGCGGAGCGCGCGGCTGGCCAAGACCGACACCAACTGGTCGGAGGCCAGGCCTAGGATCCCCACGCTTACGATGGCGGCCAGAATCAGGTCCAAGCGACTGAACTGATAGGCGGACCACAACGCGTATCCGAGGCCACCCTGAACCGCCAGCATCTCCGCGACGATTACAAGGACCCAGGCCAACCCCAAGCCTACCCGGAGCCCTGCAAAGATAGAGGGCAGAGCAAAGGGCAGCACGACACGAATCAACAGCTTGCGGGGCCGTGTCCCCAGCATGCTCGCAGCCCGAATTAAGATGCGAGGAGTCTGGCGAGCGCCCGTAGCGGTGTTTACGACGACGGGAAAGAAGGAACCGAAGGCGATGAGGAAGACGGCGGCCGATTCGTGGATGCCGAAGATGAACACTGTGAATGGGACCCACGCAGTCATGGGCACCGCGCGCAGGAAATTAATGACGCCGTCGAAGAGATCCTCCATGACAGCGTACCAGCCGATAAGTACGCCAAGCCCCACGCCGGCTACCGCCGCAATGGCAAATCCGACCACCACCCGGCGCAGACTCATCAGTAAGTAAGGACCCCACGTGCCAGAGTACCAGGCCAGCGACGTGACCGGTCCGACGATCCAGATCCACCAGGCTTCAGCCACGGCCGCCGGCGAGGGCAGCGACGCCTGGTGTACCCAGCCCGCCGAAACCACTCCTTGCCAGACCGTGAGGACCGTGACCGGTACGATGAGCCGCCGCATGAGCCGGACGATGCGCCCCGTTGCCGCAGGCCACTCGACTTCTGCCCGAGGACCGCCGCCGCGGGCCAGCCGGACGTCCGCCGGGGCTGCAGGGGAATCCGATGCCATGCTCGGTTAGCGGCGAACGAGCTTCAAGGCGCCCGCTGGCGTGCCCGCGAGCTGCTCCTTAGTCTTTCCCGTGGCGGCCATCAGGGGTCCGAAGTCAATGAGGTCGACCACCACGGCCGAGACGTCCGATTTCGTGTAGCCGAACCGGGGGCCCAACTTGGCCGCCTCGGTGATGGCTCGCACATCGATCATCTCGCTCAAGTAAAAGTTGCGGAACGATTCCCGGGCCACAGCCGGTTTGATGCCCGCCAGTTGCGTGGCCACCTTCACGAAGGCCGCCTCATCCTGCATCTCGTGCAGGCTATCCAAGTAGGCTTTCATGAAATTCAGGGCAAGCTTCTTATTGGCCAAAAAGTCGGTGTTGGCGAGGATCCCACCATTTGCGGGGCCGAGCGAGCACGCAGCGATGTCGAGCTTGGGGGGA
Source organism: Anaerolineae bacterium (assembly GCA_046758565.1). GTDB lineage: Bacteria > Chloroflexota > Anaerolineae > Epilineales > JAANWY01 > JBHIAO01. Next base: position 4,356 of record JBHIAO010000395.1, read on the forward strand.
TAATACCCGCTCCCTTCCACCACGATCTGATCCGTCATCGGGGCGAATAGCACCAGGCCATCCAGATCACCCTTGCGCAGCGCCTCCAAGGCCGTAGCCCCTACCGAGACATTCACTAGGTTGATCTTGTTCAGGTCGGCACCGCCCTCCTGCGCAGCAATGAAAAAGAGGACGCGCGCATAAGTGCCGGGCACGACTCCGATGGTCTTCCTCTCCAGGTCCCGCCAGGTATTGGCCGTGACGCCCTTGCGCAGGATCAGGTTCTGGCCCGCGAACTGCTGTCCGGCGATAAAGCGGAGGTTGGTGATCCCCTGGTCGGCTATGATGGCCGGGTTGTTGATGCCGGTGGTAGCTAGCTCGGTCTGCTTGTTCTGCGCTGCCCGCTGCTGGTCGGCGTAGGTGAAGAGAACTGACATCTGCGTGCTGAATCCATAACGGCTGGCGTGGTTGGTAACGTTCCAACTGGGCGCCGACACCACTCCCCGCGACGCCGCGATCCGCACGACCGGTCCTTCCGCCGCTTCAGCGCCGTCCGCCAGACCGACCACAACGATGCTCGCGGAGGTGGCCATACTCGCCCTTAGGAAATCGCGACGACTCCACAGTTTGTTCTTCATAGCCTCCCCACTTTCGTTTTTATACAGAACGCTATTACGCAGAATGGCAAAGAAGCACTATACGATTCGGTTTCATACCATGTCAAGTGATAAGACTTTTCTATTAAAAACAGGAGGAATAGCTTCAGACTTAAGGGGTTCTAAGAGAGTCAGTTATTTTTTTGACGTTATGAGCAGCCCGGATAGGGTGACAATTTAAAGGATCAATAAGGTCTTCCTGACCACGCGCTCGAACCGGCAAATCATCAGAGAGGCTTCGGCGTAGGAATGAATTGCGAAGAGGAGCAGCACTAAAAAATGGACGGGATCTCTCTTCTTACACCGCACAAAAAACTTTCCCCCCTTGGCCGATTCTGCTTGTTTGCCACATCGCTTGTCAGAATTATTATTGGGTAACCCCGCGGCTTGCCGCGGGCACAAAACCGATGGGGTATCCAAAGGGGAGAAGCGGT
>JBHIAO010000396.1:0-5423 GCA_046758565.1 Anaerolineae bacterium
TACCTCATTGACGAGTCCGACGACTACCCCCAGATCGAGCAGTGGGCGCAGTGGAGCGATAACAACCCCGGGCCTGGCCAGCGACTGATGACCATGGCCACGATTTCCCTGCCCGACGCCATGGCCAACACGCCCAACCTGGACATCCCCACCAGCGGCGCGGGCTTCGGAATCACGTCCGACTGGGAAAACGCTTTGGCCGCGCTGCGGGCCGATCCATCCAAACACTTCTTCATGTACAACGGCAGCCGGCCGGGTTCCGGCTCCTTCGCCACCGAGGATGAGGGAGTGGCCCTGCGGGAACTGGACTGGGGGCATTACAAGAAAGGAGTTGACCGCTGGTTCTACTGGGAATCCACCTACTATGACAACTTCCAGGGCGGTATGGGCCAAACCAACGTATTCCAGAGGGCACAAACGTTTGGCAGCTACGACTATGACGACGAGTCACGAGGCGAGGCTGGCTGGAACTATTTTAACGGCGATGGGGTGCTGTTCTATCCGGGGACCGACACGCGCTTCCCTGAGGAGAGCTACGGCGTGTCAGGCCCCTTTTCCTCGCTGCGGCTGAAGATGTGGCGGCGCGGCATTCAGGACGTGGACTACCTCACCCTGGCCGCGTCCGTCAACCTGACGCGCACCGCTGAGATCGTCAACGAGATGGTTCCAAAAGTGCTGTGGGAATACGGCGTGGAGGATCCAGGTGACCCGACCTGGGTGCTCACCGACATCAGTTGGTCCACCGACCCCGACGACTGGGAGGCGGCGCGGGCAGAATTGGCGGACATTATCGAGAGCACGCTGACTTGCCCAGACCTGGACGGCGACGGCGACGTGGACGTCGCCGACATCATGCTGGTGGCCAGCCTCTGGCACACCGCTGTGGGCGACCCCAACTACGTTGCCGCCTACGACCTGGACAGCAACGGCAAGATTGACATCGTGGACATCATGCTGGTGGCGGTGCACTGGGGGGAAAACTGCACGGGATCCACGCCCACTCCAACACCAACGGCCACCCCGACGGCGACAGCAACATCCACTACACCAACGGCGACGCCCACGGCAACAAGCACCCCCACGCCGACGGCCACGCCATCTCAAACCCCTGAATCTCCCGAAGTGGCTGGCTGTCCCGTGTTCCCTGCCGACAACATCTGGAACGTGCCCGTGGATACGCTGCCTCTGGACCCCAACTCGGACACCTACGTCGCCACCATCGGCGCCAGCGCCTACTTGCATCCTGACTTTGGCTCCGGCGATTGGCCGCCGGGCTCCGGCAGTCCCATCGGCATCCCCTACGTGGACGTGCCGGGCACCCAGCCCAAGGTGGACGTCACTTTTGACTACGCCGACGAAAGCGACCCCGGCCCCTACCCCATCCCTCCCGATCCATCCATCGAGGGCGGGCCGGACAGCGACGGCGATCGCCACATCCTGATCGTGGACCGCGACGACTGCATCCTCTACGAGTTGTACGACGCCTGGCCGCAGCTCGACGGGAGTTGGACGGCCGGCTCTGGCGCCATCTTTGATCTGAACTCCCACGCCCTCCGGCCAGCGGGCTGGACCTCCGCCGACGCGGCGGGCTTGCCTATCCTGGCGGGACTGGTGCGCTACGACGAGGTGGCCAGCGGCGAGATCCGCCACGCCATCCGTGTCACCGCGCCGCAGACCCGCAGGGAGTACATCTGGCCGGCCCGCCACTACGCGTCGTATCTAACCGGGGCGCAGTACCCGCCCATGGGCCAGCGCTTTCGCCTGAAGGCCGATTTCGACATATCAGGCTTTTCGCCTGAGGTGCAGGTCGTCCTCCGTGCGCTCAAGAAGTACGGCATGATGCTGGCCGACAACGGTGTGTCCTGGTTCATCTCCGGCGAGCCCGACGAGCGTTGGGACAACGACGTGCTCGTCCCAGAGCTACGTCAGGTCAAGGGATCGGATTTTGAGGCGGTGGATGAATCGTCGCTGATGATAGACCCGGATTCGGGGCAGGTGGGAGGAGGGTAGCCTATTCTGCTGCGGCTGGCAATACCGTCCATCCCGAAGAGAAAACAGGTGTCCGTACGGGACGGTCGGCCAGGACCCAGCGGCGACGGCACAGGTTACCACCGCCAATTTCGAGGTAGTAGAACCCGCCACGCGACCAACCTGCCTCGACTTCGTGGATCCGGCGGGGGTAGGCGTGGAGGACATCATGGCCGTCGCCGCCAACTGGAGGATGACCAGCGCCGATCCCAACTGGGACTCGCGCTACGATCTCGATGGCGATGGGATTATCACCATCGTGGACATCATGCTCGTCGCCGTGCACTGGGGCGAACAGTGCTAGGGCCTCGAATGTTAGTGGTGATTCTGATAGCGGCAAGAGGAGGTTGAAACCATGCGACGAATCAGCCTGGGGATAGCGATGATCGGTCTACTGATCGTACTGGGCAGCACCTGCGCCGGCACTGCCGATTCCGCCGGCACCGTGTACTATGTCGCCGCGAACGAGCCGGGAGCCAACGACTCCAACAACGGCCTGTACCCCACTCACCAGGGTGGGCAAGACGGCCCCTGGCTGACCATTCAGCAGGCGGCAGATACGATGACGGCCGGAGATACCACCTACGTTCGGGCGGGAACCTACTACGAGTCGAACATCACCTTCGCCAACTCCGGTGCCCCAGGCGCACCCATCACCCTGGCCAACTACCAGTCCGAAGAGGTCATCATTGACGGCTCGCAAGACACTGATGTCGTGGCGGGTATTTGGATTGACAAAGTGCCTGGTCATTACGTGATCCAGGGCCTTACCATTCGCAATATGCTCTGGAGCGGCATCGAAACCAATGGCAGTACCACCGAACTGTACCAGGACATCACCATCCGGGACTGCGTCCTGCACGACAACGGCTGGTCGGGCCTTGAGCTGGCTGCGGTAGACGGCTTCTTGGTGGATAACGTCGAAGCCTACGACAATGCCTACTACGGCCTGAACATCATCGGTTCTGCGGATGGGGCGCTATCGGCCGCCAACGGCGTGGTGAGGAATTCCAGCTTCTATAATCACACGGGCGATGAGGGACATGGCCTGGCCATCAACCAGGGCCACGACATCACGGTGAGCGACAGCGTGGCTTACCACAACACCATCCACGGCTTCGACGTGTCCGACTGGCCGAAATATGGCGAGCTATCCTACAACATCACTTTTGAACGCAACTTCTCCTACGACAACGGCCTCAGTGGCTTCGCCGTCAATTCCGATTCGCACCACGTGGTCTACCAGAATAATATCGCCTGGCGGAATAGCACAGACTGGGTCGGCTGGCCCGGAGGTTTGGGGTCGGGTTTTTATTGCTACGGAGGCTGCTGGCACGTCGAATGGGTCAACAACACGTCCCTCGAGAACGCCAAAGCTGGGTTCAGGGTTGATGGCCAGCTTGGCGACTATGGCACGCCTGGCGATCATCTACTGGTCTTCAAGAGCAACATCACCTACAACAACGATCCCACAAACAGTTGGGGTTGGACTGCGGCTCTGTTGATCGAGAGCCTCGAGGGAGATACGTGGGAGGTGGTTGCCACCCACAACGACTGGAGTGTATCACCTGACCACCGATGGGCCGTCCACGTTCAAGGCACGACGTACAGGCCGGACGAGATCAATGCTGGGGCCTTCCAGACGGGCAACATCTCCGTGGATCCGCAATTCGTGGACTCTACGGTGCCCGACGTTCACCTCCTCCCCAGCAGCCCGGCCATTGACGCCGGCACCAACGAAGGCGCACCGGCGGTTGACTTTGACGGCAATCCGCGACCCCTGGATGGCGATTCGGACGGAACTGCCGTGGCAGACATGGGGGTCTACGAGTTCACGCTCCTGGGCGACCTCGACCACGATTGCGACGTAGACGTCGCCGACATCATGCTGGTGGCCACCCGCTGGCACACCGCCGTGGGCGACCAAGACTACGCCCCTCTTTACGACCTGGACGGCAACGGCAGAATTGACATTGTGGACATCATGCTGGTGGCCGTCAATTGGAACGAGACCTGCTCGACACCCACGCCCACTCCTACACCGACGGCTACCCCGATGCCCACCGCAACGCCCACTCCCACGCCCACCTTGACCCCACCTGAATCCTGCATCTCATCCGGAGATCATGCCAGCATCCAGAACGCGCTCACCGGGCCCGGGTCAAAGGCGGTGCTGTGCCCGAATGCGGTGTTTGAGCTGAGTGAGACGGTTACCTTTACAGACGATAATCAAGAGATCTACACGCAGGGCTATCCTACTGATGACTCGAGAGCGCTTCTCAGAGTCGTTCACAAGGATGTGGCGACCGCCGTATCAATGGGCAACCGGGCGGGCGTAAAGCTGAGCCACGTCATCATTGACGGGAACCGACCCCAGCTTGGGATCGCGTCGGGCGGGCTGATCGAATCGGGCGGCAACGGCGCGGGCACCGTGGTGGAATGGGTCAAGGCCTACGAGCCACGGGGCTGGTCCGTCCTGGTCATCGGCCATGGTGACGATCTGGTATGTAAGGGGTCGGTAGCGAGGAACAACGAGCTCGGCCCCGCTGGGCGCGCAGAATACATTATGGCGGACGGCATTTCTTTAGCGTGCCGAAACAGTATTGTGGAGAACAACACAATTGTTGATGCCACGGATGGCGGGATTGTCATCTTTCAGGCGCCGGGATCCCTTATCGCTAACAACACCATCAGAACCGAAAACCGGATCATGTTCTACGGCATCTCCATGGTGGACACCGGCCCTTATGATGGCGATTTCACGGGGACGCGGGTGATCAGCAACACCATTGATGCGCGGGGTGCGCTCATCAGGCATGGGATTGATATGGGGCCTTACGTGGGTTGCATCCCCCCGGAGGAGGCCACCCTGCGGAGCCGAGGAGCGGTGGTCATCAGCAACACCCTAAAGGGAGACCACATGGCCTATGGGTTTGTGGTCAGTGGCGTGGAGGACTGGACCGTGACCGGCAACGTGGATCTCTCCACACACCCCCTCCCTGAAAGGGAAGTTTACTGTTTTGAGAACCTTGCCGACCCTCCCGGTGGGTTTCAGTTCAATCCCCTGACCTCAAGCGGCACCTTTCAGGCGGAGTTTGAGGCAGCCACTCTGGCCTTTACGAACGAGTTCTGGACGTTTCAGGCGGTAGTTTCGGAGACGTGCGTGAGTGACCTCATCGGGGCTCAACTGCTTGAGGACATAAAGGCAGGTAACAGGGGGCCGCTGTGGCCCGCCCTGGAAACCGCCCCAAACGGAGAACTCATCGGCCAGTGCATCAGCATATATCAACCGCCTGACATCGCGGACCTATCCGGCGAGGTCATGGTAGGGATTCAGGCATGTGAACCCTTCTGTGCCGAGGTGGAGCTTACCAACATTGACGAGACCGACACAG
>JBHIAO010000397.1:0-5416 GCA_046758565.1 Anaerolineae bacterium
ACGTTTTACGCAGTTTGGTTGCGGCCAAAGGCTGCGTTAAGTTTCACGTTTCACGACCTGGTGGGCCGGCGATGGCCAACGCGTAGGCATCTCTCGGGAAGACGCGCTGCGCTGCCTGCTGAACCTCCTCAAGGGTGATGGAGTTGATCAGATTTGGATAGCGCTGCAGATAGTCGAGCCCCAAATCGAAGAATTCCATGTCGAGCAGGGTACTGGCTACCCCTTCGTTCGTTTCCAGACCCAGCGGCAAGGAGCCTGTCAAGTAAGATTTGGCATCGTCAAGCTCTTCTTCCGAGACTGGCTCATCCTGGATGCGGTGGATTTCACCAAGAATCGTGTCAATCGAGCGCTCCACGTTGACTGGGTTCACACCGGTGGCCACCCGCCACGGGCCGCGCCCCAGGTGCGCCGACAGTTGGCTGAATATGTAGTAGGCCATCCCCTGCTCGTCACGCACACGGTCTCCCAGCCGGCCCCCCATCCCAAAGGTCCCGAGGATTGTGTTGGCCATCCTGGCACTGTAGTAGTCAGGATCATGGCGTGAGATGCCGGGAAGCCCGAGGACGATGTCCGTCTGAGTCTTGTCGGGCATCTCACGAAGCTCGCGGCGGACTTCGGTGAGCTCAGACCCACCATGGTTATAGCGGAGCTCCGGGACGTCCTGAGGGGGGCGCGGGTCAGCCGGCTGCCAATCGCCCAGGACGTTTTCCACTTTCGATACGGCATCCTGCGGATCGACGGCGCCGGCCACGGTGATGATGGCATCTGTCGGGCGGTAGTAGCGGTCGTAGAACGCGGCCAGATCATCACGCGTGATGGTGTCAACAGTATCGACGTATCCATCGCTGCTCCGACCGTAGGGATGCCCGTCCGGATATGCAAGCTCGAGGAATGTCAGGCCGGCAACGCTCCGGGTGTCGTCATCGCGTTCCTGCAAGCCGGTGAGCAACTGGCCGCGGACCTTCTCGGTCTCTTTCTCTGGAAAGACCGGGTTACGCAGGACGTCGGCCAGGATCTCCAAGACGTGGTCCAGGTCTTCGACCAGGCACTTGATCCCGAAGGAGGTGACATGCAGGCCACCGCCTACGCTGAGGCCGGCACCAATGGACTCGATGGCCTCGCTTATTACCTCGAAGGTGCGATTGCGTGTTCCGTGGTCCAGCATGTCGGCGACGAAGCTGGCCAAGCCGGCCTGCTCTGGCGGGTCATCCACACTCCCGACCCGCAGATAGCCACTGAGAACCACCGATGGACTCAAGAAGTTGTCGCGAGCCAGTACCGCAATGCCGTTGTCGAGCGTCCGACGCACGATAGATTCCGGATCAGGGAGGGAGAGTTGGGCAGTCCTAGTAACCATGTCGTTCCTCAATATCTTGCTTGAGTGCAAATCCTGGGAAATCAGATGCTGAAGCGTACTGCGTATTGCGTAGGCATAGCATTTCGTACGCAATACGCAGTACGCAGTACGCAATACTCATACTGGCACGTACCAGCCCACCGTGCGGTTCGTCTCCACCAGGTAGGTCTGCGCCACGCGTTGCATGTCCTCAGCCGTCACCTCCCCCAGCCGATCCAGGTAAGTATCCAGCCAGGTATGATCGGCAAACATTGATGAGAACCCGAGCCAATAGGCCTGGTTAGTGACACTTTCGCTGGAATACGCAAATTGAGCCTTTGCCTGTTTGATTGCTCTGGTCAGCTCTTCGTCAGTGACCAGCTCGTCTTTGATCCGCTCCACCTCTTGCCAGAGAGCGTCTTCAACCTCTTGGGGGGTCCGGCCGGTCCGAACTGTTGCCGAGAATGAGAATAGATATGGATCAATCGTTGGGCGAACGCTGCTGCCGACACCCGATGCCAGTTCTGTTTTCACAAGGGCTTTGTAGAGACGGGACGTTCGATTGGTTGTGCCACCGCCACTGAAGAAGGCCATTGACTGGGCACCGCCCAGAATGCTGTCTAACACCACGAGTGGGTAGAAGTCGGGGTGGTCGGCGGCAGGCACGTGGAACACCGCCTCGACGTACGCGGTCCGGCCCTCACCGCGCACTGTCACGCGACGCTCGCCCCGCTGTGGGGGTTCCTCAAACGTGACCGGCGGAACCTTGGGGCCTTCTGGACCCCCCTCGAACAGCTCTTGCATCCGATCTAGCAGCGCATCGGTCTCAAAATCACCGACGACGACGGCAACGGCGTTGTTAGGCGTATAATAGGTTCGGTAGTGCTTCCACAAATCGTCACGGGTCATGGTATTCAGATCGGACAGCCACCCAATGACCTGATGGCGATAGGGATGGAGTTTGAAGGCACTCGCCTGGACTTCTTCACTTAGAAGGAACGCAGGATAGTTCTCATACATCTGGCGCTCGGAGATGATGACGGTACGCTCAGCATCAACCTCTGCCGGGTCGAAAACGGAGTTGATCATGCGATCGGATTCAAGCCGGAGCGCCAGGTCGAAACGGTCGGCCGGCAGCGTCTCGAAATACGTAGTGAAGTCCACCGACGTCATGCCGTTCATAACCCCCCCATTTCGCGCGATCTGCCGGTCAATTTCGCCCTTCGGAAACTGGGGGGTGCCTTTGAACAGCATGTGCTCCACCCAATGAGAAATGCCAGTCACGCCGGGAATTTCATTACGACTGCCGACGCGATAGAATACCCAAAGGCTGGCGACGGGGGCGTTGTGTACCTCTCTCGTCAAAATAGTCAGATGGTTGTCCAACACTGTCACTTCGGCTCCGCTCAGTACAGGCTTGCGGACATCATTCTCCATCAAACTGGCTCCTCAACTTGCAATGGATGCCCATCGAGCCTGGCCGCAATTTCCTGTTCCCACTCAGTGCGACCAGTGCCGTCGTATCCACGGCCCATGCCCTGGTATACGAACCCCAACTCTGCCATCTGGTCGGGCTCGTAGATGTTCCGGCCGTCAATGATCACCGGCCGGCGCATCAGATCACGTATGCGAGCCAGATCGAGCTGCTTGAATTCGTTCCACTCTGTGGCGATGATCAGTGCATCGCTGCCCTCGGCCACCCGATAGGCATCTTCGCACAGGCTGACATTGTCCAGTTGGCGATGCGCATTCTCCATAGCCACCGGGTCGTACGCCTTGATCTGTGCGCCCTCGTGCTGCAACATGTGGATGATCTCGACCGAGGGAGCCTCGCGCATGTCGTCGGTGTTGGGTTTGAACGAGAGCCCCAGGATTCCGATGGTTGCGTCATCGAGCGCACCCAGAATGTTGCGCAGCTTGCGAATCACCTGCCGGCGGCGGTCGCGGTTGATCTCCATCACCGCCCGCAGAAGTTGGGGATGGGTACCATGAATGGCGGCCATGTGGGCTAGTGCTTTGACATCTTTCGGGAAGCAATTGTGGACGACAAGACCTGAAGAGGCAACGAGGGTCCCTGTTTCCGTCTCCATGCTATAAACATATTCGGCTCCATGTTCTCGTTTGACTTCCATGACCGGCAGGGTGATGAATTCGCCTTCACGGCGGAAGCCAAACTGAGCGATGCGTTTTTGATAGCCAGCAATGAGCGCATCTATCTGCTTTTCCTTCTCGGGACCGAAAATCCCCTTGAGGTACTCTAACTGAGAGATGCCGTTCACTCGCACGATGTAAGCGGGTTGCCTGGATTTATTCATCCATCTCTTCCTCAAAGAGGGTACTACTCCCAGCGACTGTAAGAGCAAGACTACTCCGTCAGCCAGGGGCTTGCTCACCGTAGCATATTCATAGATGAAATTGCGACCCTGGTTGAGGAGGGTGATGGCTCCATCGCCACTGAAGAGTCCTTGCAGGAAGGCCAACTTCAGAGGTGGTGACACGTTGAAAACGAACTGAGGCAAATTTTTGTCATCGGAACACGTGCCGCAACCCAGCACAGCTCGCAGCAGGAAGGCAAAGGGTTTAGAAGAGATGATGGTGGAATGGGAGCTACCGCTCCGCTGGGCTCGGAATTTGAAGCCGAATCTCTCCAGAACCCCGTGCAAATCAGCGATATACTCTGTCTCGTGAGCACCAAAGGCGAATCCCACTCGCTCTCTGATGGCACCGTTACGCCCTTCATCGAGAGAGATCCAACCTTCGGCTACGTAGTAGCCCAAGAGGCGCATCACATCTTCATTGTCGGGGTAGACGCGGGTGAAGTAGTCGTCCCGGGGACGCACCTTGGTTATCGCTTCCAGGTACGTACCCGATAACTTTTGCAGCAAGTTTATCGAATCCGGCGAGACCAGTGAGGGCATTTCGCTGACTGCTACCAACTGGTCCCCCGGTCGGACATTCCTGGCCAGAGTACTGCGGAAAGTATCGCTACCAGGCTGGTAGAGCACGACCGGATGGTCTGCCGTGAGGCGCAAACGCCTTCCCATACGTGATTTTATCTCCACGAAAGGCCCTTCATGCCAGCGGCGGGTCAGGCACTTGATGTTTGCCAGGGTGACCTCTCTGGAGTCCAGATCGAAGGCCAGGGTATGCATACCCCGAGGAGTGGCTATCTCCACCTCTCCCCTTTGCTCTGTCTCAGGGAAACTCGCGAACAGCTCGGCAAAGGGCTTGACAACTATACACTCGCCGTCGAGGGTGAAAGTCGATTCATCAGCGGTAAAACAACTGCCACCCCAACCGATGCCGGCATCCAGATAGGCGTGACCGATGCGTTTGTCGTATCCCATGCCGGCGGCGACTTCCTTAATGTCGGCCCCAAGCTGTTCACAGATCGACGCGATCTCGTTGATGAAGGACAATCGTGTTGCCAGGAACGCGTTCGAAGCATACTTGATCATCTCAGCAGTGCGCAGGTCGGTGACGATAATAGGGGCTCGCAATGGTAAGTAGAGCTGTGCCACTGCCTCAACGGCGTCTTTGTCGGTCGCTCCCAGCACCACGCGGTCAGGATCCAGGAAGTCGTTGACGGCCGATCCTTCCCGCGTGAATTCTGGGTTGGAAACCACGGCGACGTCCACGGGCTGCTTCAGATGCCGCCGAACGACGTTCGCCACAATATCGCCCGTGCCGATGGGGACCGTGCTGCGATTGACGATGATGACCGGGTGATCCAGCACCCCTCCGATCCCTCGGGCGGCGTCGCGCACGTAGTTCAGATCGGCCTCACCTTCGGTGCCCGATGGCGTGTCCACGCAGATAAAGATGAAATCACTGTTGCTTATGCCTTCCTCGTACGAAAGCGTGAAATGGAGGCGGCCCTGGCTGGCGTTCCGACGAACCATCTCCTCCAGACCGGGCTCGTAGATCGGCATGATGCCCTGCAGAAGTTTGGCAATCTTGGACTCGTCAATGTCAATGCAAATCACGTTGTTGCCGAGATCGGCGAAACAGGTGCCGGTCACCAGACCGACATAACCTGTACCGATCACACAGATGTTTTTCATGAGCGTGTTCTCCCTG
>JBHIAO010000398.1:0-5414 GCA_046758565.1 Anaerolineae bacterium
CCCATACGATCAAGGCGATCATCGAACTGTGTGCCCATACGATCAAGGCGATCATCGAACTGGGTACTCATATGATCAAAGCGCTCATTGAACTGGGCGCTCATGCGATCAAAACGCTCGTCCATCTCCCGCCGTAGGGCACGAAGCTCTGTCTTCACCCCCTCCAGGTCGTGCTCCACCAGATCCAATCGGGACAGAACCTCACGATACTCATCGCGCGGGATCCCCTGTTCACGAATGCGCAGATCGATCCACCGGGCGAGTTCCTCGCTCGCTTCTTTTCCCAGAGCGTCATGGACGATTGGAGGCAGAGAGACCATGTGTATTTATCCCCTGGGTCTTTTGGAATACGGTCATGGTATGAAGTTATTATAACTGAGTTTGTACAGCAGAGCAAACGCCGATCGTCTGATTCTATGTGATGATGGGGGCTAGGTACTTGAGGTGGGAAGGTCATCTGCGCCGAAGGCATCCGGCAGCAGGTTGGGAAGTGTGTAGGTACGATAGTTGCCGGCTGTGTCAGCGACGATGATTCGGAAGGAGCCGTTGTCGAACTCTTGCATCACCTGCCGGCACGCCCCGCATGGGGTGGCGCCTGGCTCCGTCACGACAGCGATGGCCTCGAACCCGCGTTCGCCATGTGCCACCGCCTGAAAAATGGCATTTCGTTCGGCACAAATGGCCAGGCCATGGACGGCGTTTTCCACGTTCGCCCCTGTGAAGACCCGCCCCGATTTTGTCAGGAGCGCAGCTCCTACGGGGAAGTTGGAGTAAGGAGCATAGGCTTGCTGTCGAGCCTGTTTGGCCTGTTCGACCAGTTCGTCATCGCCCAGCATGCGCCCGAACGAACTCGTCACACCGCCGCGTCCTTGATCAGGCCGCGGTGATTGCGGCCCTCGGTCTGGCGCAGTTCGATGCCGCTGCCATTGGCGGTTTCACGCCCACCATGGTCCCTGACCACGCGCACCTTCTTGATTCGCCGGCCCACCACAGACAGCACTTCGATGGTCACGCCGTCGATGCGAACTCGATCGCCCTGGACAGGGATCTTGCCCAACTGACTGAAAACCAGGCCTCCCAGCGTATCGCCGTGCTCGGTGGGCAGGTTGAGAGACATCAGCCGGTTCACATCATCCAAGTCGATTCGCGCATTGAATATGATCTCGTCTTCGCTGACCTGTTCCATGACCGGCTCTTCGCGATCATACTCGTCCTGAATCTCGCCTACAATCTCCTCGATTAAGTCCTCGATGGTCACCAGGCCGGCTGTGCCACCGTATTCGTCCACTACGATGACTATGTGAACTTTGCGCTCCTGGAGTTCCTGCAGTAGATCGTCCACGTGTTTGGACTCAGGGATGAAGTATGCATCACGAACGATGTCACATAGCGGCACATCGACCTGGCCGTCGCGGAAGTAGTTGAGCAGGTCCTTCGCATACAGAATGCCGACGATGTTGTCAATACTGTCGTGATAGACCGGAATGCGCGAGTGGCCGGCCTCGATGATGACGTCCAGCGCCTCGAGAAGCGGCGTGTCGACGTCGACGGCAACGACGCTGATGCGGGGTACCATGACCTCGCGGGCCAGCGTCTTGCCGAGTTCGAAGATGCCGGCAATCATTTCTTTTTCTTCGTCTTCGATCAGACCTTCGTCTTCGCCGGCACCCACCAGTAATCTTAGCTCTTCCTCACTCATCATCAGTCCCTGGTCGATGGGTTGGGCTTCGCCGCCGGCCAATCGGCTGACACCGCGGGATAGCAGGTCAAACAGACGCACCACGGGCCACAAGGGGCTGGTCAAGAGACCGACAGGACCGGCTACCACGAGGGCCACGTGCTCAGGCCGGCTGGCTGCCCAGGATTTTGGAACAATTTGAGCCATGGCGACGAGTAGCAGCGCGACGGCGAGCAGAATGACGAACTTCAGCCAGCCTGTCTGGGCGAGATGGGGAACCAGAAGGGTGGCAGCGCTGGCCGATCCGATGAGCCCCAGGCCATTCAGGATCAGCAGAGTCACCATCGATCGCCGAGGGTCTTCCAGAAGCGACTCGATCGCTGTACTCCACGGAACACCCCGGTTGACCAGGGCTCTCAACTGAACACGATTCAATGATGTCAACGCTGTTTCCGCTGCCGAGGCCAGCGATGTCAATAAGAGAAAGAAGACTAGAGCTGCGATAGGAAACCAGATACTACTACTGTTTGGATCTTCCACAATTGCCTCACTATTAAGTCATCAGTCGTCAGAATCTGATCACTGTTCACTGTCTCGTACACGGGCCGGCACACCGTAGGCCAGGCTCCGAGGCGGGACGTCACGGGTAACCACGGAGCCGGCACCAGTTCGCGATTCTGCACCGATGGTCACCGGAGCGACGAGCATCGTGTCACTGCCGATAAAAGCTCGTGCTTCGATGATTGTCTGATGCTTCCTTTCCCCATCGTAGTTGCAGGTGATGGTGCCGGCGCCAATGTTCACGCCTTCACCGACGGTCGCATCGCCCAGGTAGCTAAAGTGGCCCATCTTGACTCCAGGACCTAGCGAAGAGTTCTTGATTTCGCCAAAGTTGCCGATGTGGACACCCCGCCCTAGATAGGCACCGCGACGCAGGTGTGAATACGGCCCGATATCAACCTCCTCTTCCAGCACGGCCCCCTCAATCATCGAAAAGACGATGTGGCACCGATCCCCCACCGTGCTATCCCGAATCAGGGTTCCCGGTCCCAGGCTGCACTGGTCACCAACCGCGGTTCGCCCGAGCAGGTACGTGTCCGGATACAGGATGGAATCGGCACCGATGCTCACATCGACATCAATCCAGGTCGACGAGGGGTCGATCATCGTCACGCCGGCATCCATCCAGCACTGACGAATCCGATCTCGAAGGATAGCTTCCGCTTCGGCCTGCTGGGTTCGTGTGTTGATCCCCAAGATCTCACGCGGGTCCTCGGCTTCCATTACCTCTACTGCCCGACCGTCCGCCAGAGCGAGCTCGACTAGGTCGGTCAGGTAGTACTCGCCAGCCGGGCTCTTCTGGACACGTTCCAGGGCGGGCCAGAGCCACTCGGCATCAAAGATGTAGAAGCCTGGGTTGATCTCCTGAATCGCTTTCAGCTCGTCACTGGCGACGGCTTCTTCGACGATGCCCACCACCCGCTTGTTCTCGTCCCGGATGATGCGGCCGTATCCTGTCGGGTTCTCAAGATGGGCCGTAAGCATGGTGATGGCGGGCCGGGTTGTCGCGTGTCGCTCGCGCATGACGGCCAAGGTGCCGGCCGTGATTAAGGGCGTGTCGCCGTAGAGGACCAGGATGGCCTCAGGGCTGCTGGCTATCTGATCCCGAGCCTGTAGCACGGCATGGGCTGTCCCTAGTTGCTCAGCTTGTTCGGCATACGTCGGCTCGCTGCCGAGCGCGGCTTTGACATCTTCCGCCTCATGCCCTACGACGACGATCAGTTGCCGAGGGCTCAAGGCTGTGGCAGCACGCAACACGTGTGAGACCATGGGAGCACCGGCCACGGGGTGCAATACCTTGGCCTTCCGAGAGTTCATTCGGATTCCCTCGCCGGCGGCCAGAACGATCACCGTGAATTTCAAGACAATCACCTCATCAAAAATAAATGACCCAGGCCTGCACACGGAACTATACCGTGTAATGCCTCGGTCATTGGTAAGTCACAGACAGAGTATGTTCAGTTTGTGGAGGTTTATCCGACATTTCAACAGCTGCGCGCGACCCCAACCGAAGTCACGGGGGCATACAACAAAATCCAACTGACATTGATTGTACCACAACTGGTCGGATAGTCAAATGGTCGATTAGTCAAGTAGTCGGATGGTCTCTTAATTAGGATCGGATGTTGTTCTGTTGTTCGACTATTCGACTACCCGACCAACCGACTGATCGACCAACTGACCACCCGACCAGACGACTAATCGCCCATTATCGCAGATAGTCGCGCAGGCGCCCGCTGCGGTTAGGGTGGCGGAGACGTTGCAGCGCTTCGGCTTCGATTTGGCGTATCCTTTCACGCGTAACGCCAAACTTCTCACCTACTTCTTTCAATGTATGGCTCCGGCCGTCGGCCAAGCCGAAACGCAATTTGAGCACGCGTGCTTCTCGAGGGGTCAGGGCGGTGAGCACATTCTCAATTTCCTCGCGGAGCAAATGTTGCGATGCCATCTCCGCCGGTGCTGGGGTGTCCTCATCTTCAATGAAGTCACCCAGTTCACTCTCTCTCTCCTCACCCACACGCTTCTCTAGCGACAGCGGGCGCTGCGACACACGGAGCATCCAACTGACTTTATGGGGGGGCAGGTTCAGTTCTTCGGCGATCTCCTCGGGTGTTGGAGAGCGGCCAAGCCGCTGCTCGAGTTGGCGTGATGCGCGATATAGCCGGCGAATCCGGTCATTCATGTGGACTGGCACACGGATGGTTCGCCCCTGATCAGCGACGGCACGGGTGATGGACTGCCGGATCCACCAGGTGGCGTAGGTGCTAAACTTGTATCCGCGACGGTACTCGAATTTCTCAACGGCTCGCATGAGGCCCATGTTACCTTCCTGGATCAAATCCAGAAGGGGTACGCCCTGTCCCATGTACTTCTTGGCCAGGCTGATTACGAGTCGAGAGTTGGCGCGGATCAGGTGGTGTCTGGCCGCCTCGCCATCTTGAACCAGTTGCTCGAGTCGCTGTTTCTCAAGTGCGTTGTAGCCATTGTCCTTCGCGAGTTTTTCGCGGGCTTGCCATCCCTGTTCCAGTCGCTTTGCCAACTGGACTTCTTCCTCGGCCGTCAAGAGAGGGATGGTGCTGACCTCACGCAGGTACAGGCTAATCGTGTCGTCGCTATCGATGCCGGCCAGATCGTAGCCCAGCGTTTCACCGTCAGTCTCCCCATCGATATCATCATCAACTGGCGGTGGGGTTTCCAGTAATTCTATGCCTTGTTGGTGCAGAAGTTCTTCAATGATTTCCAGATATTCCTCCGGTTGCGGGAACACCGCGAGAATATCGTCGATTGTCAGATACCCTTGCTCTCGACCGTCCTCCAGAAGTTCTTGAAGCAGCCCTCTAGGATGATTGTTATTGACGACGGGCTTCATGCGCTCTCCTCCAACACCTGTCTTCCCAAAAACAAAAAGCGGCAAACCGCACACAGCGGCCGGCCGCTCAGAACACCAGCATCACAACCCTATGCCGAGGAACCCCGCAATTGAGCAGCGGAGTGAAAGGACATACAGCGAAAGCCGATCTGCCTTGCTGATGGTGGATGTCCAGCTCTTCGTTAACACAGAATCGACGGGTGCTCCCCTGCCTTGAAATTGGGGGTCGGCGGGATGTCGTTATGGACCTCAACGACAGGGAAGAGGGGAGAAGGGAAGTACCCAGACGGGGCACATGCTAGTTGG
>JBHIAO010000399.1:0-5383 GCA_046758565.1 Anaerolineae bacterium
CATCTCTTCGCGGATGGCCTGGCGGTCGTCCCGCGCTTCCGTGAAACGGCGCTCCATCTCTTCGCGGATGGCCTGGCGGTTATCCCGGGCTTCCGTGAAGCGCCGCTCCATCTCCTGGCGCAGCTCGACAAAGCGGCGCTCCACCTCCTCAAAGCGCCGCTCCATCTCCTGGCGCAGCTCATCGATCCGCTCCGCGTTGTGCTGGATGCGCGTCTCCAACCGCGCCAACTCGGCGATGAGCCGGCGATCTCGCTCATCGATGAAGCGGTCGAAATACGGGGGAAAGGGCGTTTCCTCGATGGTTCTTTCCTCGACCATAGTCTCCTCATTCCACTCTCACGGAGCTGACGCCAAGCATAACACACGGGAGGACCTTTGTCAATCAGTCGTTCTGTATGGATGTTGCTGCTGGGCCTGGCCTGGTTGCTCCTGCCTGCTCCATCACTGGACCTGAGCCCGGTCCAGGTGACAGGCCCGGTCGCGGGGAGCCATGAGCCGCATGCCACACCGTGGTGGGTAGACTTCCTGGGCCAGGAATCCACCCTGGACGGCCAACTCCTGCCGGCGGGGGCCGTGGTGCGCGCCTACGATCCCACCGGGGTGCTGGCCGGCCAGGCCGAGGTCACCCTAAGCGGCTGGTACCTGATCTCGGTCTACCGCGACGATCCTTCGACCGAGCTCGACGAAGGGGCAACGCCGGGGGATCGTATTGCGTTTACGGTTAACGGCTATCAGGCAGTGCCCCTGGGACCAGACGCGCCACTGTGGGTCCAGTCCGGCAACCTGGTTCGCGTGGAGCTGCGGGCCTGCACGCTGGCCGGCGACTTCGACTGCGACTGCCGGGTCACGGTGGGGGATCTGATGCGTCAGGCGGCGGTCTTCGGCGTCTCGCAGGGGCAGGCCGGCTACTACCCGCCTTTCGACCCCGACGGCGACTACGACATCGACAGTGGCGACCTGCAGCAGGTGGCCGGCCTGTGGCGCACAGCCTGCCGGGGATAGACGAACGAGGATAACAGGATGAAAACGCGCCCCTTGAGCAGCGTAGCAAAGATAATCGGGCTCGCCAGCCTACTCATCCTGATCGTGACGATAACCGACGGACTGATCCGAGCCGATGGCGTTATCCCAACCAATGTGTGGACGAGCGCATTACTGCAGAAGGAGGACAACCATGACAACCTTTGACTTTCCGGCAGAGCTCACGGCCGTGTAATGACGGCATCCCAGACAGCCAACAGGCCAACGTCACATCGCTGCCCAATGCCGTCGATGGGCGCTATGTCACCCTGGTCTCACCGCCTGGGACAAACCTGGTCAATGTCCAGGCGGTCGGCAACCCATCGCCGGCGGATGCGCCGGCCGGCGTCACCTTCCCCATCGGCTTCTTCCAATTCACCGTGCAGGGCATCGCGCCGGGTGGAGCAGTGCAGGTGACGATGTTGCTGCTCCTGGCCGATCGGGTGAACCTCAACTTTGCAGATGGGCAGCGGGGCGATGATGTCCCAGGGGCAGACGGGCAGATCATCGATCAAGGCGCTCCAGGGATACGTCCTGCGGGGGCAGGTTTCGCCGCGGTGGGCGGCTATGGAGAGGCATTGAGCGCGCTGGAGCTGCTGGCGCCGTGGATCATCCTGGTCGTGGTAGTGGCCGCGGGAGCCGTAGGGACGGTGCTGCTCAGGCGGCGCATGGCACAGGACAGTTGAAAGTTGCAAGTTGAAGGTTTGTCGGCCATGCAGATGGACCGCATGAGTCGTTGACTACATCGGATTGAGATCCGAATCCGTTGTCACGCTATTGCTGTACCTGCTGCCGCAGTACCTGGCCGGCCCACCGGGCATCGGTGCCGGACAGCGGTGGGGCCGGGGTTGGGTGTAGTCCACCCGCAGGTCGTAGCTGGCCTCGTCATACAATTCGTCGAGCAGCGGCTTCAAATCCACCACCGGCTCTGCATCGCCTTTCTGCAGGGGAAGGGGGAAACGAGGGATCGGGTCGCGTACGCTGAAGGCATAGAGGTCGGCTCGCTGACGCCGTTCGCCCCGGCGCACCAGAATCCGATAGTGGCTGTCCCGGCCATCGCCCCAAAAGGGCATCGGCTCCCAATCGCGCAGCAGATCGATCTCGATCAGGCTCGTCCTGAGCGAAGGCGCAGGTCTCCTCGCATACCACCAGGTCAGGCACTAGAAAACAGGCTCCCAGATGGGAGTGAGGTCGAGGATGAACCCCGGAAGGACCGGATCACCGGCCAATGGGGGTCTTTCAATCTGGGATTGAACCTTGATCATCGCCTGACCTCCTTTGCGTCCAATTATAGGAGGACGTTAAGTGATAGTCAAACTCTGGGGAACATTATTCCTCGATTCTCCACACGTGCACCACCGGCTTGGCCCCGTCCGCAAACATTTCCAGAACGTACAGCACGGCGTTGTTCCGGTCATAAGCCGCCGGGCCGATGCGGAATCTGCGCTGGTCTCCGGTGCCCAGATTGTCTCGCTCCCACTCCGGAGGCTCGAAAAACAGATGTTCGTCTATGTCCAGTGTGGCGTAGGGCTGCGGTTGCCACGACTGTATTTCGCCGGCGGCCACCCGCGCCAAATGGGCCGGCCTCCCTACTCCACCACCCGCCACACATGCACTGCAGTCTCTCCCCACGGCCCGGCCTCCTGTTCCGTCACGTATATGAGTCCTCTTTCCCGATCATAGGCCGCAGCACCAAGCATTGCACATTCCTGACCAAAGACTTCGTTTCGTGGACGGTGGACCGCATAGGGCACCACCTCCCAGGGCTCCCTGGTTCGGGCCATCACCTCTCTCAAGTCTCCTGGATCGTAGAAGAGTATCTGGGGCTCATACGGGTACGCGTGGTAACCTTTGTACGGGTCGCAGGGATCGCCGCCGCACTGTTCCGGCGTTCCGTAGCAGTTGTCTCCCAGCCCTTTCCTGCCGACGATGAGGATGCCTCTCTTGGTCGAGGTCTGCACCCAGGCCCCGCCGTCCCAGTCGTCAGCGGGCCGGTAGTTGGGAAAGTAACATTCGTCTGGGTTGTCGAGGCATCCGGGGTAGATTTCGGGATAATAGAGCAGGGCCAACGCATCCAGGTTCTGCCCGGAA
Source organism: Anaerolineae bacterium (assembly GCA_046758565.1). GTDB lineage: Bacteria > Chloroflexota > Anaerolineae > Epilineales > JAANWY01 > JBHIAO01. Next base: position 3,112 of record JBHIAO010000399.1, read on the forward strand.
GCAGGGGGACTGCCGTCTTCCCAGGGGGCGAGGGCATACAACGTCGGTCCCTGAGAACCGCCAAAAGCTCCGGCCTGTCGATGGTTGCCGGCGACGAGCCATTTCCCTTCGAGATATTGGCTGGCGAAGTCCTCAGGAGCCTTGAAGAGATAGTTGCAGGTTTTGGCATTGTGGAAGAGATTGCCGCCCGACGGGCGGTCTCCGATGTGCCACACCCCTTGAGCGTCGCTCATGTCTAGTTCGCTCCACCCCAGGGAATCCTGATCGTAGCCGGCAGTGTTGTACCAGTCGCGCAGGTTCCAGGCGATCTTGTTGATGTTGGACAGATACTCCAGACCGTCCACCTCTCGATAGATACAGTCGTCACTGTAGGTGCAGTTGTCTTTCCAACCTCCGGTGATATCGGTCGGGGATTGGAGCACGGAAGCCGCGGGAAGGTCGTCGAAAGCGCCGGCTATGGCCGGCGCTGGGACGGCGATCTCCCCCACCAGGTCATACCAGGCATGGCCGGCGGCATAAAGCGAACCAGGATAGCCATCGGCCGGTCCGGTGGGATCCCCTTCGGGGTAGTAGGCCAGCGCGTGGCCACTGTAGGCCCATTCGTCGCCGGGTGGGTAGGCGAAGGCCCCCAGGTAGACCAGGTCGGAAGGCTGGATGAGTTGACCTGAGCCTGACGTCGGCGTAGGAGTCGGGGTGGGGGTGAGAGTCGGGGTGGAGGTAGCGGTGGTCGTGGGCGTGGGGGTCAGGCTGCTCCAGGGTTGGCGCCAGTGACGAGCGATCAGCGGCAGGTAGACCTGGCAGCCCTGGGGCTGGGCCGTGGCCATGATGTCCACCACATCCACCCGGCCGTTGGCGTTGGCGTCGCCCAGACAGGCGCTGGCCGGCACGGCTGGCGTGGCGGTCGGTGTGCTGGTCGGGGTCGGCGTGGACGTGGCCGTCGGCGTGCTGGTGGCCGGCGCGGTGCCGCCAACGACATAGACGTTCATCTGGTTCTTCTCGGCGTCGCTGGGCGTGTCGCCGTCGTAGGCGTCCAGGAGATCGATGTAGGAGTAGCTCCCGTCGCGCCAGGTGGCGGCAGCCGCGTTCTGGTTGGCACGAGTAGCATCGCGGAAGATGCCGGCCCGCGCCGCCGAAGCGTCTTCCGGCCAGGCCGCGACCGGCCGCAGGACGTACTCCGATGCATACCAGTCCACCGCAAACGGGTCCCGGCTGGCCACCAGGATGTCCTGGCGCGAGGCGCGTCCGCTGGTATTGTCGTCGATGCCCACCCAGATGGCGTCCACCACGTTCAGGTCGGGAGCGCGGACCAGCGCGATCTGGCGCCCGATCAGCCCGTAGTCGCGGTTGGCACCGTCCGTGTAGCCCCAGAAGTAGTCGTGCATGGTGTCCCAACTGCCGTAGCGCGCCTCATGGTCGCGGATGGTGAGGAAGCCGATGAGGTTCTTCCAGGCGATGGTGGCGCCGGCCATGCCGTGCCGCTTGAGCACGGGCACGTTGATGAAGGTCAGCCGGTCCGCGTCGTAGGAGCTGCCGTCCCAGACGCCGTAGCCCATACTCACGTGGTGGCCGCCGGCAGTGCGGAATTTAGGGTAGGAAAGCTCGTTGGTCCCGCTGCCGGCCGGGTCCTCCAGCAGGATGTAGGCATCCTCGTAGTTGCCCCGGGCGTACTCACCGTTCGGGTAGCCGGCCCCGCCCACGCTCCCGCCGCTGATGAGGTTGTCACCCAGCGTGTCCCAGGTGAACAGAGAAACGGCGTAGCCCAGGCTCTGGAAGGCATCCACCACGTCCTGGTAGGACTGATCCTGATCCTGGGCGTTGGCCGGTGTGATGTCCCAATTCGGGAGCACGTCCTGGGTGTTTTCAGCGATCATAACCTCTCCAGCGAAACCGTCGGGATGTTGCAGGACGCGCCAGATGAGGCCCTTGAGCACGTCGGTGTTGGTAGCCAGGCGGCCGCGGCCACTGCCATCCCCCTCTCCGCCCCACTGGTTGTTGATCTTGATGACTACCACGTCGTCCGCGCCCACGATGCCGGCGGGATGAGCCGTCGTGCGGTAGAAGTAGTCGCCGCGTGCCTCCATCTCGCTGATCAGGCTGTCCACGCCGGCGTCGCGCAAGGCGTAGTTGGGGTCGTTGCAGGGGGACGTGGTCGGCAGCAAGCCGCCATCGAGGCTACATTCGGGCGTGGGCACGTGGGACACGGCGAACACGTTAGACACCGCCGAGGGGCTGGTCCAGCCGGGCAGGTCCAGGTCGGCGTGGGCGGGGGTGG
>JBHIAO010000400.1:0-5375 GCA_046758565.1 Anaerolineae bacterium
CGGGACCGGATATCTGCGCTGGAAGGGTTCCGGTCGGGCAAGCACCGAGTCCTGGTTGCCACGAACATCGCCGCGCGAGGATTGGACGTAGAAGGGATCTCACACGTAATCAACTACGATGTGCCGGAACACCCCGAGGATTACGTGCACCGTATCGGGCGCACCGCCCGATACGATGCTGATGGCGACGCCATCACGCTCGTCACCCCTGACGATGAGGGGCTGATCTATCGGATCGAGTACCTGCTGGGCCGCAAGATCGAGCGCAAGACCCTGGCGGGGTTTGATTACGATGTGCCAACGCCCTCTTGGGCCAAGCCCTCAGCCCAGGCGCTGATGCAGCGGGCCACTCAATCGCAAAACCTGGCCGACCGCTGGCGATCCATGTGTTAGAGGACACGTCGTTACTGGCGCTGTATTTGCGTTGTCATCACCAGCACGTTGTAGGGATGCCACATGGACATCACGAAGTAGAGGGTTGCTTGATTGCGGTCGCCAGTGGTGTAGCGCTCCATGATGTAGGGGCCGTAAGGTGACCCGGGATTGGACCTCCCTGGAACGGTCACATTGTACTCGCAGTTGAGATCGAGAATTTGATCGAAGTCGGCACTTAGGTGCAAAAAGCCGCAGTACCCGCCATCCTTCACGGGGTCGAACACCGTGACGGCCTGGCTCCACGGGCCCCACGGGAAATCGGCGGTGTGCATCTCGATGGAAAGAAAGTCACAGTTGTACATGGCGATCCAGGTCTCGGCCACTTCGCTGTAATGCACAGAGAATTCCCCAATGCAACCTTCGGCATTGGCCTTTTCTTTGAGTGGAATACCCGCGAACCAGTCGCCGGTGGCCAACGGGTTGTCAACGTCTATGACCGGCTGGGCCTCGTCCTCTGATTCGCTCCAGCGGGGCAGGCCGTTCTCGTCGAGTCCGGTAAAGTAGACCATGGCCTGGGAATCCTCGATTGATGCGAGTGGAACCACCGCCAGGAACATATCGCTTTCGCGGTACTTGGGGCCGGTACCAAAGATGAATAGCCAATCGGTTTCTCCTACGTCCTCCAGACCGGGAATCACGAGGTTAGGAACGAGGTCGACACTGATCCCGACGAAACGATTGGTGCTCACGTCGTGAAGGATAGTGTAGCTTTCGCCATCGTTGTCTGAACGCGCCAGGGTCAAGGTGGCCGCCCCTTCACCCCCACTTGAAAACCATACATACATTGAAGCCCCAACGCTCAAGCCCTCCTCCTGAACCACGGCTCCGCCCGGGTCAAAGCTGGGATTTCTCCAGACGTTGGGGTGATCTGGATTTGTCAGGAACTTGAGTGAGATACAGTCGGTCGGATCAGTGTCTGTGGTATAAGCAGTCGCGTCTGCAGCAAGTGGGTTAGGATTTGAGTGCGATTGCCCGTCCTCGGGATCGAATGGAATTGTTTCAGTTGCAAAAGTGTCTCCGAACAGAAACCAGAGTTTGCCGTTGTGCTCGAACGAAATTCCCAGGTCGGTGCCGTGAAATCCATAGTTGGTATAGGTTCGGTTCAGTGTTGGCTTTTCTTCCGGGGCCACCCCGGCTTCAGCCGCCTCTTGGTAGTCGTACTCCCCTGTGAGTTGACAGATCTTCTGAGTTGAGCCTGCTACCACAGAAAAGACCGGTGCAGTTGGCAAACCACTAGGCGGTCTGGCCGCAGTTGGTGAACCACTGGGCGGCTCGGCCGGGGAGCATCCCGCCCCGGCTACTAGCAAAACGATCAAGGAAAGACATAACCGTCCCCGAACGGTATTCAAAACAGACATGAGATGCTCCTCCTCTCTATTCCCTGGCTTTACGTCCAGCAAGCATGGCTATCAGAATATCCGTCTTCCCGCCACTCAATCCCCTCAAAACCACTCTCAACCATCCACTCACGTACTGTCCTCCAGGCAGGAAACCGCATCAAGTCCGTTTCATAAACCCCGTCGAAGTAGTGATACGCGTACCAACTTTCTTTGCGACCGTGCGGGTCGCTGCCCGCCACAGCAAATGCACCGCCCCGTCGTAGAACCCGCGCTGCCCCATAAAGCTCACTGCTAACCCGATGCATCTGAGTAAGCCAATGGCAAGTGCCGCATCTCACTTCGAGTATTCGGACCGCGTTCAGTCTTTGGACCAAGTCGAGTATTGCCTCCCCGACTCCTCCAGTCCTATCGTGCACAAACCTCTTGTCATAAGTTGAGGCAATCTGATCGTAGTTGACTCGCGGTTTCGTCATTCTGTTCTCCAATGCCCCGACTGACTTCTGGATCACGCTGATGCCGTCCACCTCCGCACCCGGAGCTGATCAGCAAGCAACAGCAGCGATAGGGGAAGCGGCGGCCTCTTGCGGCGTGCAGGCGCGTTGCCCCGCACGCGCTCGCCCACCAACTGGCCCAGGCGCAGCGCTTGGTTCCAAACCTTTTCCTGGTCTTCCACGTAGATGCACTTATCAACCGAAGCCGTTGCACCTTTGCCAAACAGCGCGGGCACGCCGCTCATCTGACACTCGTTGCCGTGCCCGCAAGTCAGGCAGGGCACGTTGCCGCGAACCTTGATCTGCCCCAAGACCTCCATCCGCTCTATGTACAATTCTCTAGCCATCTGCAAACTGGTCAGATTGACGCTGAGCGGGGTGATGCCTGTGACCACGGTTGCGGCCAATTTGCCCCGGTTCAAGTTGTTGACGTGCCGCGTTGACCAGAGCCTTTCCAGGAAAGCCTTGGTGAAACCATCGAGCATGCCGTAAGGGGTGTACCCAGCGATCACCAGCGCTTTGGCTTCCTTGACCTTTTCGGCCAGGGCAGGGAAATCGTCGCGGGTTTTGCACACATTGTCGTCCGTGCACTGTTTGCAGGCCCGGCAAGGGCCAATCTTCCTGGTGCTCAGCTTGACGAACTCGTATTCCAGTCCACTGGCTTCCAGGATAGCCTTGACGATTCGGTCAGTATTGCTGTTTTTCACCGGGCTGCCGGAAACTCCCAAAACCTGAACGCTTCGCATTTCTACTCTTCTTTCCGGGGGATGCGTTTCCCAGGTTCAAATCGAGAGCGAGCCTCTTTGAGAATCTCCTCGTAGAGCTCCAGGTTGCGATCTTCCAGGTGGTCGAAGCTTTGCAGGCTCTTGCTGCCCCAGGTCACGTAGCGCAGCGGGTCGGGATCGAGCCTGGCGGCGATGATCTCCTCGCCACCCCGGGCCTGGGCCAATCGCCAGGCGATGGGGTTGACGATCATGCTGTGACCGAAGTAGTAGTTGCCGCCGGCGTCCGGTCCCACTGCATTGGTGGCGACCATGTAGACGTGGTTGTCGTACGCGCGGGCGGCGTTGGTGATGTGCCAGATGTCGAAGCTGCGCAGCAGGGCCGCGGGCCGGACGATGACCTCGGCGCCTTTCACCGCCAGCAGCCGCGAGAGCTCCGGAAAGTCGCCGTCGTAGCAGATGATCATGCCGATGCTGCCCAGGGCGGTCTCGTACACGTCGGCGCGGTTGCCGACCGTCACCCAGCCGCCGCAATCGAGACGTTCCAGCGGAAAGGGGTGCGTCTTGTCGTAGATACCGATGATCTCCCCGTCCGGCCCGATCAGTATGGCCGAATTGTAGATCACGCCGCGCTCTGGCCCGCGCCGGTACGACGGCCAGACCACGTGGACGCCCAGCGACCTGGCGGCGGCCTGCACATCGCGCGTGATGCGGCCAGGGACCTCGTCTACCAGATCCCACAGCTCCTCCGCATCCAGACCGGTCACGAAGCTGGTGGTCACCGTCTCCGGGAAGACCACCAGTTCGGCCTCGTATTCGCCGACGGTCTTTTCCAGCCAGGCGATTCCTTTGTCAATGTTGGCCTGCACGTCGTTGGGCGTGACGGCAATTTGCACGCAGGCTGCGGTGAATTCTTTCATGACGGATCCTCCTTCAATTATTTTTCATTCTCTCCAGGATTGCCATCAACCTCTCGTCGCCGCCGGCCGGGGGTTGCCAGTCCACCTGGATCACCGGCGCGCCCTGCGCCATCAGGCTCTCGGTGAACGATTCCAGACCGACGTTGATGGCGGCCAGGGGTTGATGCAGCACGGACAGGTCTACGGATTTTAGATATTGGATATTGGGTATTGGATTGAGGGAGTGGAGCAGGCGGCCGACGTAGCGGACTGCCGCTTCGTTGCTGGTTTCCACCCGTGCTCCTGCCACTTTGAGTTGCTGTACCTGGGCCTCGAAATCCTGCGGATCCTCGTCGGTGCCGACCACGATGGCTACTACCTCCAGGTATCGCCCGGCTTCTTTGGCCGCCGCGCGCGCCTGGGCGATAGCAGGGGCCAGTTCGCTGGCCGGGTCGGGGTGAGCACCGTAGCCCAGCACCACGTCGAGCAAAATCACAGCGACCTCCGGATCGCCGGCTTCCTGTTGCAGCCGGCGAATGCGGAGGTCGTTGTCCATCATGGGGTGCAGGCGGCCCACGGTGAACTCGTCCTCGCCAAGGTCAACGATGGTGTGGGCCTGGCTGACCAGCGAGTTGGCCAGGCGATAGTCTTTGTCGAGCGGGGTGTTGGAGTAGACGCCGGGCAGATAGCCTTGTAGAATCAGCAGGGCTTCGTAGGCCAGGGTGCCGCCGGAGAAGAGGCCGCGCAGGTAGCGCTGTCCGGGCGCGAAACGGTCCAGGTCTGTAGGGGCAGCGCCTTGCGCCTGCCCAACAGGTTCCGCGTCGGGTGTTGAGGTGACCAACTGCACGGCCAACTCAGCGGCTTCATCGAGGGAGGTGGCGAAGTGGAGGTTGTCTACCTGGCGGGCTGGAGGTGAGTAGCCGATAAAGTCCACCACCACCGGCTTGCCCGCTGACCGGGCGACTTGCAGCAACTCATCGGCCACTTGAGGGGACGGCGGCTTGGAAATGAGCACCACGACTCGCGTTTCGGGGTCACGGCTGAGGAGGTCGAGTCCCTGGCGGGCCGTCACCGCGCCCACCGCCTGGGAGAGGTCGCGCCCGCCGGTGCCGAGGGCGTGGGTGATGCCGCTCCCCAACTGGTGGATGCGCGAGCTCACTTGCTGCAATCCCGTTCCCGATGCGGCGACCAGCCCAATCGGTCCCCGGCGCACCCGGTTGGCAAAGCCCAGCCCCACCCCGTTGACGATGGCCGTGCCGCAGTCTGGCCCCATGACCAACAGGCCCTTTTCGGCCGCCGTATGCTTGAGGGCAACCTCGTCGTCCAGGGAGACGTTGTCGCTGTAGAGGAACACGTTCTTGCCCAGGCGCAGCGCCTGGCGGGCCACGCCAGTGGCATAGCGTCCGGGAACTGAAACCAGCACCCATTGGGCATCGGGCATCATCTGCGCCGCCGATTCGAGGCTCTGGGGGCGATATTCCTGGACGA
>JBHIAO010000401.1:0-5361 GCA_046758565.1 Anaerolineae bacterium
CCAAATTCTGTTACCCAATCACCCGGCTCGCGAGGATCGACAACGTCGAATAGATGATTGGGATACAGATAGGGCCGGCCTTGATCGTTCAAGATCCGGAAATCGTCGGCTTCAATCCCGATCACCACATAATCCTGACGGGGAGTCAGATCCGGATAACGCGAGTATTTGCGGCGCAATTGTACAATCATGGTTAGTTCACCCGTTTACGCTTGATTTCAACCGACTCTTAACGCGAAGCGCAGCAGACCCGTGATCCGTGATGCATGATGCGTGGAAAACCTCTCACGGATCACGCATCACGTATCACGTATCACGCATCACGTTAGCCCGTTCGCTTCAACTTCCCCGTCCGCTTGGCATAGGTCTCAGCCTTGGAGAACACCCACAACCCGATGGGGATCATCACGAGGCCCATCACGGTGAGGAGCAACACGTCGTTGACAAGCGCCGTCCAAGAGGCGTTCTGTAACACGGCTGCCCGCATGGCACTCAGAGCGTAGGTGGCCGGCGACACCCGGGCGATGGCCTGCATCCAGCCCGGCAACACCGTGATGGGGTAGTACACGCCACTAACCAGCAGGAGTATGGCCTGCACGACGTTGGTCATCTGAGCGCCGCGCTCAGGAAAGAGGAGCGGAAGCACGGCGGCAACAATCCCGAAGCCGACGAAACTCAGGCTGCCGGCCAACATCACCAGGCCGGCGCCGGCCAGATTCGCGTTGCTCAGATCCACGTCGAACAGCAAGGCCACAACACCGAAGATCACACCCGTGAAGAACAGACCCCACGCCACCGAGAAGATGGTCTGTCCGATCATGTGCGTCAGTCGCGAGACAGGTGCCATGAAGGTGTACTCGATGGTGCCCTCCCAACGCTCCCACGCGATCATCTCGCTGATAGCATCGAAGACGATGGACAGATAGCGCCACACCAGCGTCCCGATCAACAGGTACAGCACCAGATAGTCGGTATCGATTGGCGCGCCGCTGATCTGTTCCATGCCGGCGCCGATGTACGTGATGGACAGTGCGTTGGCCAGGCTGTACATGAACCACACAACCTCCCAGCCCCAGTAACGCTTAACCAGGTTGAAATTCCGCTCAACGAAAGCGTAGCAAGCCCTGAGCTCCCGCCAAAGCGTTTGCCTGGTGTGTGTTGTTACAGACATCTCAATCACCTTCCCTAGACGAAAATCTAGCAGTCTGACATGGTGCTCATATTGCGTACCGCGTGTTGCGTGCTGCGCATTGCGTATTGCGTATCGCGTACTACACATCACACATCACGCATCACGCATCACGTTTCACGTTTCACACCGGCTCCTCTATCAGTTGCTTGCCCGTCAGCTCCATGAATACATCCTCCAGCGTCGGTTCGCTGCCGTTCCTGGACACCAGGGCTTTCAGGCCGGCCGGCGTATCCAGCGCAACGATCTTCCCGCTGTCGATGATAGCAATGCGGTCACAGAGCTGATCGGCCTCGTTCATGTCGTGTGTCGTCAGCAAGACCGTCGTGTCGTGAGTCTGCCGGATCTCCTGGACAAAAGCCTGAACCTCGCGCTTGGAGCGGGGGTCCAGTCCTGTCGTCGGTTCATCGAGCAGCAGGAGCATGGGCGCTGTCAGAAATGCCCGCGCGATAGCCACTTTCTGCTGCATGCCACGCGACATCTCCTCCAGCGGTTCACCGATGCTCTGCTCCTCAATCCCGAGACGCGTCAAGATCTCGACGATCCCCTTCCGAGCCTCGCCACCGGATAACCCGTACAGGCGAGCCGCGTACAGCAGGTTCTCCATCGGGGACAGCTTCTTGAAGAAGGCTGCATCCACCGAAACGCGGTTGATCAGCCGCTTGATCTGAGCCTCGTCCTCCTGGACATCCAGGCCAAAGACCCGGACCTCGCCAGCGTCCGGGATGAGCAGGGTCGCGACAAGCCGCACCAGCGTGGACTTGCCGCTTCCGTTCGGCCCCAGGACACCGAAGATCTCACCACGATTGATCGTTAAGCTCACGTCATTGACAGCAACAACTGACTTCTTCTTTGTCTTGGATTCACTACGAAACCGCTTTAGAAATCCGCCATCCCCATTCTTGCGGAAGATCTTGGTCGCATGGCGAATCTCCAACGCTTTCTCTGGCAACTTAGTCACCCCCTTCTTTGTGGACAAACAAAAAGAGCCGTGGGCTTTGCTGGACAAGCCCACGGCTCTCGATCAGGCCGGCAGACGGCTGAAAGTGTTGAGGCACAAAAAGAGCCGTGGGCGCGCAGGCCCACGGCTCCGATGGTCGTATGATTATGTCAAGTCATCGGTGAATGGACGCACTACGCCCCAGGACGGCAGCGAAACCGCTACTCACCTGGCGAAGTCGGAAAACGGTCACGTGAATCATCATCTCGGCGTAGTACATCCTTTCGTGATTTCTTGAGGGAACGGACGGTCAGAATTCTGCATGACAGTATATCACACGACGTCCTGTTTGTCAACCTGATGAACCTTAAGATTTCGTGCCAGCAACGGGCGTGGCGTGCGGTGCGCGGCCGTTTACCGCCCGCTTGCCGGCGTTGAGACATTGGTATCGGATGCCAGGTATGACCCGGCCGATTTCTCTGCAACCGGTAGACGACCGGACCACACCAGCCAGGCAACGAAGGCAACCAGTGGGATCCAGCCGATGATGCTGGTGAGCATGCCGCCGATGGCGGTGTCGAACGGCGTCAACAGGAGAAACGGCAAGCCGGCTATGGCATTCAGTGCGCCGTGGGCGATGGCCGGCACCCACACACTCCCCGACGCCAGTTGCAGCCACCCGAAAATCACACCGATGAGCGTGGTAAAGACGGTCATCAGCAGGACGCCCAGGTAGGGGTGACCGGGGTAGTTGTGACCACGCACGATCACCGGCGCATGCCACAGTCCCCAGATGATGCCGCTGACGATCAGTGCACGCCGCTGGGAGAGGCCGGCCTGCATGAGTCGCAGAAGCAGGAAGCCCCGCCAGCCCAGCTCCTCCCCCAGTGCGAACAGGGCGTTGAAGAGCGGCGCCCAGGTCACGGCCTGCACTACCTGAAGCGCCACAATCGTCCACAGCGGGATCGGCAGGGGCGTGCTGGTGGTCTCCTCGATCATCGCCTGCAGTTGGCTGGACTCGGGATCGAAACGCGCGATACCCAAGGCAATGGTCAGGCCCATTGCCACGAGAGTCCCCAGCAACGGCAGAAACCATGCCCACAGATAGTAGCGTTTTCGGCCCAGGCGATCAAGCGTGAGCGTGCGCCAGCTTTCGGAGAGCGCAAAACGGGTCACGAGGAGCGCGCTCACGCCCGGTCCCCACATGCCCAGAGTGGTCACGGCCAGGGCCATTAACCGGTTGCCCCCGATGGCCGGCAGCCACAAGAGGCTCCACAAGGCCCAGGTCAGGCCGAAGGTCAACGCCACAAACCAGAGAACCACCCGAAAATTGCGCTGCGCGTTCATCTCATTGCTCCTTCCCACGCTTGGCCAGCAGGACACCCCGTCGCTCCATCTATATACATTACGTTCGCTTCCTGAATCGGGTTTCATCACAGGAGCAACCGAGCTACGCGCTAAACGACTGTGCCCGCGGTTTAGCATGCTCTGGTCGACAGACTTCGCCGAGTCACTGTGATCCTGCCTTCTAATTCGACTCGATCCCCCATGGGGGTTGACACCAAGCTTTACATGATTACACTTTGTCACGAAAGAAATACCGGGGTACGGGCCATACACCGAGTTGACCGATCCTGACGGCAATCGCATCACTCTCGCAAATGCAGGCTGATCCCGACCCAGTAAGCGTTCAGGTGACCGGCACTTTCAAACCGGTTTTCGTACGGCAGGTGCTTCTGCAGACCCTGGTGTGCTCAGTTTTCGGTCGATTTCGCAAGTGCCGGTCACCTTATGCGTCTGTTTTCGAGACCACCTGAACGGTTACCCGGCCCAGTCACGACCCCGGTTCCGGAGACCGGTTGACTGCCCGAAGGGCTGTCTCTGCTGAGAACATAAAGACACTCTATGCACACCAGCGAGTTTGACTACGAACTCCCGCCTGATCGTATCGCTCAAACCCCGATCGAACCGCGAGACGCGGCGCGGCTGATGGTGATTCACCGCGATACGGGTGAAATCCATCACCGTGTCTTCCGAGACATCATCGAATATTTGCAGCCGGCCGACCTGTTGGTTGCCAATGACAGTCGAGTCATCCCAGTACGGCTGTTCGCCCGCAAGGTCCCCACCGGCGGGCGCGTTGAGCTGCTCCTGCTCGTGAGGCACGGGGAGCGGACCTGGGAAACACTGGTGAAAGGGCGGAAGGTTGTGCCGGGAACGAAGCTTGAGGTACGGCCGGCTGATTCACCGGACGTTGGAGCAAGAACAGTTCAGCGGGAAAAGCCAATTGTGGGCGAGGTGCTGGAGATCACGCCGAGTGGGGGTCGATTGATTCGGTTCGATCAGCCGATCACGCCGCAACTTGAAGTGCTCGGTGAAACGCCATTGCCGCCGTACATCCATGAGCCGCTGAAGGACAGCGAGCGCTATCAGACAGTCTACGCGCGGGTGCAGGGATCCGCGGCTGCCCCAACGGCCGGCCTCCACTTCACACCTGAACTCATCGATCAGATCCAGGCCTGTACTGAGCCCAGCCGAAGTGATCGCGGTGTCGAGTTCGCTTTCGTGACACTGCACATCGGCCTGGATACGTTTCGACCCGTCCAGACGGAACGGATCGAAGAACACGAGATGCACAGCGAATACGCCGTGCTACCGCCGGAAACGGCGGAGGTTATCAACCAAACCCGGCAGGCCGGTGGGCGCGTCATCGCCGTCGGTACTACAGTCGTGCGCGTTCTTGAAACCGTTGCGCAATCCACCATTCACAATCCTGCCCTGAGCTCCGTCGAAGGGCCACAATTCACAATTCGCAACCTCGAACTCACGCCTTTTTCCGGCTGGACAGATCTGTTCATCTACCCGGGCTACCATTTTCACGTGGTAGATGCCCTAATCACGAATTTCCACCTGCCACGGTCAACGCTGCTGATGCTTGTCAGCGCATTTGCCGGCAAAGACCTGATTTTCAGAGCATACGACTCAGCGATCGAGGAGAACTACCGCTTCTACAGCTTCGGCGATGCGATGTTCATCAAATAGGACTTGAGCCTGCTGACAATCTGTTTTGACCCTGAGAATCGGTACTCGCCGGGCCCTCTGATGAACGACGAAAGACGACCGACGAGCATCGGTCGTTCGTCGCTCGTCGGTCGTCCAGTTGAAAGTAGGAGATTGGACGGACAGTTGGGCTAGCAGTTTGTCGGAGAAAGCACTTTCAATGGTCAAGGAT
>JBHIAO010000402.1:0-5352 GCA_046758565.1 Anaerolineae bacterium
ATCCCGTATCCCGTATCACGTTTCACGTTTCACGCATCTCGAATCACGGATCACGTTTCACGTTTCACGTTTCACGTTTGGCATAGATGCCGAGCTGTGATAGAATCCGATCCATGCGCGTCTGCTATTTTGGCACCTACGACCTTAATTATGCCCGCAACCGCATCTTGATCGAGGGCCTACGTCGCAACGGCATTGAGGTTGTTGAATGCCACGCGCCTCTGTGGCAGGGCACGAGTGACAAAGTGTCGGCTGCCCGGCGCGCATGGTGCCGGCCAGGCTTGATGTTCCGCACCGCGCGAGCATATGGTGCGCTGTTGCAGCAGATTCGCTCTGTGGGCGATTGCGATGCACTGATCCTCGGGTACATGGGGCAGTTCGACACGTTTCTAGCGCGGTTGGTGGCCAACCAGCGTCAAATTCCTCTTGTGCTCGACGTCCTCATGTCCATTAGCCTAATCATGCGGGAACGCCGGCTGGCGACACCGGGAGATGCCCTGGATCGCATCGTGAGTTGGGTAGAACGCCGTGCCTGTCGCCTGGCTGACATGGTCTGGTTGGACACCCCCTCCTACGTTGACTACTTTCAGGAGCGTTATCAGCTCCCAGCGACAATCTTCCGTCTGGTTCCCATCGGGGCGGATGACCGCTACTACTATCCAGTTCCTGATTCTGACGCCAAACCCGACCTCACCTTGAGCCCGTTGAACGGTCGGCCGTTCACCGTGAGCTATGTCGGGAAGTATGTGCCTCTCCACGGCATACCCACGATAATCCAAGCTGCTGCCCTCATGCGGAACGAAGGAGTCCATTTCGAGATGATAGGTGATGGGGAGGCCAGGCCGGCAGCCGTTGCCCTGGCCAAGCAGCTCGGTGCGGACAATGTGACGTTCGAGGGCTGGGTAGAGAAGACGCGCTTGGCACGCCGGCTCGCGCCGAGCGACATTTGCCTGGGGGTCTTTGGGCGGCAGCGACAGGGCATGATAACGATTCCTAACAAGGTTTACGAGGGTTTTGCGATGCGCAAGCCGGTCATCACGGGCCGCACGCCGGCCGTCGAGGCTGCCTTCGAATCTGGTCGTCATCTGGTCCTTGTGCCGCTTGAAGATCCAATGGCTCTAGCTGATGCCATTCGTCGGGTGCGTGATGGTCGCGCGCTGCGTAATCGGCTTGCCGAAGAGGGGTATCGTCTGTATCAGGAGCACTACACACCAACTGCGTTAGGTTCGCTAGCCAAATCACATCTCTTGGAGTTGCTAGATAATTGTGAATTGTGAATTAAGGTTCTGAAGGCACACAACAATGGCCAAGGGCGACGATCACTTCGGCTACCCCTTCGGGCCCCTTCGGCTACGCTCAGGGCAGGCCTGAGGGTCCTTCAGGACCGAAGGGTTTGAGCCTGCCGAAGGGGCTCAGGGCAAGATTGAAGAACGATTGATTAACTTCAAGGAAAGTGACGAACTGTGCAGAATCATCAGTACCAGCATAAAGACAGCGCGGACCAAGAAAGAACAATTCACAATTCACAATTCACAATTCACAATTCACAATTATCTATCGTTATACCTAGCCTCCACTCGCCCATAATCAATCGGACTTTGCGATCCATTCGCGATCAGACTTTTGACCTTGGCCAGGTGGAGGTAATCGTAGTAGGACAAGATCGCTATGGCCTGGTGCATGGGGATGCGCTGGTGCGATTCATCGAAACCGATCAGCCGGTGGCCCCAGCGGCGGCCCGTAATCTGGGGTTAGCGCAGGCCAGCGGAGAGATCGTTGTTTTCATAGATGCAGACTGCGTGGCCGCTGAGAATTGGCTCGCGAATCTGATGTCAGCTTATCGCTCGGATCCTGACCGAAGCATCGTAGGCGGCGCGGTCGGGTTCGGTCTTCAAAACTATTGGACCTTGTCTGACAACATCAGTACGTTTTACCGGTTTCTGCCGTCTCATGCGCCCGGTGAGCGACCTCACCTCCCTAGCTTAAATTTCAGTGCACGCCGGCAAGCCCTGGAAGCGGTGGGCGGATTCGATGAGCGCTATCCCCGGCCAGCCGGCGAGGACACCGATTTGTGTCTCCGGCTGCGGCGGGCGGGCCACGCCCTCTACTTTGAGCCGCGTGCCGTCGTCTACCATCAACCCCCACGGCGTAGCATAGGAGCATTATTACGTCATGCTCGGGATTTTGGTCGTTACACGCCGCGAATGCGGTCTGAGTACGGCGATCTCCTCGGTTGGCCGGCCTTGCTTCAAAAGCCAGCAGTCGTTCTGGCGCTGTCGCCACTTCTGGCAGCCGGCACGACGGGCCGCATCTTCGTAGCGAATCCCGAGTTGCGCCGTTACTGGTATACGGCCCCTGCGATCTTCCTGGCCAAGCTGGCGTGGTGTGTGGGGGCAGCTCAGAATTTCGAATTTCGAATTTCGAATTTCGAATTTCGAAGCCGGTCCTGAGCTTATCGAAGGGTATAGGGGATGGACCTGGCGGGCAGGACAGCGCTGGTGACCGGCGCTGCAGGTTTCATCGGCGGATGGCTGGTTGAGCGTCTGGTCACCGATACGGGCGTCTGTGTGCGTGGTCTGGTTCAGCCCTCGCAGCAGGCCGACTGGCTCAAGGGCCTGGGAGTCCAAATAATCGAGGGTGACATCACGGATGCGGACGCCATGCGAGAGGTGACGGAAGGCTGTGATGTGGTCTTCCATCTGGCAGCCTGGCTTGACGAACCGCCGAGTGCTAAAGTGGCCTGGACGACCAACGTCACCGGCACTGAAACGATGCTGGGTGCGGCTGTAAACGTGATGCGGTTTGTTTACGTCAGTTCGATCATGGTTTATGGAGCGGTTGTGGCTGGGATGGTGGACGAGGATTACCCCTACGGCACCTGGCATCCGAAACTTGAGCCGTATGGTGCCACCAAGATCGAAGCTGAGCGGCGGGTCTTCCGAGCCTTCAGGCAAAGGGGGCTTCCGATCACTGTGATCCGGCCATCTAACGTGTATGGTCCCCGAGCCGGCAGTTGGGTGGCGCGTGCATTGCGGCGTATGCGCGATAACCGCCCCACTCTCATCGGTGGAGGGCGTGGCTTCGTTCACCCCATCTACGTGGAGAATCTGGTCGATGGAATCGTTTTGGCGGCTCAGCACGAACAAGGCATCGGTGAGGCTTTCAACCTCTCGGACGGATCTGCCATGACGTGGCACGATTTTTATCGCCGATATGGGCAACTGATCGACTGTCGCCCCCGGTCAATCCCCACAGCGATTGCCTATGTACTGGCCAGCGTCAGGGAAATTCGTGGTCGTCTCACCGGCCTGGTGCCCTCGTTGACCCGGACTCTCGTCCGACAGGTTATCGGACAACCCGTGTACAGCATCGAGAAAGCCCGTCAGCTCCTGGGATACAAGCCACGGGTGGACTTTGAAGAAGCTATGCATCGAACCGAAATCTGGTATCGGAACGCAAGAGCTAGACGATGTGGAGCCACGAGTGACCAGTAAACCTAAAGTGCTGCTGATCGGCTTGGATGGAGTGACCTGGGACTTGGTACAACCCTGGGCCCAAGCCGGTCACCTGCCAACGCTGAAGCGTTTGATGAGTGAGGGGACTTGGGGGCCGCTGATGTCCACCCTTCAGCCGGTCACAGCGCCGGCCTGGGTCTCGTTCATGACCGGCGTGAACCAGGGCAAGCACGGCATCTACGATTTCGTGCGTCGGCGGGCAGGCACGTATGACCTCGAGATCACTAACGCATCGATGATCGGCTGTCGCACGCTCTTCGATGTGCTAAGTGATCACGGTAGACGCGTTGCGGCCATCAATGTGCCCTTCACGTTCCCGCCCTGGCGGGTCAACGGTATCATGGTTGGAGGGCTGTTTGCGCCGGCCGCCAATCCGCGCATCGCCGTGCCTGCCGACGCATATGATTCAATCCGAGCAGTAGCACCCGATTACGTCGTGCAGCCTGACTACGACAGCCGCGCCAATGATCCTCTGGCGGATTTTCTGTACCGTCTGCTGGCGTCTGTGAGTGCGCGACAGCAGGTCGCTCGACATTTCATGGGTACTGAACGGTGGGATCTGTTTGCTGTGGTGTTCACTGCGACGGACCAGGTTCAACATGCTTTCTGGGCAGCGATGACCGGCGCTGATCCTGCCCTATCACGTTTTCAGGACGCAATTCCGCAGGTTTACCGTCGTGTCGATGCTGCTGTTGCAGACCTTTTGGCGGCCGCTGACGATCAAACGCTGGTCATCATTATGAGTGATCACGGCGCCGGCCCCTTGGAGAAGCTCGTCCAGCTCAATCGGTGGCTCAGCGATCATCGCTGGTTGCGCTTTAGGAACGGCGCTGGTGAGCGTCGCGGAGAGGCATTGTCAAGCCGATTCATCCGAATAGCCATGACGCGCTATCGTCGCTCTGTGCCTTCGACACTGCGGGCTCGGGTGCGAATGGGGCTGGGGCGCGTCTTCGAGCCGCTGAAGGGGCGGCTCGAGACCCAGTTATATGCCTCTGCGGTTGATTGGCCGGCAACCCGCGCGTATTCGCTGGGTACTGGCGGGAACATTTGCATCAATTTGAAGGGGCGTGAGCCGGCGGGTATCGTCCGTCCTGGTGCTGAGTACGAGCGCGTGCGCGATGAGATCATAGCCGGCCTGGAAGCACTGTGCAGTCCCGACACCAATACCCCGATCGTGGAGCGGGTCTATCGCCGCGAAGAGTTGTACCACGGTCCCTATCTGGATTTGGCGCCGGACCTTGTGGTCAAGTGGCGTGACTACAGTTTCTGGGGCCGCGGCCGCTACGAGATTGCGGGCACACCATTGTTTGATGACATAAGCACCTGGGAGTTCAGCGATTTGCCGTTGTCGGCAGTGCATCGGCTGGAGGGTGTGTTGATTGTCCACGGTTCCGGAGTGCGGGTCGGCCAGCGGATCGAAGGTGCGCGGCTGATCGATCTTGGACCCACGATCCTGCATGTCCTCGATCTCGAAGCGCCACCCCACATGGATGGGCGTGTCATCACAGGCCTCTTTGCCGGCGATGGGCCGGCGAGGGTCTCTCCAGCAAGCGTTGATTCTGAGCCGGCACGCAGAGATGCCGACTATGCCTACTCCGACGAGGAAGCTGAGGCTATTCAGAAGCGTCTCGAGGACTTGGGTTACCTCTAACTCCTTCAGTTACCAGTGACCAGTCATCGGTGTTCAGTTTGTCAGCAGTACTGATCACTGACAACTGGTCTGTTGGCCTGACGTGCGTCCTGAAATTGTAATTGGCGCATTGAGTTCGACGGCGATAAAAGAAGGTGATCGAAGACATACTCTCTATCATTAGTGGGAAGCGAAGTTGGCAGACGG
>JBHIAO010000403.1:0-5345 GCA_046758565.1 Anaerolineae bacterium
GCCCTACGGTGGGGTGGCCCTCTTCGCCATCGCCTTCGCCGAATCGTCTTTCTTTCCGGTGCCGCCGGATGTGCTGATGATCCCTCTGGCGCTGGCCCAGACAGCCAAAGCGCTGCTCTTCGCTGCCGTGGCCACGGCGGGCTCGACCCTGGGTGGCATGTTCGGCTTTTCCATCGGGGACAAGGGGGGACGCCCGCTGCTCCGGCGGCTCTTCAAGCCGGAAAAGATTGCCCTGGTGCAGGGCTATTACCGCCGTTACGACGTGTGGGCCGTGGGGCTGGCCGGCTTCACCCCCATCCCCTACAAGCTGTTCACCATCTCGGCCGGGGCCTTTGGGTTGGACTTCAAGCGCTTCGTCCTGGCCTCCATTGTAGGCCGAGGAGGGCGCTTCTTCCTGGTGGGGTTGGTAATCACCCTCTTCGGCGAGCCAGTGAAGGCCATTCTGGACACGTACCTTGAGCTGGCGGTGATCGCCTTCGCCGTGCTGTTCGTCGGCGGCTTCTACGTCATTAACGTGCTGGCTCGACGGGCTGCGCGCTGGCAGGGGGTGAACTTTCCCTAAAAACCTGGTTTCCGATGACGACGTCAAGTATATTTAGGAGGTGAGATTATGGCAGTGACACGTCTCAGTCAACAGTTTCGCGGACGGTTAGATCGGCTGGATCAGACCCTGGTGAGCTTCATGAACGCTCACGGTGTCCACCTGCTGCGTTGGGCTCTGGCTCTGGTCTTCATCTGGTTCGGGGGTCTGAAACTCATCGGGGTCAGTCCGGCCACCGATCTGGTGATTCAGACCGTCTTCTGGCTGCCCCCGCACCTGGCGGTGCTGGTCATCGGTGTCTGGGAAGTGGCCATCGGGGTGGGGTTACTTTTTACCTCGCCCCTGATCCTGCGAGTGACCTTGCTGCTCCTGTGGCTGCAGATGGTGGGAACCTTCCAGGTACTGGTGCTGCTGCCGGAGGCAGCTTTCCAGGGGGGCAACCCTCTGCTCCCCACTATGGAGGGGCAGTATGTCATCAAGAACCTGGTGCTCATCGCCGGCAGCCTGGTCATCGGCAGTACGGTGCGACGGAGGTGATGCTCCTGGCGCTGATCCAGGGAGGCTAGGAGGAGCCAACCATGCAGCTACACATAGAACGAGCTCTGAAGCGTGTGCGGGGGCACCTGGAGCGGGAAGATTGGGACGATGAGGTAATACCCCGTGGAGACGGGGTTGGCTGACCTGACCTTACAACTCTGGCAGAAATTTGCCCTGGCCACGCTGGTGGGATTGCTGGTAGGGCTGGAACGGGAGCACTCGCGGCAAGAGAGGGAGCTCGCCCTCTTCGCCGGGGTGCGCACCTTTCCGTTGGTTGCTCTGCTGGGGTGCACTACAGCCATGCTGGCGGCTCAGGGCCAGACCTGGCTATTTGCCGTCGGCTTCGTAGGGCTGTCGGCTCTGGTCCTGGCCGTGTACGCCGTTTCCGCATACCGCGGCGACCCTGGGATGACCACCGAGGTGGCAGTGCTGCTGGTATATCTCATCGGCGGGTTGATCTTCTGGGACCAGATCTGGCTGGCCGTCGCCTTGGGCGTACTGACCACGGCCCTACTGGCGCTGCGCCCAACGCTGCACGGACTGGCGGCGCGCATCGATCGCGAAGACATCTACGCCACCCTTAAGTTTGCCGTAGTCAGTGCCGTCATCCTGCCGCTCTTGCCCGATCGGGCCTATGGGCCGCTGCAGGTCCTCAACCCCTTTCGGATGTGGCTGATGGTGGTGTTCATCTCGGCGGTCAGCTTTTCCGGTTACGTGGCCATCAAGTTGCTGGGGCCCCGGCATGGCATCGGGTTGGCGGGTCTGCTGGGTGGACTGGTCTCCAGCACGGCCGTGACGTTGAGCTTTTCCCAGCGGAGTCGAGAAGTACCGTCCTTGGCCGGCCACTTCGCGCTGGGCATCGTGGTGGCTTCGACGACCATGTATCCCCGGATGGCGCTGGAAATCCTGGTCTTCAATCCGGTCTTGGTGGGCCGGGTGTGGCCGTTCATGGCCCTACTCACCGGTCTGGGCGTGGGAGGTGGATTGTACCTCTGGCGAGCCGTGCGCCATGGAGAGGAGGAGGCTACTGGCTTCGCCAACCCGTTTCGTCTCGGGCCGGCGATCCAGTTCGGGCTCCTTTTCGGTACCGTGCTGCTGGTTACCAAAGCCGCTCAGGTCGCTCTGGGTGATGCCGGCGTGTACGTGGCCAGCTTTCTGGCCGGCCTGACTGGGGTGGACCCCATCGTCCTTTCGATGGCTCAACTGGCGGGCGAGACCGTGGCCTACGAGGTCGCTGCCCGGGCCGTCCTGCTGGCCGCTGCCGCCAACACCCTGGCTAAAGGGGGCCTGGCGCTGATCCTGGGTGCCCCACCTTTGCGCCGCCGTGCCCTGCCGGTGTTAGGGCTCCTGACCCTGGCCGGCCTGAGTCTGGCAGCCCTGACCATGTAGCTGTGCCAGAAGCTCACACAACGGTACGCAATCAACGGAATAGACTTGCTCTGAGCCCCTTCGGGCCCTAGGGCCCTTCAGGCCTGCCCTGAGCGTAGCCGAAGGGGCCGAAAGGGTAGTCGAAGGTGTGGAAAGGAGATGTCGTAGGGATGGCAAGCCAACAACACGTGCGCAGTGCCCTGATCCTGGCGCTGCAGACCTTCTGCCAGGAAGAGATGGGAATGCAGCCCCGCCGGGTCAAGGTCAACCTGGGCCACGATGCCATCATGGTGCTCCTGGAGCAGGCCCTGTCGCCGGCAGAGATGCAGACCGCCCAGTCCAAGGAGGGAGCTGCGCTGCTGAAGGCATATGAGGAGCGGCTCCTGGACGCGGCCAGGCCCCGGCTGCAGATGCTGGTGGAGGAAGCGGTAAAACGCCAGGTCACCAGCACTCACGTCCACGCCGATGTATACACCGGGAACGTCATCGGATTCTTTGTCCTGGCTGAGGAGTAGCCGGAGAGGATACCGTCGATCTCGCCTTCGTACATTACGGCGATGCGGTCGCTCAGGGACTGAATCTCGTCCAGGTTCTCGGAGATTAGCAGGATCGCTGTGCCCTCACTGCGCTGCTCGATGAGCCGGCGGTGGATGTACTCTGTTGCGCCAATGTCCACGCCCCGGGTTGGCTGAGCGGCGACCAGCACACGGGGCTCCCGGGAGAGTTCCCGCGCCAGGATCAGCTTCTGGATGTTGCCACCCGACAGGTTCTTGGTAAGCGTTTCCTGGTTCGGCGTGCGCACGTCGTAGTCGCGAATCAACTAACCCTTCTCCTCTCGCACGTATGGCAACCCCAGCGCCGCCGGCGCGCCGACGCGCTTGCGAAACGCCTCCCACCAGGTGATGACGACCAGCACGACGATGGTGAAGATGTAGGGCAGCATGCCCAGGAAGGCGGCGGGGATGGTGGTGCCGGCAGCTTGCATGCGAAACTGGACGGCGTTGATGCCGCCGAAGAGGATTGCCCCGACCACCGCACGGAGCGGACTCCACGTGGCAAAGATGACCAGGGCGATAGCAATCCAGCCGCGACCGCCAGTCAGGTTCTCGGTCCAGCCCGGCGTGTAGGCCAGGGACAGGTGGGCGCCGCCCAGCCCGACCAGCATGCCGCCGGCAACAGTGTAGAGATAGCGCAGGCCGGCCACGTTCACCCCCATGGCATCGGCGGTCTGGGGGTTCTCGCCGACTGCGCGAAGGTTGAGGCCGGCGCGGGTCTTGTACAGGTAGAAGGCTGCCAGCGGCACGAAGAAGTACATCGTGTAGACCAGCAGGTCCTGATCGAACAGGGCCTGCCCCACGAACGGCAGCTCCGAGAGTCCGGGCAATGGCATACGCCGGAAGCGGGGGCCAGTGAGCCCGACCAGGGGTTGGCCCTCCGGCCCCAGTCGCTGGCCCAGGAAGCTGGCCAGTCCGGTGCCGAAAATGGTCAGGGCCAGGCCGGTCACCACCTGATCGGTGCGCAGGGTGATGGTCAGGAAGGCGTGGATCAGCGCCAGCAGGCCACCCACCAGCATGGCGACAGCCACGCCGGCCCAGGCACTCTCGGTGTGATACGCCGCCGCGAACCCGGTCACGGCGCCCGCCAGCATCATCCCTTCCACGCCCAGGTTCAGGATGCCTGAGCGCTCGGTGTAGATCTCACCGATGGTAGCGTAGACTAAGGATGTGCCGGCTCGGATGGTGACCGCGAGAATCGACGTGATGAGTGCCAGATTCATGGGACGTGATGCGTGATCCGGGATGCGTGATGACTATGGAAATGACCCTCAATCACTTGTCATGATGAACAAAGGTTGCATCTCAAAACTCTTGTAGTATGGGCGCAGTCGTTTCGCATTGTAGTATTTCTCCACGTTGACGACTTTCTTGGAGCTCGTGACCACATCAATTGGAACATCATCGTATCGTCCGTTCTTCAATACGACAAGCCGGCCATGAAGTCCTTTGAGAATCAGATCAAATGCAAGATTCCCATAAGCCATGGGGACAATGGAATCAATGGCATCTGGATCGCCTCCCCGTACCAGGTATCCGAGTCTCTGGTTAATGGTATTGATCGATTTGCCATTGTTATACCTGGGGGACAGTTCTTTCAATTTCGCGGAAACAAGATCACCAATGCCTCCTAACCTCATGTGCCCATACGCATCTTTGGCTGTATCTTGGAAGACCATCTCGCCGCCTTCGAACATGGCTCCTTCCGATACGATAACAATGGAATACTTGCTGGGGTTTTTGTAACGGTCCTGAGTCAATAGCTCCGTCAATAGCTCGATGTCGAACTTGTGCTCAGGGATTACACAGCGGTTGGCTGCGCCGGCCATGGTTGGCAGCATAGCTGTGAAACCGGCGTACCGACCAAAAACCTCCAGCACCAGGAATCTCTCATGAGAGCCTGCCGATGTCCGTAGAATATTGGTCATCATGATGGTTCGACTGACGCATGTACTAAACCCAATGCAATAATCTGTGCCGGGGACGTCGTTGTCCATCGTCTTGGGAATACCAACGACTTTGACCCCTTCCTGATATAGGCGGACGGCATAGCTGAGTGTATCGTCCCCACCTATGGGAATGAGATAATCAACGCCCAGGAAGTCCAGGTTTTTGATTACCTCCGGCGTTAGATCATTGATATCCGCCTCGTACGTGTCCTGCAAATGCCCCGGAACGTTTGCTTTGGCCATGTGACTGGGACGCGTCCGAGAGGTATGTAGGAACGTGCCGCCTGTTCGCCCCGCTTTGTTGACGATTTCTTCGGTGAGGACTTGGCAGTTGCTGCTATTATCCGCTTTCTTATCACGGATGATCTCAATGGCGCCGGCCCATCCTCGCCGGAT
>JBHIAO010000404.1:0-5326 GCA_046758565.1 Anaerolineae bacterium
ATGTCAAGAACGCCGGCACTGACGACAGTGTAAAGGTTCAGCTCCGCTCTGGCAACGTAACCTGGGTGGACTACGGACGGGACGATTTCGAGCGTGGGGACACCTTCACCTACGACCTGGCGCTCGACGACATCAGCCGGCTCAATGACATCACCATGCTCAAGGTAGCCAAGACCGGCAGTGACGGGTGGTGCATCCAGTCCCTGGACCTGATCATCAACGGTCGAGTCATCTACACTCGAAACTTCGAGTCTCCATGCCTGTGGCTGGACAACGACAACGGCCACAATCGCAGCCATACAATCGTCTCCTCGAGATTGCGGGCGCACCCGCGGTGGCAGAGCTACAGACAGCCATTTCCGTCCCTGGTCATCCCGCGCGAGGAGATGGAAAGCCGTGTCGAGAGCATCATGGGAAACAATATCCACGGCAACAAGCTGTACTGGGGCCACCTCCACGGACGTGCGGTCGAGGTCACGAGAAAGGACGACCAGACCCTCCACGTAGACGTGGACCTGGCCTACGGCGTTACCGCTCTGCCGGACCCTGAGGTGGACATCGACTTCGACCTCCGCTTCGCCTGCAGCTCAGGGGAGATTTCCCTGACAACCTTGAATGTGGACGTGGACGTCGATTCCGACTGGTACTACGAGGTCGTGTCCCTCGGGCTTATTGAGATTCTGGACTACAAGGTGGAGAGCGGTATCGAAGACGCTTTCACAGCGATCAACGAGGCGATCGACACGGGCCAGTCTTTGTGCCCAACGATCACGATACTGCATGATGGGAGCATCCTGTTCGGTCTATGAGAAACTGGAGAGATGTGGGGACCTCTTCGGGGCCCCCACATCTCACTAACGCGACGAGACGAAGCACTTACTGTTTTCTGCTTGACGCTATATCGATAGGAGGTAAACACGATGAAAGTTCAAAGGTTCTCTGTTCTGTTTGTTATTCTTGGCCTGCTCACCATCATTACAGGGAGGGCACAGGCTCAGATGATCACCATGCGCCAGGCATTCATTAGCGATGACGTTATCGCGTCCCAGCAATTCCTGTCGCATTCTGCAGGTCAGCCAGCCTGGCCGGCAAATGCAGGTCATCTTCTGGCTATCAGCGACGATGGGGACAATGCGGCCATCGGCTACGCTACGGGCGGTGACCGAACCCTGATTCGGTGGTTCTGGAGCAACGAGTCCGATAGCCCGATCTTCCGCGTCTACCGCCAGACCGACGGTGGTCCCGAAACCATGGTGGCCGAAGTGACGCCGGTCACCACGCCGGCCACGGCGATCAACTTCCTCAACACCACTGACCCGCGTTGGCCGAACCTCTATGCTGATCTCCTCGACCAATTTGGCCCAGAGGGCGTGGTTGACATTCCCAGCTTCCACGACTTCATGGATAACAACAAGTTCGCGGCCCAGCAGTTGGCGAATGAACGTTACCCCGTCGCTCTCGTCATCGGTCGGGGCTACCTCGACCTCGACGTCGTACCCGGTAGCACCTACACCTACCGCGTCGAAGCGGTTCGGGCCGAGACCGTCACCCTGGGATCGGTTACGCTTGTGGCCGGGCAGCTTACCCCATTGGACAAACCCACCGGCCTGAGCGCTGTCTTCCTGGGGGCTGGCAGTGACCACGTGCGGTCGCAGGAGGGCGATTGGGCGACTGCCCAGCAAAACCGCCGCTTTGATCAGACCGTCTACCTGGCGTGGGATGCCGGCAAAACGGGTGACGACTTTCCCGCCGCCTGGGTCACTGGCTACGACATCTATCGCGCTCCGACCGGTTCGCCCGATGCGTTTGTCCAGGTCAACGGTGACCTCGCCGTGCAACCCATGCCGGCCACGGTGCCCGTCTCCGAAACCGACCCGAGCGACGACGCCCTCGCGTACGAACTGATCAGCTATTACTATGCGGACAATCCACCCGAGTATGGCGACTGGTCATACCGGGTGGCCCCGCGCGATTTGCTGGGGCAGGTACGCCAGTGGCCTGACAACGCAGCGCAGTTCAGCGCTGCCATCACCGCCACCGCCTACGACTTCTTGCCCCCGCCAGCACCGTCGGATCTGGTTGTGGAGGTGCCGGCAAGCAACGATCAGGTGGTGCTCACGTGGAGCATGACGCCAACCGACGACCTGGCGGGATTCCGCATCGAGCGCACCCTCACCCTCAACGCTGAATCTGAGCCCGGGGGCTGCTTCACCGACACGGATTGCTGGAAAGAGGCCGCCACCGTGGCGGGCGATGCCCTGACCTGGACTGACACCGACGCCACGCTGGAGACCGTGCGCTGGTACCGCGTTCAGGCTGTGGATCACTTTGGCAACCGCAGCCTCTTTGCCGGCCCGGTCCAGGCGGTGATCCACGACATTGACCCGCCACCACCGCCGCAGATACGAGTGGGGCACTGCGATCCGACTGGCAGCGACAAAGACGGCGACTGCATCACCGGCGGCGGCTCAGCCGATACAACACGCATCCGCATCTACTGCAAATTCAGTACGGACGGCAGCGAGCTACCCGTCGCCGAGGTGGCGGGCAACAGCCTTGACGCGTTCGACCTTACCACCGTCTACACTCCACCGCTGACCCTGGAGGACGTGGTCTGCCGCGCCCGCGCCGCCGATGCCCACGGCAACCTGAGCGGCTTCTCTAACGCGGTCACACTGGAGCTATTCCCACTCACGCCGCCGGAAGCGCCACAGCCGATCATTACTGACGTCGAGACGATTGCCGGCGGCAGCGCCGGCTGGACTGGCCAGGTGAAATGGGAAATGGTGGACATCCCTGGCCTGGTTGGCTTCCGCATTGCTCGCGAGGATCAGAGTGCTGATCCCCCCTCGGTCGTCACCTTCACCGTCGGTCCGGACGCGCGCGACTATAGCGACGCGACGGTCGAACCTAGCAAGACCTACATCTACACCGTCACCGCTATCTTCGAGCCGGGGTTCTACAATGTGGCGGAGACGACCTCGCTGCCGCGCACCTTCCGCGTCGTCGCTGAGGGGCAGCGGCCGTTGACGGAGATTGGGTGGGTCCATATTAACTTCACGGCAGGAACGGGTACGCAGCTTGAATGGGAATGCAGCGAGTGCGAACTCCAGCGAACCCCCTGGTGGGCCGTCTTCAGGAGTGTCCACCGCGACGCTGATTACATTCAGCTCACGCCCGTGCTGAATGCCGGTCCCGCCTACACCGACACCAGCGCCCAGCACAACCGCTACTGGTACGTTATCGTCGAATTTGACCCGCGCACCGGCGAGCCGATCCGCTACACGCGTCCCAACAGCGTCGCCCACGGCCTGGCCCCGTTGAGCTCAAGCGAGGGAGCGTCACTATCAGCAGCGGAGGTCGCCACGACGGTAAAGCTAGACGGATGGGAGGCATCCCTCTTTTCCATCGACTCCACTGAGAACAGAGAGTTGGCTGCCAGCGGCATTGGCGCCTGTAAGCCCGTGCCCGTAGATCGCCGCCAGCCGCTGCGCTTCGGCGATGGCTTCGAGGTTTTCCCACGAGTCTTTTGGAGCCTCAACCCTAAGAGTCTCTCGGGCACAGGCTATCTGCGCGTCACGCCGCCGCGTCGTGTCATTGATATTCCGGTGACCTTTAGCGGCATCACGGTGGGTGATCGCAGGAACCACGTCTGCTCGGGCTCGCTCAGTGTGGACGTGGTAACCGATCTCGGCTCACCTATCAGGGTTCAATTCCCTGGCGGACTGCGCTACGCTGTCTACCAGATCGTCGCTCAGCCCTGGTTCGACACGCCAAATGACGGCGCCGGCGACGTCCGGCTCCACCTGCCCGACACGTTGCGCCGTGTCTACAGCCCGCCGGTCGAGGGTGACGACATCGCGCTCCCCGCATCCTTGACGAAGCTCCACAGCGACCTCTCGTTCGACTTCAGCTACGACTTCGCCTCGAACCCAGCACATACCTGCACCACGCCAATCGTGGCCTTCAACCTGGAGACGCTGCCGACCACCGTCGTGCCGCTCGGCCTCTTCACGGCCGATGAGACCGGCATCACGATAGAGTCGAGTTGCATGCGCTACCTGGAACGCTACAGCGGCGCGCTCGGCCCGCGGCCCACGCCGCCCAGCGCCACCGCTGCCGACAGTAACGATGGTTTCCTGCGCGGCACCTTCACCGGGGGACTGACGACCATCACCGGCAGCGGTCTGGGTGGCAACTTCGCTACCCATGACGATATGAGCTGGATTGCGAGTTACCCCTGGGGCTTCAATCTCACCGTGCACGCGGTTGAGGTGCTGCTTGACAAGAGTCAGATCGTTGCCGGCGGCTTCGGCAATGGATCGGTGACGATGGCCTACCAGCAGACCATCAGCGAGAGTACCACTGGTGTCGTCAGTGCCGGCTTCGACAACATGACGGTTGACCCGCGCGGTGCGGCGGTAACCGCCCTGGCCACATCCGACCCGGTTTCCTGGCTGATTCCGGGTGGCTTCACGATGAAGGCCGGCGATTGGGAGCTATACCTCGGCACCGTCACCACGGCAGGTCGCCCGCAGACCGCGATGTGGCGCACCCGCCCCGACGACGCCAAAGAGGTGGGCCTGCCGTTGCCGGCCGAGCTCGACCCTGGCTTCAACCGCCGGCTGAGCAGCACGCCCCTTCTCTGGGCCAACTGCTCAGGTCCAGCGGCGACCTTCGACGCCGCAGCGGACACCTACCTCCGCCATGGTGGGGTCAGCCAGCGGCAGAAAGCGAAGCTAACCGCAATGGTAGATCTATCCATCCATGGCTACGAAGCCGGCATCGACACCCTGGATCTGGCCTTCCTGGACAACTACATCTGGGACCGCAACGTCACCGGCGAGATCCGGTTGCCCTTCCCGCCCGCAATCAGCTTGCGGCTGATCGACATGTGGTTTAACGACGACGGCTGTATCGGTGGGGGCTCGGTGCCGGCTGGCGAAGGCGACAAGACGCTCAAGTTCTGGCAGATCGTCGCCCACATCAAGGCAGTCGAGTTCCGCGACAACCCCGAGTTCTCCACCGCAGATGAAGCGTGGGACGCGATGCTCTGGGCTATCGGGGCCCTCGATCTACCCCACGTCGCGCCGCCGGGTAGCAGCAGCATCGCGACCATCGACATAGAGGCGGCTTTCCGCCCGGATGGCTCATTCTATAGTTCACAGCTTATTCACGATCGGCCCGACTACAGCTTCGACGGCTTCCCCCTGCTGTTGGAACAGGTGGACCTTAGCGCGGTCGGCGCCACGCCCGACTGGCAGAGCGATGCCACCATCGCCACGCCTCCCAGCAACGACTGGAGCGCGCGCGGCTACGTCGATCT
>JBHIAO010000405.1:0-5266 GCA_046758565.1 Anaerolineae bacterium
TCCAAATGGTACGAATCTCATCGGCCGAGTGTTCACTCTCTAACAACCAACCCAATGTTGTATTGCATTCTCGGCAGAAGGTTTCACTGTCACTAGTGTCAATAACTTCTAACGGTGACCAGAGATCGGTTGACCCACCGCCATTGAGAGCAAAAACCAAAATGCTATCATGCTTGATTGAGTTCAAGTTATTGATGTGTACCGAGATAGGATGCTCTGAAAACACGACGTAGGCATTCATCAGTTGAAAGCCGGCGCTTTTCAGGGAAATAGTAAGTTCTGCCCAGGCATTGGGATCCCAATGATGAAACGTGAATACCATCCGGCCCGTACCGCGCTTCAGCACACGCCCACACTCAGAAAAAATGCCGGCCAGCACGGTCATAAAGCTGCTTGTGCCGTTGGTTCCTTTGGTCGCGACAGCACTGCGGGTTTCATCATAAGTCCAATTCACTTCGTCGGGGAGCATGCGAGCCAGCCACACCCTGAAAAAGGTTGCCAGGTCACTGTACTGCACGCTGTCATAGTAGGGTGGATCGGTCACAATCAGATCCACTGACTGGGTATCAATCGGCAGATTGCGCGAATCGCCGTGAACCAGCCAGAATGCCTGCCGGCCAGCATTCAGATCAGTCGAGTTGAAAACCTCAATGCCGCCATCTACCTCTCCGGGTATCTTGACCAACTCGCTTCTGCCATCTTGGCCAATCCTTCGCTCAATGGGTAGCATCGCCCACTTACGCCCCCGTTCGATGCGATCACGGAACAGTTGCTGTAGATTGCCAGAAGATCTACGGCGATTGATTGGATTGTTCTCCAGCGCAGTGTAGGGGAAAGAATAGGCATGTAAGGCGAAAACATGTCGAATAGCCCCTGGCCGGCGCTTGTACCAGCCCTTGTAACCGCAGAGCATGGAATTGAACTCCAAGGACGTAGACACGAGCAGTCCTAAGTTGAGTTCTACTGCACCCTCGTAATCACGCAGTTGTCGGCTTGCCTGGTGAATAAATAATAGTTGACGGGACGAGAAAAGATCGAGGTACGAGCTGATGTTATGCTTCAGCAAATCACCCGACTTGGGTCCATCCTTCACCCTGAAGTCGCCGAGCGGCCCAAAGTCCAGCCTGTCTCGCTGCTCCTCAGCCTGGTCAATCCGCGCCAGATCAAGCTCACCAGGCGAACGGAAGAACAGACCATGCTCATCACAAGTGGCCACGATTGCAATCGGCATGTAGCGGGCGTAGTACGGTATATCAAGCAATTTCCCGTAGTCCTGTCCACAAGTGGGACACCTTTTTTCGGCTTTGGTAATCAAGCGCGTGGCTTTGACCGGAGATTCTGGACTGTCTAGGCCGTCAGTTATCTCCCAACTCTCCGGCCAAATGCGAATCTTTCTGTCAGCCTCGTGGCGTAGATCGTATTGGTCGATCTGTACAACCTCCTCACAAGTGCAGCGTTTACGCACACCGTGGAGCGTGTATTGAGAGTCAACGGTCTCCTGGCATTCTGGACATTCAGTCTGGAAATAGTGTCCCAAACAGTCGTATAGGTCCGTGAAGAATTGGTTAAAGGCAACTCGCAAATCCGCCAGATTCAAGTGGGTAAGTGTAGCACGGGCCTGCACAACCGGAATAGGGTCGATATCTGCCCCAATGACGTTCGCACCTAACCGAATGGCCTCATGTAGAGTTGTACCTCCACCCATCATTGGGTCGAGTACGATTTTGCCTTCTAACCCGCCGGGTGCGTAGTAGTCGCGACGCTCCTCGGTGGGCACAAACTGCTTGAGTATGGCACGAAACGTGGATCCGCATCGCCGCGCCCACCACTTATGCAGATAAGTGTTCGGACGGAACAGGTGTTTATTGAACACTTCGCGTCGGGAAAGTTCATCAACAAACTTTTCAGGGAAGGAATGATCAATCGCAAGGCTGTGCTCCCCTTGAGGAGTTCGCAACAGCTCGTCGAAGGCCATTTGGCGGGCCTCTCGAACAACACGATCTGACGAGAACTCAGTGCCTTCAGTCAGCGGATAGTCGGTCATTGCTTCGGTTTTTCCCATTCTCATTGCCAGTCAAGGCGACTACTCGTCAATGTCTCGCGGCTCCAGAAGCAGCAAGACGCCGTCAAGAATCTCCCCAACCCGCTTCCGTGAAAGCGTGCCTATCTTCTCAACCAGGTCCCCTTTGTCTACCGTAAATATCTGGGAAACATTCACCACAATCTGCCTGGGAAGGTTCGCTTCCCCTTTCTCCAACAGAACGTTCCCCGGCGCTTTGGCTCGCTTCAGATTGGATGTCAGCACACACACTACCACCGTGTTCAACCGACTGCGATTGAATACATTGTTCTGAATGACAACATGCGGATGACGATAGCCCGGCCCTGACCCTGACGGCTCCCCCAGGTCAACCCAAAACACATCCCCTTGATGGATCATCATTGCCCCTCCACAAGTCGCCTGTGTCGTTGACGCATCTCGTGAAGCAAAGTCTGCTCTTCCGGGTCTGGCAAATCCTCGTAAGCGTCATTGATGGCTTCCAGCAGCTTTTGATTCTGGTAGCGCTGGATGAATGCCTCCACGGCTAATGCAAACAAGCGACTTCGGGAGATCTGCAATTCTTGGGCCAGAGCATCAACCTGTTCAAAGAGAGACTGCTGCAAAGAGATAGCAGTTTTCACATTTGCCATTGGTTATACCCTCCTTCCTATAATAAGTATAACTCAATGGAGGCCATTTGTCAATACCCATGTGGTGACATGAGGTCGGCTAATCGACGAACAAGGCTCGGTGCACCTCGATGATCTCCAGGCGCGCCACGACCTCGGCAGGGGTCAAAACGTTGTCTTCGGTGACGATGCCGGCCACAAAATCCAGCGGCGTCAGGTCGAAGTAGATGTTGATGACGTCCATGTGGGCCGGCGCTGGCTCGTCCAGGATTTCGCACGGGGCCTGTTGCTCGATCTCGAAGCGGCTCAGCAGACTGGCCGGAAGGAACTTCTCAGTGCCGGCAAGAGCGTAGGCCGGCACGCCGTGGGCATCGGCGGCCAGGGCCAGGGCGTAGGTGCCGATCTTGTTCACCAGTCCCATTCGCGAGACTGTGTCGGCGCCGAAGACGACCGTGTTTACGCCGTCCATGAAGTGCGCCATGGCTGCATCGACCACCAGCGTGACGTCGATCCCGATCTCGGCGAGCTGCCACGCGAAGTCAACCCCTTCGTGCTGGGGTCGCGACTCCAGACAGATGACTTGAATGCGTTTGCCGGCTGCGTGAGCACGTTGCAAGGTCGCAAACACAGTCGAGCTGGACGAGATGGTCATGATGGTGGCCCCGTCGTGGATCAGTGGGAGAGCTGTCTGGGCGATCTGATCCGGCCGTTTGGTGAGCGCTGCGGCGATGTCTTCGGCCGTGTGCTGCACGGCGACCAGCAATTCGCCGAAGTCCTCGATCCCGTCGGCGGCCAGCAGGACCTGGTTGACCAGGCTCAGGAGCGACGCCATGGAGGGCTGTGCCGCCGCCAGGTCGCGCGCCACGTCGATGAGCTCGCGGCGAAAGTCTTCGGCCGACATGGCATCGCTGTATACCGGGAGCGATGCGACTATCTCGGCGGCGCGGCGCGTGATCTCCGTCGCCCCCGAGAGGTGGTCGCTGGCGATCTGGCCGATTTGCCGGCGGATTTCGGGGTGCATTGGGGATGTCCAAAGGGCTTGTCCAGAAACTGTACGCGCAATACCGACTTGCTTTGGCGCAGAACCGCGTCATCTACTTCTCTGTGCCCGTTCTCTTGGGCAGTCAGCACATCCACACCCCGGACGCGAAGGCTGACCGTAATTGGTTTGGGTATATGCTCATCCATGTAGAAGGTCAGGGGCATCAGACCAGCCCTTGTGCTATTAGCCGAACGACCAGCGGTGACGGCTCGGCCTCACGGCGCAGTCTGTCCATGTAATCGAGGTCCGCTTCGATCGCTTGATCTATCTCGGCCTGATGATCGGCGTAGTAGGCCAGCGCTGAAAATACCTGGCCCAGCGTTAGATACGGATGATTAATGAGCAGTTCCTCCGGGCTCCATCCCCAGGCCAGTCGTTCAGCAGCCAATTCTTTCACTTTCATGGTGGTGCCGGCGATGGTGGGTGCACCTTCTTCGTCGAGCACCACATGTTCGTATCGGGTTTCAACGAGCATAATCAGACCACCTCTCCCATCGATCTCGTCGCCACTACCAGGAAGGATTATAGCCTATATCCCTCACCAGGAACAACCCAAGTTGGTTCTGTGCCTGGCTAGGGGTTGATTCGCGGTAGCACAATGCCACGCTGCCGCTGGTACTTGCCCTTGCGGTCGGCGTAGGAGATGGCGCACTCCTGCGAAGCGCGCAGGAACACAACCTGGCCGATGCCTTCGTTGGCGTAGATGCGGGCCGGCAGTGGGGTTGTGTTCGAGATCTCCAGGGTTGCCTGACCCTCCCATCCGGGTTCAAAAGGTGTAACGTTCAGGATGAGACCGCAGCGAGCATAAGTCGATTTTCCCAACGTTATTGTTAAAATATCCCGTGGGATCCGGAAGTATTCCACGCTGCGAGCCAGCACGAACGAATTAGGCGGAATGACACAGTATTCGTCACTCACAACGTCTACAAAGCCGGCCTGGTCAAAGTTCTTGGGATCGACGGCGGTGTAGTTGACGTTGCTGAAAATCTTGAACTCGTCCGCCACACGGAAGTCGTAGCCGTAGCTCGAGAGCCCATAGGATATGACCCCGTCGCTTACCTGGTGATCGACGAAGGGCTCGATCATGTTTTCCCGTTCAACTCGTTCGATGATTTCGCGGTCGCTGAGGATCAAATGCGCCTCCTGAACAGTGATCAGTGAACAGTAAACAGTGAGCAGTGGGCAGTCAACAGTGAGCAGTGAACACCGGGCTCACTGCTCAGTGATAGGTCAAGTTTACCATGGCCGGCCACGTCAATCAAGTCAGGGAGATGTCGCTGCTGGCAATTGCTTGCCCATAGCGACAGGATGGAGTATACTACTGCATAGGTGTGAACAGAGACTGACTGAGCAACCGATTCCCAGGCAGTGTTGCGAACATGTCGCCAGTACAGGTGTGCCTGAGACAGCATAGGTAACGCGATGGCTTTGCAAATTTCGGCGGAGCAGATGGAGCGCTATAAGCGCACGGCGCGTGCACGCCGGCGAATGGAGCAGAAGCGTCGGGAGATGCGGCGCGAACGCGCCTGGCAGTTGGCCCGACGAGCGGCCGCG
>JBHIAO010000406.1:0-5258 GCA_046758565.1 Anaerolineae bacterium
ACCTGCCAGATGGTGGGCGGTGTCCAGTCGGTTGATGTCGAGTAGTAGAGGTCGTAGGTCAGCGAATCGTATCGGCGCTCGACGCCGTGGCTGGACGAGGGGGAAGCCGGCTTGAATTGGCCAGGAACCACGACCAACTGCTCCGACGTTCCATCGGCTGTCGTCAGGCGGTTGATGACGTGGGGCCGGGCCGGCGTCCAGACGTCGAAGGGGAAGGTCGGTTCTGTGTCCGCGGTATCGGTCAGCGGGCGCGTGATGAGCGGATCGAAGTGGAGGAAGTCGGTGTACGTGGCATGCGTCAGCAGTGCGCCGTGGGCAGCGAACTCCGGCCGCCGGATATTCCAGGTGAAACGTGGCTGAACGGGCCGGCCCGGCCGGCTGATGGTGCCGTCGTCGGCGGTGAAGTACGAGCCGGCCGGTGTGTCAACGCGCTCGAATCGGGGTTCCAGGCGCACGCTGCGCCGGTACAGGTCTTGCCGGACCAACTCCATGGGCTCCAGCGTCACCCGTTTCATATCGCCGGTTGGAATCGCCCGGTTCGGGACGCTGATGCGAAGGTTGGGAATGCCCAGGAGCGAGGCCTCGATCAACGCCTTCTCATGATAAAGGCCCAAGCTAGCCGGCCCAGCTACCCTGAAGAAGCGCTGTTTGGCGCGCGTCAGGGCGACTCCCACAGTCACATCTGGGGCGTCGGTGAGCTCCTCCACGAAATAGGTCATGAGCAACTCCGAGTAGCCAGCGGCGTGAGCGGCGCCGTATCCGTAGCCGGTGTTCGCAACGCTGGCAACACCCAGTCCGCAGAAGGCCTGGCCGAAGTCGAGCTGATCTGAAGCAGCAGCCCATCGATCCGGCACGTTCAGGCCGGCGTGGGAGCCTATCGACAAGAACAGGGAGCGCCTCAGTTGGCTGCCAACCTCCGCGATGGCTTCGGCGGTCAGGGGACCATCGCTTTCGTCTGGAGACGTGGCCTCATTGTGAGAGAAGCGGACGTTTACCACGTTAACATCGTGGTGTGTGTCCAACAGACTATCGCGCAGATCAGACCCCGTCCACTGGGTGGTGGTCATGCTGTCCACGGTGATACCGGCGCTCCGCAGGATGTCGGCAATCCGATTCGAGCTGCCGGCTGAGAAGTCGTAGCCCAGCACAAAGCCAGTCTGCAGTGACAGACGGCCATCGCTTTGCAGGAAGATTTCGATGGCATCAATCATCTCCTCGGGCGACTCGACGAGCCGGCCTATGGGGCGGTCTGGCACGTATAGCCGGCGGCCGCGCCAGGCCAGGGGTTCGTCGTCTACGTAGAAGTCGTCGGTGAGTACGTATCCTTGCTCCAGAGAGCTGTAGAAGGGGGAGTCCGGGTTGGCATCGACCTGGGAGACGTATTCGGACTCACTGGCCACCTTGACCTCGTCGACAACACGATGGAAGGGAATGATGTCGTCGTTGCCGACGATCAGCACCTGCCGGATGGTCGGAAATATCTCGAGAACCTCGTTCATCTGGTCTTTGATGGCCTCCGTGACCCGGTTGGCGGCCTCTGGGCTGCAGGCGTCAGCGTCCCACGCATTGTAAGCAGTTGAGACCTCGGGATCGTTCTCCACAGGCTCGATGACGCCATTCACAATGGGGTGACTGGCGAGCGCCCTAATCTCCGCCAGCAACTGCTCCGCCAATCCCGGTCCGCCACCATAGTAGGCATCCATGCGGCGCTTGTTGACGAGGATCAGAGTTTCCGGTGTCTCACTGGCGATCCAGCGAGCAATGATGACACCAGGCGGATGAGGCAGCTCGACAGCGCAGCGGCGGCTGTCCGTGGGGGGATCGATTTCAATCTGCAGGGTGTAGGGGCGAGGCAGGTCGGATTGAAGGTTCATGCGCGAACGGATCTGCTCTCCGACCTGCCTCACCCCCATGGAGTACGCACCGTTGTAACCCTTCACCAAAACATAGTACCATCCTGGCTGCTGCAGAACGTCGACCTCAATTGACTCCGAGGCCAGATCGCTTCGGGCGGAAATGGCACGCACCGGACGAGTGTCCTGAAGGGTCGCCAGGTCTCCGATGTCTTCGGTCGTTGCAAGCTGACCAGCCTGGTTGATGTCACCCAGGTCTGCCAGGGTTCGTATGCCGGCGAGGCCGGCAGGGATGCCGGCCGGGTCAGTGAGCAATGCCAGGTCGTAGTCGGCTGGTGGATTGGACAATGTGACCCGCAGTTCGGAACGGGGTTCTTCGACGAAAACCTTGAACCAGTCCAGATCGCGCTCATGGCTGATGTACGACTGGTGGATGCCCGGCTGGAGCGGCGCAGCCATCGTCCAGTAGTCGTTGGGCTCATCGGTGTCGGTACGGCCCTCGGGGCGCGGGGTGGGCGATGGTGGAATAAAGCCCCCGGTTGGGGTTGGGCTGGCTTCGCGCGTGGGCGACGGCGTATGGGTCGGCCCCTCGGTCGGTGAAGGGGATGGACTGGCCGATGGCGTGGCCGACTCCGTTGGCGTTGGTGTCGTGGTCGGCGTTAGGGTGATGGTTGCTGTCTGCGTCGATGTTGGTGTGGGGGTGAAGGTTGGCCAGGGTGTGTGGGTCCGTGACGGCGTGGGACTGGGCGTCGGTGATGGTATCAGTGTGAGCGAGGGCGTGGAGCTCGCTGTCCGCGTCGGCATCGGCGGGGTATGAGTGAGCGTTGCACTCGGCGGTGCGGTCAGCGTCCAGGTGGCTGTAGCCGGCGGCGCCACGGCGGCCCTGTCGATGGTCAGTTGTCGTGCCTCACTAAGGCCGGCAAGTGGAACGGATAAGACGAGAAACAGAGATGCCAGCAGTGCGAGCACCGCCACAACGGAGGCAGGGGACCGTCTCATAGCATGTCATTCCTTGGTTGGTAATTAGCTCCTGGTAGATGGTCGGCACTCTTCCTTCTTTTTTCCGAATAGAATTATAACGAGGCGCTGTCACGAAACTATGAGACGGGTGGGTGCTTGGAGATTAGAGATTGGAGATTGATCCGACTTCCCCCAATCCCTAATCTCCAATCTCTAATCTCTACTCTTCGAGAAGGGGCATGGCCTGACTGATGGGAACAATGACGGTGGCGCGGTTGAGCTGCGGGTAGCCGAGGGTGTCGAGCACGCGGGGGTCGGTGAGCAGCGCATCAACGATGCCGATGAGTTCGCCATCCCGGTTGATGGCCAGTCCGCCGCTGGAGCCCTGGCCGGCGTAGGCATCGGTGACGATATACCGCACCTCTCGTCGCGCGCTCAACAGATCAATAACGACACCGCCCTCGACAGAGAGCTCACCTTCCAGCTTGGCCGGATACCCGACCAGGTACACGGTATCGCCAACTTGCAACTGGTCAGAATCGCCGATGGGCACCGACCGCAAGGTACCTGAATTCGGTGGCATGAGCCGTAGCAGGGCCAGATCGCGTTCCGGCAGTGCGCCGATAAGCTGCGCTGTGGGCTTTCCGGGGATATCGAGTCGGATCGTGTCTCCCCGGAGCTGTCGTGTGAAGGGGCGAGCGACAACGTGGTATGCGGTCAGCAGCGTGTCGCCGTTTTGGCCCACAACACTGCCAGTTCCCTGGAAGACGACCCCAAGCCCGCTGACCTCCAACCGAACGGCTGCCCTCTTGACCAGACCCTTTGCCCCGAAGCTCAACGACCTGGGTTCCGGAATCGGGCTCAGGTCGGTCAAACTTTGTCGGAGCAACGGCGGAAATCGAATAGTCGCGCCCGTGATAGACGCGCTTGTGCAGGATGGAATGAGCAGGCGCTGATCGACGAAGATCAGATCAACATTGCGAATCCCATTAAACAACGCCAGGTGCTGAACCGTCGTGTTGAAACGTTGTGCAATGATGGACAGTGTGTCGCCAGGTCGAACCCGGTAGACGCAGATGTCCGCGTGGGCCGGCGTTGCACTGCCAGCCCACGACGCGATCAGGATCAACGCAATAAGTGACCCCCAGAATAGTCGTCGCAAGCTGTCACTTCGACCAGGCTCAGTACAAGTTCGCATGTCAGTGGGTCGTTTCATGCTTCCATTCATCCTTTCCTCATCTCCAACCAATTACGTCTGTCCTTCTATCATCCCCAACAACGTTGCCTCGTCGATTATCGGGGTTCCAAGTTCTTGGGCGGTGTTGACCTTCGTTCCGCCCGGATTCTCGCCGGCCACCAGATAGTCCGTGTTTCGACTCACGCTGCCGGTCACCCGCCCGCCGTGCTGCTCGATCAGCTCTGTCATCGCACGTCGCGAGCGCGAGAGGGTCCCCGTGATGACGAACATCAGCCCTTCCAGCGGGCGGGCCACCACCTGCGGCTCGGCCCGGCGCCGGGTGTTGACGCCGGCTGCCTTCAGCTTCTCAACCACCCGCCGGTTGTGCCCGCGGCTGAAGAACTCGGTGATGCTTCGTGCAATGACCGGACCGATGCCAGCGATCTCTGCCAACTCCTCTTGCGGGGCGGCCATGAGAGCGTCCAGCGAGTCGTAGTGCTGGACCAACGTGCTGGCCACGATCCCGCCGACGTGCCGGATCCCCAGGGCGGTGATCAGCCGGCCAAGGGAGCGATCCTTCGACCCCTCGATGGCGTCCAGAAGGTTCTGGACCCGCTTCTCGGCGAAGCCCTCCATCTCCAGAAGCCGCTCGCGTTTGTCCTTGAGGCTGTAGAGATCAGCGATGTCCGCGATCAACCCTTGCTCAACAAACAACAGGGCCAGCTTTTCACCAAACCCATCGATGTCCATGGCACCGCGCGAGACGAAATGCTCGACGCGCCGCATGAGTTGCGCCGGACAAGCAGCGTTCATGCAGTACCAGGCCGCCTCACCCTCGGGTCGCACCGCCGGCTGACCGCAAGCGGGGCAGGTCTTCGGGAACTCGAAAGGCTGCTCGTCGCCGGTGCGAAGATCGGGTAGCGGATAGAGGACCTGAGGGATGACGTCGCCGGCCCGCTTGACGACCACCGTATCGCCCGTTCGGATGTCGCGCTCCCTGACGTAGTCTTCGTTGTGCAGCGTTGCCTGGCTCACCTTGACGCCGCCAACCCGGACCGGTTCCAGGATAGCATAGGGGGTCAGCACGCCGGTGCGACCCACGTTGACGCCGAGGTGGAGGACCCGAGTGATGGCTTCTTCGGCCGGCGCCTTGAAGGCAATGGCCCAACGTGGCGCCTTGCCGACAACCCCCAAACGCTCCTGCAACTCAAAGCTATTGACCTTGATGACGACACCATCCGCCTGATAGTTGAGCTGATCGCGCCGGT
>JBHIAO010000407.1:0-5232 GCA_046758565.1 Anaerolineae bacterium
TTTCAGGAAGGGGAAGTCACCATGGAGAAGAAAACGAGTTGGACGATTGTTGTGCTGCTGGTCGCCCAGTTGTTGGTGATGGCTGCTGCTCCGGTAGCTGCGGGAGATGATGCGCCCGCGGGGGCTTACGCCCCGGAAAGCATCACCTTGAACAGCGACACGATGCACGAGATCGCGGTCCTGGGTGACCAAATGCAGAACTATCTTGTCCTCAACAAGGACGGAACACTGTCGCTTGCCGAGGTTGATACCGTAGCGCTGAACGTCACCGACGAGTACCTGGAGAGCTACAAAGCGGCTTTGGAGTACATCAACGCTGCCATCGAGCAGGGCTTATTCACTGTTGATGAGAACTTCCAGGTCTCGTGGCCTGACGACGCGGAAGCGGTGGCCGGCATGGAGGAACTGAATTCCGTAGAGCCCGACTGGTCCTACTACAACGCGGGCCATGGCCTGTACGTAAACTTCGGTTACCATGACGTCCGAACCTACTTGCCGGGTCGCGGTCTGTTGACGGCGGTGTCGCTGGCGGGCTATACTCGGCGGCCCTGGGTTTCGACCCCGTACACGTATCACTTTACGTACTACCGGACCTACAGGTACTACTACCGGTACTCGTATCCGTACTATGGCGTTTGGTCGTACGTCCCCTGGTCCTACCTGGGGTGCTGCTATAGGTACTACCGGCCGGCGTATCGCTACGTGTACTACTGGTACCCGTATGGCCGTTACTGGTACTACCCCCGTTGCTACTACTGATCCCATGTTAGTTCAATAGTGTAGGCGGTAGTCCTAGCAAGACCAGAACGGGTGCCCTCAACCGAATAGCGTAGGTGTAACGAAGTGGGGGGGGCGCCGACGGGCCCCCCCCCTCCTGGGTTAGTGCGACGGTGTGCTGATGCCGGCGGTTGTGCTAGCCTGATAAAGCAACGTCCCTGCAAGGAGGAGGATCAAAATCATGAGTATTGAATGGCCTGAGACTCCAGAAGACAAAGTGTCGGCCCCTGGGATGGAATTGCCCTTGC
This sequence comes from Anaerolineae bacterium, assembly GCA_046758565.1. Lineage (GTDB taxonomy): Bacteria > Chloroflexota > Anaerolineae > Epilineales > JAANWY01 > JBHIAO01. The sequence goes on from JBHIAO010000407.1 coordinate 1,026, forward strand.
CCGAGGAGCTACCCGAGGGGCACAAGTCGGGGTTCGTAGCTGTTATCGGCAAGCCCAACGTGGGCAAATCCACCTTGATGAATCGATACGTTGGCCAGAAAGTGGCCATCGTGTCGCCGAAGCCGCAGACCACGCGCCGGCGGATTCTGGGCATCCGGACCGATGAGCGTGCTCAAATCATCTTTGTCGACACACCAGGGATCCATGAGCCGCTTCACAAACTTGGCGAAGTCATGGTGGAGACGGCCACGCGAGCGGTTCCGGACGCCGATCTGATTCTGTTCATGATTGACGTTTCTGAGCACCCGACAGACGAGGATCGCCAGATTGCCGAAATCCTGCGTGAGCATGCCCGTGTGCTGACCTTGCTGGTTCTCAACAAAATGGATTTGCTGGCACCGGACGAGGCTGAGTCACGAATGGCGGCGTACAGCGATCTCATTGAGGCTGCCGACGCGCTGTTGATTTCAGCCACGGAAGGGACGGGTACGGACCAGTTGTTGGAGGAGATTATTGAACTGTTGCCGGCCGGCCCGCAATATTACCCCCCGGATCAAGTTACAGATCAGCCGGAGCGGGTCATCGGTGCCGAGCTCATTCGAGAGCAGGTGTTGCGCTTCACACATCAGGAAGTGCCGCATGCAGTGGCTGTGGCTGTGGAAGAGTGGAAGGAGCGTCGCGAAGATCTGACCTACATCAGCGCGAATATCTATGTGGAGAAAAGCTCACAGAAAGGGATTCTGATCGGGAGCAAAGGCTCCATGCTGAAACGCATCGGGCGGGCGGCGCGCCAGGAACTAGAGCACTTCGTCGGACACAAGGTATACCTCGAGTTGTGGGTAAAAGTCCGCAAGCGCTGGCGAAAGGACGAGAATGCGCTCCGCTGGTTTGGGTACAAATAGAGATTGGAGAATGGAGATCAGAGATTGGATAGATCCAATCTCTAATCTCCATTCTCCAATCTCTAATCTCTCAGCCCTTGATGACTGCCATTGGCCGCAGTTGGGCAACCTTCTTGGCAATACCAGCCCGACTCACCACGTCCACGACCTGGTCCACATCCTTGTATGCGATGGGTGCCTCTTCGGCCAGGCCGGCCATGCTGCCGGCGCGTATCTCGATGCCTCGGCCCTGCAGTTCGTCGCGCAGATCCGCGCCCCACACCGTCTTCTTGGCCCTGGTTCGGCTCATCGTTCGGCCGGCGCCGTGGCACGTCGAGCCGAAGCTCTGTTCCATCGAACCCTGCGTCCCGACCAGAACCCAGGACGAAGTGCCCATCGAGCCCGGAACCAGTACCGGCTGCCCCACGGGGCGGTATTCCGGCGGCAGTCCTTCGAAACCGGGACCGAAAGCACGTGTGGCCCCCTTACGATGGACACACACTTCGGCTGCCTCGCCGTCGGTCGTGTGTTGCTCAACCTTGCCCATATTGTGAGCGATGTCGTAGACCTGGAACACGTCCCAGTTGCGGACCTTGCCGGCCAGGGCTTCCTCGAAACTGCGACGCACAAGGTGGGCCAGTACCTGCCGATTGGCGAAGGCGTAATTGGCCGCACACTTCATGGCTGCCAGGTAGTCTTGACCTTCTGGTGACTGGAAGGGGGCGTGCACCAGCTCGCGGTCCGGCAACTGGATGCCATACTTGCTCAGGCTCTTCTGAAACCGGCGCACGTAGTCGGTGCAGACCTGGTGGCCGAACCCACGGGAGCCACAGTGGATCTGCACGACGATCTGTCCTGGAAACAGGCCCATAGCATCGGCGGCCGCCTCGTCGAAGGTCGCAACAACCTCGTCGACTTCGACGAAGTGGTTGCCGGCGCCCAGCGTGCCCACCTGATTCTTGCCCCGCTTCTTCGCCTTGTCACTGACCTTGCTGGGATCAGCGCCGTCCAGCTTGCCGCTCTCCTCGGTGCGTGGGAGGTCTTCTGGTCGGGCGTAGCCGGCCCGCAGTGCCCACTGGGCACCATTGACCAGTACTTTCTCAAGCTCTTTGACCGACAGGCGTACACGACCAGATTTGCCCACTCCACTCGGGCAGTTCTTGTAAAGCGACGAGGCCAGATCCGCCAGAAGGTCGCCCAATGCCTCGCGATCCACGCTGGAACCCAGCAGGCGCACGCCGCAGTTCGACACGACAAACCCGTCAGCAATGAAGTTGTGGTCCGGATGAGCGACCGTGAAGTCGTAGACATATCCATCATCACCACCCGGCGTGGAGTCTGCCGAGGGCGCTGGGAAGTCTACAGGCTCAATCATTTCGATAGTCGCCCAAACCATGCCACTCCCTTCGATGCCCGCTGTAGCGTGGGTGCGGAATTCCTCGAAGGTTTCAAATTGCGTTCCGACTCGTGCTCCGGTCAGGCGGCCTTCGTAGAGCGACCGCTCTAGGAAGCGCCGGTTAACGTGTTCGTTCGTCAATTCGGCATAAATCGCCTGCGGAGTGACGCCAGCCGCCTGCATTGCCATGGCCTGGGATGCTGCTTCGTCCCGTAGGGCGACGATTCTGGCTTTGCATTTCAGATACTCAACGGCCGTCAGCGCCAGTGTCTGGCGTTTTCCGTTGAATTCGAAACCGATGCAGCTCCACAGGTTAATGAGGCTTTCCGGCTGAGAGGAGAGAATCAAGCGCAGGCGATAAGAGCGGGTACCATCTGGGTTGATTTGCTCTTTCCGCTGACTGATCGCTCCAGTTATGACCCCAAATCCCGATAGCAACTGCGACAGATCTTCCAGGAATTGCTTCCCACTCTCTACAAAGCCCTCTCGTTTGTTGAGAGACAGCACAGGTGTGTAGAAATTGTGATTCCGTTCGGCAAAGGCCTGAGGTGCCGACAGCTCGGCTCCAAAGAACGCTGCCAGGAAGAGACGTTGTTGCCAGCGTGGGGCATCAAAGAGCCACTCAGGCAGGTGGTAGTCCTGGGCTGCTTTTGCGCCTACCGGTGCGCCCAGGGCCACCAGCAGGGACGCAAACGCACTGCTGCTAACCCTGAAGTACGTTTCCTCATACTTAAACTCGTAGTCGTCGTAAGTTGTGCTTACCTGATGGTGTCTTTGACGCGTATAGATCCGCGATGGGGCGAAGCCCACCGCTGCCACGTCGGTGCGGATTTGCTCGAGGTCAGCCGCATCGCCGTAAAACGCCGCTATCCCCATGCCGGAGCTATTGAAATACACGGTGCCATCGCCGAACAAGTAGCCCAGCAATTTGAGCAAGTGCGGCAATTGTGGCGAGTCAGCACGCAGGGGGAGAAGATCACGTTGTTGGAGATGGGCCAACACCTGCCCCAGCGCATTCCCCTCAGTGCCCTTCCCATGCTCGTCCATTACGCGCCGGATGTCGTGCTCATCCACCAACACAGCGTTGCCCGGTGGCTGGTAGGGCACGCCTTCGAAGGGATAGCGGGCCACCCGGTCACCGGGCACCAGCCGCTCTAGCTCTACCATTCCGTCTGGGGTCCAGAAGGGGTGATCAGCAGTGGCCACAATCTCATCCCCAGCGTCTGTGGTCAGGCGATAGACTAACTGGCGCGGTACTTGTTTGAGATAACGGACAATGGAAGTTGTATCTTCGCAGCCGACATCAAAATTCTGACATCGTAGCGAATTGTCCGGCCAGGTTGCTTCCATTTCTGCGATAGACAGAGTATAGCCATGCGCGTGTAGAATACGGCTATCACCGCGCAGGCAATTTATGTCATATCCGATGGCGCCAGGGGAAATCGCCCCGTCTGATGTCCTGCTGGCCACCACACCACCTATGGGGAAGCCATAGCCCTGATGAATGTCCGGCATGGCCAGTGCGTATTTCACCAATCCCGGGAGTGTAGCTGAGTTCACGAGTTGTTCGACCGAACGGTCGTTCAGGATATCGTCGAGCATCTTTTCAGAAGCGTAGAGCCGGGCCGGCACCGTCATATCGTCGCGGTATTCCTTGGGCACTTCCCAAAGAACGTCACTAATTCGGCTGAGATCTTGTTTGCGAACCATTGTCGTCATCCTTTCTAGGCCTTGGCTCCATCGAACGAGAATTTAGCGGCCTGATATGGCTTTCTGTGTGCGTGAAACGTAAAACGTGAAACTTAACGCAGCCTTTGGCCGCAACCAAACTGCGTAAAACGTGAAACGTAAAACGTGAGGATTTCCGGCGTGAGCTCATCACGTTTCACGTTTCACGTTTTACGAGGCGATAATTCACGCACATGACGCA
>JBHIAO010000408.1:0-5215 GCA_046758565.1 Anaerolineae bacterium
TACGAGGCGATAATTCACGCACATGACGCAAATGTTGCGGAGTAACGCCGTAATGCGTGATGCGTATCCGTAATGATTTCCTTACGGATTGTGTGACTGTGACTCGGATTGCACCGTTAACGCGATCAGGGTGCCTAACACGACAGCACTAAGGATCGCTAGGGCGATTAGCTTGTGCAGCCGGCTGCTGAGCACCAAGGCCAATCCGCCAAAGCCGGCACAGAAGACGTAATACCCAATCACAACCTGGCGCTGCGACAGGCCGAGGTCGAACAGCCGATGGTGCAGGTGGCTGCGGTCGGCTAACCACGGGGCGCGACCGTGGCGGATACGCACTACGATCTGCCAGGCCACGTCGAGAATGGGGATGCCGAGCACGAGCAGGGCGGTCGCCAGCTTGGCCGGCGCGATCAGTGAGAAGGCTGCCAGGTTGTAACCCAGGAACATCGAGCCGGCCGTCCCCAGGAAAATCCGCGCGGGATAGAAGTTCCAGGGTAGAAAGCCCAAACAGGCGCCCATCAGCGCCACCGGAAAGAGTCCGACCGCCAGTTGACCAATCCGGCCGTAGCTGTGGACGGCAAACAGCAGCGCAGCAATTGCAGCGACGCCGGTAGCCAAGCCATCCAGGCCATCCAACCAGTTCACTGTGTTGATCATGCCCATGACCCAGAAGATCGTGACGGGGATGACCAGCCATAGCGGCAGGACCACAAGCCCGTTGGTAAGTGGATTCGTGAACCGCTCAAGGAAGACGGTGTGGCCAATGGCGATGATGGCGAGGATGAAGTGAGCAGCAAACTGTGGCCGTGGCCTTAGCTCTCGCCAGTCATCGTAGGCTCCGAACAGGGTCGCAGCGCCGGCCCCCAGCAAAACGCCGCGCAGCCGAAGCCAGTCCGCCGAGTCGTGTGGCTGAGGCATTCGCCCCGTGCCGTGCAGCCAATAAATGACGATAGTCGCGGCAAAGAATCCCGCCGAGACGGCCAGTCCGCCCCATCGGGGTGTGGGATGCACGTGAACGTGCTTCGGTGCTCGTGGGACGTCGACCACGTGAAATCGACGCGCCAGCCAAGCGACGGCCGGCGTAAGCGCCAGACTCACGACAAAGGCGACGATGAACACGGTCAGCGGGGCCATTCAATAGCGCCGGGTTCGTCGCTCCGTTGCTGACTTGCATGGCACGCACATCGTAGCTTCCGGCATGATCCTCAACCGTGCCGGATCGATGGGTTCACCACAGACCTCGCAGATGCCGTACGTGCCCTGTTTAGCAGCCCGCAGCGCGAAGTCGATTTCTTCAAGTTTCCGTTCAAGAGCGCGAAGTACAACCAGTGTCTTCTCCCGTTCAATGATCTCGGGATCAGCTTCTTCTTCAGTGGGATCAACCTCCGCACTGAGGGCGAGCCGCAAGCGCTCGATCTCTTTCAGGATGTCCTTACGTTGTTCGATTAGAGCTTCAGTTCCCTGTACTGTACTCGTGTCTACCATGACAATTTTCCTCACACCATCGGAGACATGAAACTTAGTAACGAAGTGCATTTCAAAAGTGGCCGGAACTTATACCACGTTTTTTCGAATCTGTCAAGGCTTTTCAATTCTCTATGCGTTTGGTATAATTGTTTCCACGAACAGTTGTGCGAATCGCGCGTTTTGATCGAAGATTGAAGCTGGGAAGGAGCACGGACACTCAGTGATGGACGACTCGGATCGAATGGTGTCCCGAAAGCGGCGCCCTGAGGACGAGGGCCTTGAGGCCAGTCTTCGGCCGCGCTACCTTTCGGAATTCATCGGGCAAGAGCAGGTCAAGGAGAACCTGTCCATCGCCATCGAAGCGGCGAGAGCACGGGGCGAAGCGTTGGACCACGTGCTGCTTTATGGCCCGCCGGGTCTAGGCAAGACGACGCTGGCGCACATCATCGCCAACGAGATGATAACAGACATTAAGGTGACGTCCGGGCCGGCCATCGAACGCGCCGGCGACCTGGCGGCCATACTGACCAACCTGCGGGCCGGCGATGTGCTGTTCATTGACGAGATCCACCGGCTGAACCGGGTCGTTGAAGAGGCGCTGTACTCAGCGATGGAGGACTACGTGTTCGACATCACGCTGGGGAAAGGACCCAGTGCCAAAATCATGCGACTCCCCCTCCAGCATTTTACAATCGTCGGCGCAACCACGCGACTGGCCCTGATCACCGCACCTATGCGCAGCCGATTCGGCGTCATCCATCGGTTGGACTTTTACGATGATGAAGCAATGGCGCAAATCGTGCGTCAGAAAGCCAGGGTTTTGGACGTCTCGATTGATGACGGCGGTGTCCAAGGAATTGCCCAGCGCGCACGGGGTACGCCCCGGGTTGTCATCCGCTTGCTTTCCCGAGTCCGAGACTACGCTCAGGTCCGCGCCGATGGTGTGATCACTGAGAAAGTGGCGCAGGAAGCGCTGGACATGTTGAATGTGGATGAACTGGGGCTGGATGAAGGCGATCGGCGAGTTTTGGAGTCGATCATCACGAAGTTCGGTGGTGGACCGGTGGGGTTGGAGACGATCGCCGCTTCTATCAGTGAGGAATCGGACACCATCATGGATGTGTATGAGCCCTATCTCCTGCAGTTGGGCTTCATCGAACGAACTTCGCGTGGGCGCGTTGCCACGCGACGGGCCTACGAGCACCTCGACTACAAGTACCAAGCAGAGCCTGAACAACAGCGACTGATCTAGTTGTGAGTCGGGTGAAATGTCGGGATTCGAGTCTATCGGACGTCTCTTGTTGATTTCGGGGGCCGGCCTTTTCGTTCTAGGAGCGATCCTGTTACTAGCCGGCCGGTTCGGTCTCCCATTGGGCCGGCTACCCGGCGACATCGTATTTCGGCGAGATAACGTGACGGTTTACGCACCCCTGGTCAGTTGCCTGGTTGCCAGCCTCGTGCTCACTGTCTTAGTGAATCTGATTTTCTGGGTGTTACGGCGCTAGAGATGCGATTGCCCTGGGTACATGCAAAACCTTGGTTGACAACTGAATATGACCTTACTATACTTAGTCATTATTTCGTCCCAGTAGCCGGCCGTAGTGCCATCACATCCACGAGGAGGGGAATGATGAGGAAGTTCTTTTGTCTGATGAGCGCTTTTCTTGCGCTCGGTGTTCTCGCTGTAGCCTGCGCCCCCGCGCCGGCCCCTCAGACCGCCCAGGAGACCGTCGCCGTCGAGGAAGAGGCTGTTGCGAGGTCTATCCCGAAACCAGAGAAAGAGCCCATTAAGATCGGCCTGTACGCTCCGATGACCGGCCCGATTGCCTTCCTGGGCGAGGGGTTCAACTTCGGTGCAACCCTGGCCATTGAGGATCTGGGCAGCGAGATCGAGGGCCATCCCCTTGAACTCGTCGTGGCAGACAACAAGTGCAACCCGACCGACGCGGTCAACGCCGTGCGCAAGCTGATCGAAGTTGATCAGGTACACGTCATCTTGGGTGGCGGCTGCAGTTCGGCCACGGTTGCGGCCCTGCCAATTATAGCCGAAGGCGAGACGCCGGCGGTTTCGGCCACCTCGACCAACCCCGGCATTTACAGCGAGATGGGAGTAGGTGGAAACATTTGGCAATTCCGGGTCAACCCCGACGACCTGATCATGGCCTCTGCCTTCTCTCAATTCATGGCCGAGCTTGCAGAGTCTATCACCTTTGTGGCTGAAAACACTGACTTCGGCCGCGGGGCGATCTCCGCCTACATTCCGCAATTTGGCAACCTGGGTGTGGAGACCATCAACGAGGATTATTTCGACTTGGGCACCGCCGACTACCGTCCTGCGCTGACGCGTATAAAGGCGGCTGACCCCGACGCCGTCCTGGTCGTGATGACCGAACGCGATGGAGCTACATTCATGCGCCAGTTGCGTGAAGTGGGACTCGACGTGCAGATCTTCTCCCGCGGTAGTCTTACCTCGCCGGTCTTCCTAGAGTACACCAGCGACGACCCTTCAATAGGCGAAGGCGTTCTGGAGTTTTCGTTCTGGGCCGCAGGCGTGGACTCTGAGCTGGACCAGAAGTTCGTTGACCGCTTCGAGAAGTCCAACTCGCCCCACCGTGGATGGTCCTACTACGCAACCTTTTACGCCATTGGTGGCGCGATCCGAAATGCCATCCAGAACCACGGCGAAGCCACGCGCGAAACCATCCGCGAAGAACTGGAGAAGATAGCAGTTGAGACGCCCTTTGGGACGATCGATTTCGACGATCATCACCAGGCCTACCCCAAGGGAACGGTAACGACGATCGAGGAAGGCAAGACTAAGTTTGTCCAGTTCGTCGAACTCGTGCCGGTCGAGCACTAGGCGAGTCCGATGCCAGAGCGCAGGAGGGAAACCCTCCTGCGCTCTGCTTATGGCAGATAGTAATGGGGTCACTCCCGTGTAGCCTCCCGACCATCTCGGCAAACGCTCTCTGAGTAAGTTCTGGAGAGAGACGTGCCACTACAGCTAGAGATCTTCCTTGAGCACTTGCTCAACGGCCTGACACTGGGTGCACTCTACGCTTTGGTGACCCTGGGGCTGACGCTTATCTTTGGTGTAGTGCGGTTAGTCAACTTTGCCCACGGCGACACCTTTATGATGGGCGGCTACACGCTTTTCCTGTTGCTGAACCTGCCCTGGATCACGTTGTCATACCCGGTCATCGTTTTGCTAGTGATCCTTCTGACGGCGTTCTACGCTATGATGATGGAGCGCTTGGTGATTCACCCCATTCTCGACAAGAGCTGGCGCATCCATGCCGTGGCGACGCTAGGCATTTCCATCGTGCTCCAAAATGTGGCACTCATTATCTTCACCACCGACCCCAAACAGGTCCCAACCCCCTACTCAGCTAAAATCGTCTCGCCCCTAGGCATCCGCACCTCCGTTCAGCGATTGCTTATTCTGGCCGCCGTCGCCATCGTCTACATCGGTCTCCAGTGGTTCGTCAAGCGCACCAGGCTGGGTAAGGCTATGCGGGCTGTCTCGCAAAACCGCGAGATGTGCGTGGTGGTGGGCATTGATGTGCACCGTATCGCCTTGCTCACCTTCGCCATCAGCGGCGCCCTGGCCGGCCTGGCTGCAGCCCTCATCGCGCCGCTCCTCAGCGTTAGGCCCACGATGGGCCTGCTGCTTACCCTGAAGGGGCTGGCAGCGGTGATTATGGGCGGCCTGGGCCAGGTTAACGGCAGCATTTATGCGGCCTTCATC
>JBHIAO010000409.1:0-5211 GCA_046758565.1 Anaerolineae bacterium
TAATTGTGAAACGGGCTACGCTTTTATCGAGCAGGCACCGCGTCAGGACGGACGGGCTGTTCACGGCTTCCCAACTCGCGCTCGGCTTCGGCGTGTGCTTCGTCCCAAATGCGCGCTTGCTCCTCCTCGGACAAGGCGAAGAACTCAGCGACCGTCAGCCCACCAACAAACGGATCATCGTCTTGCATGGGTCTGCGTTCCGGCAATGCCTCGAGCTTGCGGCGAAAGTAAGCCATCAACTCTGCCTGCTCGGCAGGGATATCAGCTTCTTCCGCCCGGATGGTCTGGAGCTCGGGCACAAGCTGAAGCAAGCGAGCCTTTTGCCGTCGATCGAAACGGTGGATCAATCGGGCCACTTGTTCGACCGGCTCCTTGGAGCCGGCGGGTTCATTACTTTCAAAACGAGTCATATCATTACCTGTCTCTGGCATAAGAATCACCTGAACCGATTATATGCTGCATAGTGCTTAGCGTCAAATCAAAATATTCGGGAGAGCATCAGAGCATCCCAATTCGCACCTCCTCCCAGACGCGAGTATAATTGAAAGCGGGCGAAGCTCCGGAGTGAAGAAATAGGAGACGGAAAGGAGTAACCCCATGGGCCGCCGGCGCAGACGACCACCCGTCCCCGTCACCCTCGTCCTGCCGCCCGAACCGCCCACCCAAGACGAAATCGACGCCGTGTTGATGGCCACCGACAGCATCATCAGCCAGGCCGGCCGCAGTGGCGTCGTGCTGATCCTCAACGGCTCACGCAGCCAGAAGGCGCTGGGCTGGGAATGGGACAAACTACCCGACTACGGCCGGCTGAGCCACCTCACCGCCGACCAGATCGCCCGCAAGGTGGATTGGTGCATCCACCACGGCTGGCTCCGGTTGGAGTACCGCGAGGGCATCCCGCTGCTGTTCCACTCAGAGAAGGGCTGGGAACGGGTCAAGAACCTGTGGGTCGAACGGCTGCTGGGTTGGTTCGAAGAGTGGCAGGCGGAAGGGAAGCCGCAGCGCGTCTGGCCCCGGCTGGAGACCATCCACCGCGACATCAAATACATGTTACTGGACGCCATCGCCGAGCGGGAACGACGCGACCTGGTACCTGTTCTGCGGACCTGGTTCCGCAATGAGGTCCGCGCCGTACGCAAGGCCATCAACCGCACGCTGCAGCACCTGGGGGAGAGGACCCTGCGACATCCACAATGATCGTCCACGACTTCCGCACTGCCCACTACCGCTTCGACATCGAAGCCTTCGAGCCCCTGAACCTGCCGGCCTACAAAGGGAGCACCCTGCGCGGCGGGTTCGGGTATGCCTTCAAAAAGATGGTGTGCATCCAGAAAGATTGGCGCAAGTGCACACCCTGCCAGTTGGGCAACACCTGTCCCTACGGCTACATCTTCGAAACCAGCGTGCCCGAAGACAGCGAAGTGCTCCGCAGCCTGCGCGAAGTGCCCATCCCCTTCGTCATCGAGCCACCGCTGGATGACAAAACAGCGTATCGGCCGGGGGATCGGCTCAGCTTCGACGTCGTGCTGGTGGGGCGGGCCATCAACTACCTGCCGTACTTCATATTGGCCTTCCAGGAGCTGGGGCGCGCCGGCATCGGCAAACCGCGCGGCAAATATATCCTGCAGCGCATCACCAGCGTCCATCCCTGGCAGAGCACGCGGGAGCTGGTGTACGACGGCGTCGACGTGCGGGTGGGGGGGCGCGACCTCAGCGTGTCCGCCGCGGACGTGGTGCAGCGGGTCGAAGCACTGCCGGCTGATCGACTGACCATGCAGTTCATCACGCCGGCACGCCTCAAATACCGGGGGAAATACGTGCGCGAGCCCGAGTTCCACGTCATTGTGCGCAACCTGCTGCGGCGCATCTCGTCGCTGTCCTACTTCCACTGCGGCCAACTGTGGGAAACCGACTTTCGTGGCATCATCGGGGCAGCGGAAGAGGTGAAAGTAGCGCGCATGGACGTCGAATGGGTGGACTGGGAGCGCTACTCAGGCCGGCAGCAGCGCCGCATCAACCTGGGCGGCTTCGTAGGCCAGGTAACGTACCGGGGGGCGTTGGCCAAATTCCACGCACTCCTGGCCTGGGGCGAGCTCGTGCACATCGGCAAAGCCACCGTCTTCGGACATGGCCAGTACCAGGTGAACCGTACCACCAACGCTTGACAATCCAGGCCCGTCTGTTCGAGATGGGACTGCGCTCCCAGGCCAGCGATGGCCGGCGATAGAGCCCCGGCGATCAATGAATTGCGTGCCTGGGGAATGCCTCGACCTCAGCCAGCCCTCCAGCCAACCAGCCCTCCAGCCAACCAGCCCTCCAGCCATCTATCAAACCAACTAATCGACCGATAGACCAATTGACTGCATTCGATCCACCCGAAACACCCGCTGGGCCAGGCGCTCGTGGCAATAACCGATCAGATACGGCACGTCGCCCCGCCACTCGATCCGATATGGCTCTACCGTGCGGGTCGAGCTTTCACCCCGCCCGGCGGTCCAATACGTCAGGCGCAGCGTGTCGCCTTCCTCAATTGCCTGTTCGATAACCGGCACAGCTTCTTCGGGAGATAGGCCGGCCTCCGGCATCGGAAACCGCGCCCACCCGTCCATCGCATCCGCCAGCCGCTGGGTAGCATCGTCTGCTGCCTGGCGAGCCACGGCGTGCATCGCTTCATCCATTTGAGCCGCCAGATCGTCCAACACCGCCACGGGCATCGGTTGGGGCAGGTCGATCCATCGACTCAGCCTGGCATACACCTGGCCGGCCACCCACAACTGAGCGGCGCCGCTGTCTGACAGAGGTTGAGACGCGGCCGAAGCCTTCGCGGCCGGCGGGACGTCGACCCTTGGATAAACCCCCTGGCGCTTCAAAGTGCGCACCAGGTGATCCACGCGTGCGCCATCCACCACCACCGCCCGAGGCGACAGCGTTTCGCGAAAGTGCCTGCGGATGGCGCGATTGGCGCTCAACGCCTGCATCCGCTCGAGCTCCCGGGTTTCCAGCAGCGTCACCCGACGCAACACTACGGCTTCGGTTTCGGCCGCCCATGCCTCCAGCAGCGCATGGGGCACGGCCCCCAGGCCGCCTTCGCCGCGAGCAAGCGTCTCCATGGCTTCCGGCAGGGCCATCCCCCGAGGTAGCGCCCGGCTCAGGCTGCCCGGCGTCACCTGATAACCGCGCCGGCCATCGAGCCAGCCGCGCCACTCGGCCATGCTCTCCACGCGAACCAGGTCCTGGAGGTCGGGCGGCTCCGGCATCCGAATGGTGAGGTCCGGCTCGACGCGAAACGACTTCGCGGGGCCGGCCGGGCCGGCACCCTGGCCGGTCAGCAGCCAGTCCCCCAGGGGTGACAGCGAGAAAGCCGGCTCTTGGCCCTCATCGGTGATAGACACGACGCCCCACCAGCTCAACGGCCCCAGCACCAGTTCCGATACGATCTCCGAGCCCCAGTCGTGAACCTGGTCGTCGCGCCACACCGGGGGCAGGCTGGAGAGAACCGGCGCTGCCTCGACCAGGCTCGCGACAAAGGGCCCCAGCGGATACCGTGATCCCACAGCCAGCCGGCTCAGGCCGTCGAGCACGAGCTCGAGGACATCCAACGCCACCTCGGAATCGTGCCCGGGCAGCCGAAAGTGGTCCCACACGGCCTGTCCTGAGGTCCCTCCCGAACCCGTCGAGGGGCTCTGTCGAAGGGCCTGAGTGGCCTCTGAGCCATCGCGCCAGGCCGTCCACAGCATCTCATAACGGTCGGCCGGCGTCAGGCGCAACCAGGCCCACGCCCGAGGCGTGGGTTTGAGCCACTGACCGGATAGGCCCACCAGGCCGGCTGCCTCGGCCAGGGCGTGGATAAACCGCAGCCGGCCGGTCTGCAACTCGCTGCGTGCCTGGCTTACGTCCTCCGAAACCGACAGACGTTCGTTCAGATCGCCCAGGTGCCGTGGCGGCAACCAGCGCCCCCACAGCGGGCGGATATCCTCGCGGTGCAGCAGAGAGATCAGCAGCGCCACGTCGGTATCCATTTGGGGCTGGCGTTGCGGTCGTTCCGACACCGTGGATGCCACGGGCTCAGGAATCGCTGGACCCTCGGGCGCTGGCAGCAGCGTCAGCAGATCGGATGGGATAAGGGCGTAGACCGTTTGTCCGGAGCGCGGGCGCCGCGGCAGGCGATAAACCAGGCCGAGAAACCACAGGGTTTCGGCCGGCGAGATGGGATTGCGCCACGGCTCCCGGGGTGCGTCGTCCTGCCAGGGTCGATGGGGGCGGATCTCGCCGAACTGCTCGCGAAAGGTGGGCCAGGGAATCCGGCCGCCGGCCGCGACGAGGGCGTCCAACGCCTGACGCTCGGCGTCTGACAGGCGTTCAAGCGCCGTCCCGATGACGCCAGGGCGGCGCAGCTCGGCGGCCAGTTTGTCCACGACCTGGACTTTGCGCAAGGCGTGATCACAGGGGATGTCGTGGCAGCGGGCAATGGCCCACAGATGTCGGATCGGCATGGCCGTCAGACAGGCTTCCAGATTCGGGTTGCTCATCCTTTCACCTCCAACTCGGTGACGTCGGCATGCGTATTGCGTATTTCGTATTGCGTAAACGGCCTACATGTGAAACCATTACGCAGTACGCATTACGCAATAAACGCGAAGCGCACCTCTCTCCCAACTTATGAATACCCAACCATCAGGCTATTGACAAACCGGGCCTGATGGGGTATACTGGATAGGACAAGCGTAGCAGATTGGGGTTGAGCCGGCAAATGCAAGACAAAACTGCGGAACTGCGACCGAAATCGGCGACCATTTTTGCGGTATGCGCGGCGAGGTGCGGCAGCCCATGGATGCGCACAGATCGACGCATCAGCGAGCAGATAGCGCTTCCAGGACGCAGCTTCATGGAGCGACAGCCCAAAAAGGCCGCCGATCTCGCAAAAAGAAGCCGGCCAGTGGGGCGGGACAAACTGCGGTCCGAGAGGATCACCCGACGAAAAGGGGATTGAAACACAGGGCGGCCGGTTGGGATGCCAGGCCAGTCGCCTTTGTCCGAGAGGATCACCCGACGAAAAGGGGATTGAAACGGATCTCCAGGACCCGAACCCACTTCCCCTCGAAAACGGTCCGAGAGGATCACCCGACGAAAAGGGGATTGAAACGAAACCGATGGTAAATCGCTTCATGATTTTCCTCCTTTCGTCCGAGAGGATCACCCGACGAAAAGGGG
>JBHIAO010000410.1:0-5189 GCA_046758565.1 Anaerolineae bacterium
GCTCTCCTCTCGACTCTCATTGCTCCCTGACCATCCGAGCTTCTGCAACGTTCGCTTCCCTGCTATAATCCCCGGCTGCGTCTCCTCGCATGAGAGGCCCTATGCGAAAATGGATCATCTGGGTGACGGCGACGGCCCTCTACCTGCTCGTCAACTTCCACCGTTTCGCCCTCGGCATCATCTCGGACCAGCTCATGGCCGCCTTCGGCATCGCGGCGGTGGGACTGGGTGGGCTCTCCTCCCTCTATTTCTACCTCTACGCTCTGCTCCAGATGCCAGCAGGCATCCTGGCGGACACCTGGGGACCGCGCCGGACGATCACCGCGAGCGCCGTGATCATGGCGGCAGGCGCGTTCGTCTTCGGGGCCGCCCCGGACCTGACTACGGCCTACCTGGGACGATTCCTGGTCGGCGTCGGGGTGGCGGCGGTGTTCGTGAACATCCTGAAGCTGCTTGCCGACTGGTTCCCTCCCCGGTACTTCGCGACGATGACCGGCCTCACCACGACCGTCGGCTTCTTCGGCGGCTTCGTGGCGAGCGGCCCCTTCGCCCGCGTGGTCGAGGTCGTGGGCTGGCGGTGGGGATTTCACGGCGTCGGGTTCCTCACGGCCGTGATCGCGGTCGGCTGCTTCTGGCTGGTTCAAGATTGGGCCGCCCTTCCCGCGGCGACGCACACTCCCTTTCTCCGTCCTCTGTGGGCGGTGCTCAAGGCCCCAGAGACCTGGCCGGTCTTTTTCGCCAAGGTCGGGATCACCGGGACCTATCTCGCCTTCTTTGCCCTGTGGGGTCCCCCGTACCTCATGCAGGTGCACGGGCTGACGCGTGCCGAGGCAGGGGACCTCATCGGCGTGGGGGTGCTCGGCTTCATCGCAGGGGGGACCGCCATCGGGTTTCTCTCGGACCGGCTCTTCCAGCAGCGCAAGCTTCCCCTCCTGCTGGGCGGCGGTTGCTACGGCCTGTTCTGGATCGGTCCCGCCGCGAACCTCGTTCCGGTGTCGCGTCTCGGCCCATACCTGTTCGCCTTCGGATTTTTCGCCAGCAGCCTCCTGCTCTGCCTCTCCTGCGTCAAAGAGCAGCAGCCCGAGCGGGTCGGCGTCGCATTAGCTGTGGTCAATACGGGGGGATTCCTGGGCGCGGCGGTCCTCCAGGTCCTGTTGGGGTTCGTCCTCGATGTCCGCTGGCAGGGCGCGATGCGGGAGGGGGCGCGGCTCTACCCGCCCGAGGCCTTCGCCTGGGCTTTTCGCGTCTGTCTCGTGCTGGTAGGCGCGGCCCTTGTCAGTGTCGCGTGTATCCGAGAAGGGCCGGTCGGCCCTCCCTCACCCGCCAAACCCGACCTCTAAACTCTTACCTCTCCACTCGCCCCCGGTTTTCGAAATTCGCAATGTAGCGACGGGCTCTCAACTCTCGACACTCAACTCTCGACTATCCGCTCTGAACCCTGAACCAACGAAAGAGGGAGCTGGTGGCGGAAAGGGTCAAGAAGAAGCTGGGGATGGGGAAGGTTCCACGAGAAGCCGATCCACGACACTGCCAACCAATGCAGCCTCCTCCGGGTTGATTTCGAGGAACTTCACTCCCATGCCCGTGATAGCACTCGGCCCCCTTCCCTCACCGCGCGTCCAGGCTACTTCGGCAGGGATCAACAGCATGTGGGACGTATCGTGTAGCTCAAAACGGAGCAAGGTCACAGCCCCTGGTGGGGGCGGATCATCCATGGTGGTGATAAACATCCCGCCCCTGGTCAGATTCAGGCACGTGCCATGTCGCACCCTTCCTGCCCCGGTGAAATCCACATCGAACTGGACTCGGACTCGGGGATGAGCTCGTGATATTGCGCTGCGCACCCAGCGCCGTATCCGGTCTGGGTCGACCGGCTCAGTAAAACCGACGCCATGGGGGACACTCGTGGCCAGATCGGTTGTCGTGGGCCTATCACGCCAGATAACACACCCGGGCAGCGGTTCCTCGTCCAAGACCTGGACCATGACCGCAGTTCTGAGGGAGAGGGGCTCGGGAAGCAAGAGTCCAACGCCCCCGGGACTGAGGGACCTGGTCTTGCCCATTATTTTTGCCACGGGACGATTGCCGCTCAGGGGAATGCACTGAACGGGGAGGTAGGCGGCGAGGCGGAGGTAGCGACGGGTATGCATGTGAACAAACATAGCAGGGGGCGACCTGTGACTGTCAATCAGCGGAAAGCCTTTTTTTCTATCGGGGAAAGTTCCATGCTCTGCATAGGACAATGACCGATGCCTTCTCCCCTCTCCCCACGCTCTCCGTTTTCGAAATTCGAATTTCGAAATTCGAAATGTAGCACAGGGCTCTCGACGCTCAACAATCGACTCTCACCCCTGGACCCTTACCTGGGTGTGCCGGATGCGGCAAAACATGCATTTGCTCTACCGAGCATAATTATGTTAACTATTGTTGAGACGCGGTCCCTTCCCACCGCGATGATGTGACGTCGTGCTGACCTGCTACCGCATCAATGGCTCCCTCGCAGTTGGTTCTCCCCGGTGGCGTTTTCTGGTTTCTCGAGCGCCGGTAGGGATTCTTCTGAAAACCAGGAGAACCTTCCCGCCCAGCCATCCCACCACCAAGTTGTGCCTCCGCCTCATGCTTCAGGACCTGAAAGGACGACACTGCCGAACCCTGGTGGACGTGGGGTGCGGCAGTGGGGTCCTGGCGCTCGCAGGATTGAAACTTGGGGTGGACCGTGCCGTGGCTATAGATATCAGTACCCAGGCTTTCGTCATCAGCCGGGCTAATGCAGAGCTGAACCACGTGAAGGAGCGGTTGCTGGTTGTCCGAGGGTCACCAGAGGTGGTGGCCGGCCGTTTTGACTTGGTGCTCGCGAATTTACCTCTGCCTATACTGAGAGACAAAATGGCGGAACTCGTTCGGTTGAGTGGAGACGAGGCCTCGCTGGTGCTGTCAGGATTTCAGGATGTGGACAAAACTATGGTGGAGGAGGCAATGGGTCAGCTCGGCCTCACTGCGCAGTATTGGTTAAGTGAAGATTTGACTTTTTTTGAAGTGCCGCCGTCAGGAAGTTTCACCTGGATGGGAGTGCTTGCCCGTCGAGTGGGTAGGAAGCAGTGAGGCTCGCAGATTGCGCATCGGATACACCTCGGTAACCCCAAGAACATCAAGCACTTCCAGAGACTTGCTACCGATCTCGACTCTTCGCTCTCGACTCTCACCGAACAGGGGGTGATCTGGATCATAGCAGTGGGTGACCGCCATCATTGCCCCGAGGCCGCCTGAGCTCCATTATAAGAGGCCCGCGAACGGCTGGATGGAGGAGTGGCAATGACGGGCGCAGAACTGACATCCGTTTCGACCCTGGTCATCATCCTCGGGTTCCTCATTGGGCTTGTCGCCAGTGCCTGAGCAGAAAGAAGCTTCTTCGTTCACCACTCCTATGCTTTTCCCCCCCGGCACCTCGTGTCTGTTTACCTGAATGCCATCCTGATCGGGTTGCTCCACGGTGTGGAGCCGGGCCACGGCTGGCCGGTGGCTGTAGCCTACTCCGTCCAGCGCCAGCAGCGCGCCTGGCTTGGATTGCTCACCTCGAGCATTCTTGCCTTTTTTCATCTCGTCTCTTCCCTCGCGGTGGTCCTGGTGTTCCTGCTCGTCAACCGGGTGGTGGACCTGTCATCCCTGGCCATCGTTCGGTACAGCGTGGTCGTCTTGCTCCTGTACATGGCGTACCGGGCCTATACCCAACCCCACGGCCATACGCATCACCATAGCCACCATGATCACGCGCATAGCCACGGGCACGAGCATTCCCATGTCCACCCTCACAAGTCGCTCCAGTCCCTCTGGGACATGGCGGTATTCGCATTCCTCCTGGGATTCGTCCACGAAGAAGAGTTTGCGCTCCTGGCCCTCTGCCTGGGGGGAGTCCACTGTGTGGCTCTCATGCTGACCTACGCGCTCGCCGTGAGTGCGGCACTCGTGGGGGTAACGCTCTTGGCCATTCATGGCTATCACCTGCTGGAGGACCGGTTGAAGCAATACGAGGCATATATGCCAAAGGCCCTGGCAAGCCTTTTCATTCTCATGGCAGTCCTGTACCTCGTCCGCGCCCTCTGACCAGTCCGCCGCCTCTCAACCCCTCTCAATTTCCAAATTCGAATTTCGAAATTCGAAATGTAGCACAGGGATCTCACCCCTCAGCTATCAATTGTTAGTCAACAAAAGACTTGGTCCCTTCTGTTGACCAAGCGTGAGTTCTCAGACTTGAGATCACAAATTGTGATGTCAAGTTGGGGGGGGCGGCGGTACCCACCCTACGCCTTCACGGAACAAGGCGTAGCCATGCTTTCAGGCGTCCTCCGCAGCAAGCGCGCCATCCATACCTGGCCGGTATTCGATAATTCCCTCATAAATCAATAGGTTGCGAGACAACCATGATTTAGGGCGGCCCCGCGGATATTTTTTTCTTGACAAGCATGATATCATATGTGATATTATCGTATAGCGTACAGGAAAGAGAAGAAAGACCCGATGGGGAAAAGAGAGCGCATCAGGGAACTCTACGAGAAGGCTCGTAGAAAGCCTGCGAACTTAAGGTTCAATGAAGCATGCGCATTAGCAGAAGGAGCAGGTTTCCGTTTGGATCGAGTGAGGGGAAGCCATCATATCTTTGTCCATGATAGCCACAAGATATTGTTGAATTTTCAGAAAGTAAAAGGACAGGCAAAGGCATATCAGGTTAAGCAGCTATTAAAGTACATTGAAGTATTCCAGCTTTTGCCTTAATACGTAGTACGTAACGAACCAAGTGCTCGATCTTGTGAAGGAGGTGAAGTTGAATGCGTACCAAGGTGCGAGAGCCGTTTAAGTATCGGATCTTAGTCCGGTACAGCAAGGAGGATAAGGGTTATATTGCCGTGGTTCCAGAGCTACGCGGTTGTTCTGCCTGGGGGAAGTCGGAAGCCGAGGCGATCAAAGCCGTAAAGGAGGCTGCTGCGGCTTGGCTCGAAGCGGCCAAGGCAAACAAAATCAAAATTCCCACTCCTATTGATGAGAAGCAGATTACCGGTAAATTTCCTTTGCGTATGCCGCCTGAACTCTACAGGGATCTTGTTTTCGAGGCGAAGGCGCAAGGGAGATCACTGAATCAGTACATTGTGTACAAGCTCTCAAAAGTAAAAGCGTAAGAGGACGCCAACGAAGGG
>JBHIAO010000411.1:0-5154 GCA_046758565.1 Anaerolineae bacterium
GGCAACCCTTCAGATTTGAGGATACATCCAGGTTCATTCGCTGCCCCGTAGACTCAGTAGTTCACAACGAGTTGTCAATGGCTGGACAATTGGTCATCCTATGATCAAATGACCAAAAGAAGAAAGGAGTTCAGCCCCTATGGCAACTCAACAATTGGCACTGACCTCGGAAACGGTCCGGCACCTTGGATTGTCCGTCCTTGAGGAACATCTCCCGCTTCACGGCAACTCAGACCCCCAGGCGGAGACCGTCACCTCTCAAGATTGTCTCAGTGTCCTGCTCTATGCGGCCGCGCATCAAACCAGTATCGAGCAAGCCGCCTCCCAATTGGAAACCGGCCCCCATCCTAACACCGTCCGGAATCGGATCGACCTGCTCAACATCGCTGAACTGGAAGTCCAACTCAATGCCGGGATGCGGAGCCGGTTACCGTCGAACTTGCTCGATCGACCGCGGCGGATCGCAATCGATCTCACCTACATTCCCTATTATGGCCAAGTCACCGAAGAAAACCAAATGTTCATCCGCCGTGGGAAAGCGAAAGCGGGTACCACGCGTTTCTTCGTCTATGCCACGCTCTATGTCATCCAGCCGGACAAACGATTGACCGTGGCACTTCGGTTTGTGCGCAAGGAGGAGCGCTTGCTTGAGATCATTGCCGACCTGTTAGCACGGTTTCGACGGATGGGCGGTCAGGTGAAGCGGTTGTATGTCGATCGCGGTTTCTATCAGGTCAAGGTGGTGCGATATTTGAAGCAGCAAGACCTGTCGTTTGTGATGCTGGCCCCGGCGAATGAAGGGATCAAGAAGCGCTTCGTCGGTTCCCGGAGCTACTGGACGCCGTATGTGATGAACAGTCCCACCGACGGGAAAGAGGAAGTGGAGTTGGCGGTGGTCCGTCAGTACAGTCGCGGCAAGCATGGTCGTCATGGGATCGAGTGGGCCGCCTATGTGGTTCACAACTATGACCGACCGTTGCAAACCGTAGCGGAGGAGTACCGGAAGCGGTTTGGGATCGAATCGAGCTATGCCTCGATGAACGAAGCAAGAGGGCGCACGGCGTCGAGAAAGCCGGGGGTGCGGTTGGTGTTGGTGGGGATCGCGCTGGTGCTGATGAATCTGTGGGTCTATCTCAAATGGCAGTATGTGAGCTGGCGACGGAGAGGGGGACGGCGGGTGTTTGCGAAGCGGTTTCCATTTCAGAAGCTGCTGACCTTCCTGAGCCAGGAATTAGAAGAGATCTATGGGGTGGTTCGTGAGGTGTGGATTCCCGCTCCTGATCCTGGACGATCATCCAAAGAAAGGAGGGCAATGTGAGGTACTGAGTCTGCGTCATCTCGAAACAGAGACCATCGGCGGGATTCAAGTGACGTCTGACCGCCGTGTCTTCACCAGCACCCCTAACCATACGACATAGGGGTGCCGCGGGAGTTCTCGCCAATGGTGGCACAGAACGATACCGGCGGCGATGTAACCTTCGCCACTGCTGAGTACTCAGGGGATTTCTCGTGGCTGACGGACGAGGTGGACGCCGTCATGGACGTGGTCGCCAAGGCTGCGGACGAGCCCGATTCCGAGATCATGATCGGAGGCGACGTCACCACCGAGAAGCAGATATTCGAAATGATTAATGAGGACTTTGGCTTCTCTTCCATGATCTCCACCCCGCTGACACTGCTCATTCTGCTCGTGGCCTTGGGCGGACTGGTTGCCTCGGGCGTGCCGATCCTGCTCGCCTACTTGGGCGTGCTGATGGCCGCGGGAGGCATCACTTTGATTAGCCACCTCATGCCCATGGTGCCGGTCTGGATCCAGATCATGTTGTTCATGGGTCTTGCAGCCGGCATCGACTACACGCTGTTTCTCTTCACTCGCTTCCGCCACGAACGGGAACAGGGGCTGGACACCAAGGCTGCGGCCATGACCGCAAGCCACACCGCCGGGAAGGGCGTGTTCATCGCCGGGATCACGACCATTCTGGCCCTCAACGGCATGTTTCTGGCCGGTGACCCGGTTTTTACCAGCATCGGACTCGCGGCTGTGCTGACGATCATTGTGACGTTGCTGATAGCGCTCACGCTTACGCCTGCCCTGGTGGGTGATCGGCTGAGCTGGTTGACCATCCCGGTCGTCGGCCGCCGCTTCAACGTCGCTCAGGCGGGTAGCTTGAATCCGCTGGCTGGCATAGTGGTGCGGGCCTCAGTGAGATTCCCTCGGGTTATTGGCACGCTGGTCCTGGCTGCCATGCTCGCTCTGGCGTCCCTCATATTCACCCTAAACCTGGGCTTCAACGGTGCGCGCACCTTTCACGACGACCTGGAAGCCAAGGCCGCGATCCGGGCACTGGAGGATAACTTCACTATCGGCCTGCTCTCACCAGCAGTAGTGATCGTGGACCCGGGAAAGGGGCGCAACATTTTCGCGGCAGACGTCCAGGCGAAGATCAACCACTTCATCGAATTGGTCCGCAATGAGAATGAGCGTGCCAGCGCTGCCGACGAGTATGTACCGTTTGCGGAGCCGATCGCCACCAGGATAAATCGGGCTGGCGACACCGAACTGATCAGGATCCCGGTCAACGCTGACACCGGCGACGAGGAGGCATTGGACGCCATCGGGCTGATGCGCGACGACCTGATCCCTGAAGCCTTCCCGGATGATTCGGTGCGGGCGTTGGTGACGGGACAGACAGGGGGTAATCTAGACTTCATGAATCAAATCTCCGCCAGGACTCCGTTCGTCATCGCATTTGTCGTGGTGACCGCCTTCTTGATCCTGGTAGTAATGTACCACTCGCTTATCATCCCGGCGATCGCGGTCTTCTTGAATCTCCTGACCGTCGGCGCCGCGTATGGAGTGCTGATGCTCGTCTTCCAAGAAGGGTACGCACTGGAAGGGTTGCTGGGATTTGAAGCCACTGGGATCGTGGAGGTCTGGATACCGCTCTTCGTGTTTTGCGTCATGTTCGGGATTTCCATGGACTACCTGACGTTCGCCATAGGGCGCGTGCAGGAGCTGTATTACCGCGGCCGGAGCACCCAGGACGCCATCATCGAGGGAATCCGCGGGAGTTTCGGCGTAGTGTCCAGTGCAGCGGCCATCATGATCGCAGTGGCCGGGGTGTTAAGCTTTACCCGCTTTCTCGGAATGCAGCAGATGGGTTTCGCACTGGCGGTCGCCGTCCTGTTCGACACGACGTTGATCCTGGTGGTGCTGTTGCCGGCGATGATGCGCCTGGCAGGCGACCGCCTATGGTACCTGCCGCGCTGGCTTGAATGGATTCCGGGTGGCAAAATCTCGCGCGCTAGGAAGGAAGCAGACTCATGAGAGCGCTCCAGCCCAAGTACCTGGTGAGATTGTTGCTGGTTCTAACTTTAACTTTAGTCCTCACCGGCTGTGGTGGCGATGAGGAGACGTCAACACCTGCTTCAGGCGTTGACACCGCGAGTGTGATCCACCAGTGGGTGTCCGGGGGCGAACCCGAGAGCTTTCGGGCTATGCTCTCCTCCTGGGAGCAGCAAACCGGCGACAAGGCAAAGGATGTCGGGACTCGAGACATCCTCGACATCCTAGCTGTCCGGGTCGCGGGCGGCAACCCTCCAGATATCGCCATACTGTCCGCTCCGGGTACGATGGAAGCGTTTGCCAGGGAGGGTGCCCTGGTGGCCCTGGACTCCTTCCTGGACATGGACAAAATCAGGAGCGAGTACTCGCAGGCATGGATTGATCTCTGCACTGTGGACGGTAGGCTCTACGCCATCCCCGGTAAAGCCGCCAACAAGTCCACCGTCTGGTATAATCCCAACGTCTTCGAGACTTATGGCCTAGAGGTGCCCGAGACGTGGAGCGAGATGCTTGCTATCTCCGACCAATTGGTCGCTGCAGGATTGAGTCCCTGGTCCTTGGGGGTGGAGAGCGGCGGCGCCAGTGGCTGGCCTGGCACGGATTGGATCGGCCAAATCCTACTCTCGGAACACGGGCCAGAGTTGTACGACCAGTGGGTAGACCATGAGATTCCCTGGACGGACCCGCGAATCAGATCTGCCTGGGAGAGGTTCGCTCAGATCTTTCTGACGCCGGACTATGTATCCGGCGGTGTGGACTACGCCCTGAACACCAACTTCGTGCCTGCATCCTATTTGCCGTTTGAGTCGCCTCCGAAAGCAGCCATGTACTTCCTCGGGAGCTTCACTCAGGGCTTTATCACGGGGCAGTTCCCGGACCTGATTATCGAGAAAGATTACTCCTTCTTCCCCTTTCCGTCGATCAACCCAGATTACAAGAATGCGGTGACGGGCGGTGCCGACCTGCTAGTGATGTTCAACGACAGCGAGGCCAGCCGCTCCCTCGTGGAGTACTTGGCCACGGCCGAGGCTCAGGAAATATGGGTCCGCCGGGGTGGGTTCACCTCCCTCAACAAGCGGGTAAGCCTGACAAGCTACCCTGATGGCCTGGCAGCCAAAGCTGCCGAGCAACTGACCAGTGCTGAGATCGCCCGTTTCGACGCCGACGACCTCTGGGGTGGCGATCTGCAGGCCGCCTTCTTCCAGGGAGTTCTGGATTTCCTTGCAGACCCGTTGGAGCTGGACAGCATTCTGAATAACCTTGAGGCGGTTACCACCGCATTCAATCCGGACCGCGCACTTGGCTCTCGAAAGTAGGGCCTGGGATGTGGCTCGGGGACAGGTGCTCGATTATCAGGCTGACCACCTGACGAATCAGCGACCTCTGCGGACCCTTGCCTCGAATTCCTTGCCGGCTCTGAATCGAGGAACCACCTTGCTCGGAACCCGAATCCGCTCCCCGGTCTGAGGGTTTCGCTTTGTGGTCGCCTTTCGGTGTGCCTGCTCAAAGGTCCCAAAGTTGACTAGCTGGACCTTCCCTCCCCTGGCAACCTCCGACCGCACCGTGTCGATGAAGGTATCTATCACTTCCTGACACTGAGCCTTGGTGCAGTTCGTCTGCTGGTGGATCCTGTCGATAAGCTCTCCCTTATTCATCTTCCTACCTCCTTGTAAAAATCTTTTTCACCATCGTAGCAGAATTTTCCCTGGAAAGCAAGTCCCTAACGGATATCTCAGGAGATTCCATCTCCCTAATTACTCAGCCTTAGAAAACTCGTTTGAGGAAGAGTGGAAGCAGTGGTAGAATAG
>JBHIAO010000412.1:0-5136 GCA_046758565.1 Anaerolineae bacterium
CAGAGCCAGGGCCCGGGCGTAGGCCTGGCGAGCGCCGTCGTAGTCGGCTTGATGTAATTTGGCTTCAGCCAGGAGCAGCCACGTTTCGACAAAACCGTCGTTCAGGCGCAGTGACTCGTCGTAGCGCTGAATGGCGGCATCCCACTCACCCAGAGCGGCGTGGCTTTCGCCCCACTCTCGCCAGACGCGGACGTTGACCGGATTCCGCATCGCCGCCTGCTCGTAGTACGTCGACGCCTGGCGCAGGTGGGACGTGCGCTCAGTGGCTGGACCAAGGTCGGCCCACATCCGCTGTAACACGCCCAGGTTGCGCAGATGATCCGCTCGATACGGATCCAGCCGGTGAGCTTCCTGCAAGTGAGTCTCGGCCCTCGACAGCCGGCCTTCCTGCAATCCTGGCTCGGCTACAGCCTGAGCCATCTGGGCATAGGCCGCGCCAACGCCCGAATGATATCGATCTTCCCACGGGTCAAGGGCCACACTCATCTCCAGAGCGTGTGCCGCGTTCTGCAGACTGCCGGCCACTGAAAGCCCCAGCCCTTCCTTGTAAAACACGTCGGCGCGAATAGGATTGACATTGCTGAGCCAGATGGCTGGGAGGGTACTGACTGCCAAGACGCCGTAGACCGACCAGCGCCAAACTGAGCGGAGGTGCAGGGGAGCATGGGTGCGGAGGAGCAGAGTTTTCAGATGATCAACGCCGATGAGTGCCACGGCGAGGGCCAGCACAGCAAGTATGACATAAGCGAACGTGGCCACCGTTGAGTGAGTGAGATCCAGCGGGGGCCATGGCAACCAACGGAGCAATGAAAACGCCAGCACGGCGCCCACAGCGACCACGACGTAGCGCACTACTGGTTGGTCGGTTTCAATACGGCCCGACAGCAGTCGCAGAAAGCCGAATAGCAATGTGGCACTCGCTATCACACCCCAGGCCATCCCACTTCGCGCCTCGCCGGCGGTCAGCAGCGGAAAGCTGAAAAGAGCCAGCGTGATGCCGGTAACGAGCGCCCAAATTGGGATTTCGGATTTCGGATTTCGGATTTCGGATTTGGAGGCTGGAATTTCTCGTGCATTCGTGGTCAGGCCGGCGATGAGAGCTGCGTAGATCCAGAAAAGCGTGTGGGTTGCAACGATGGCAATGCCGACCAGGGTTTCCACCACATGCGCGACGACCGCCGCCAGGAGGGCGACCACAAGCAGCTCGTCTCCAGACATCGGACTGCGCCGCCGGGCGACCCTCAGGCCGTGCCATACAACAAAGGCGCCCACCCCACCCAACAGGCCCAGGGGCAGCCCCACTCCGACCCACTGCCGGCCAATCCCAAGCCACGGCACTAGCCCCCCCAGCAGGGTGCCGGCCAGCGTCAGCGCCAGGAACAGCCGGCGGTCGGAGGCTTCGGATACCAGACCGAGAACCCGCAACCCGTAGTACAGTACGGCACCGATCAGTAGCAGGTAGGCTGCCACGCCCAGCAGACCTGTGGTGGCCCACAGGTCAAGCACCGCATTGTGCGCGCGGTCGAAGTCCTCATTCGGCTTCAGGCCGGCGATCTCGGCGGACATGTGAGGGCCAATCACATCACGCAGGGTCTCCGGTCCATAGCCGACCCACATTCGTGCCGGCTCGGTGGCAACGAGACCCGCAGCCGCCCCCCACACCAGGACTCGTTGCCGGGCAGTCCGGGACGTGGGATCAGCCAACTCCCCCAGCCGGCCCAGGCGCGTCGTTTCGGATGCCAGCGCCGGCAGCAGGCTCGTCGCCGCGATGCCGAGAACCACGACCACCCCACCAGCAACCACCACCCGACGCGCTCGCTGACGAGCGGCCCACACGAGTGCTCCGAAACCCAGCCCGCCGATCAGGCCCAGGGTTGGACCGCGACTCTGGGCGAAGAAGAGGGTGGCCAACTGCAGGATCAGCAGCGCGCTGTAGATGCCGGCCAACCCAGGGTTTGTGCCGGCATCTAGCAGTTTGTCGGAGAACCGGGTCAAGGGACCCGGGCTGTCCATTTCGGATTTCGGATTTCGGATTTCGGATTTCGGATTTGTTCCACAATTCGCAATTCGCAATCCGAAATCCGAAATCTCTTGTGGTGAGCTCGGGTCCCCTGACCCGATATGTGGCGTGCTTGACTGTTGGAGGCGCTTTCTCCGACAAACTGCTAGCCCGGGCTCCCAGGCCTGGTATATTCTCAGGCCGGTCAGAGGGATGACCATGATCAGGTAGGCACCCAGGAAGATGGGATTCCCTAGCGTGCTGATGGCCCGGAGAGTCACCGCCGCGCCGCCGGTCCGGAAGCTCAACGGATCCAGGCCGAGGTGCTGCAGCACCGCATACACCGAAATCGGCAGACTGACTAGCAGAATGGCATCCAGTAGGCGCTGCTGCTGGACAGGTGCCTGCATGGTCTCACGGACCAGAAAGAACAGGACAATGTACGCGATCAATGTGTACAGCCCCTGCCCGCGCTCATAAGCGCCCCAGAAGCTCACGCGAGGCAGGACCGAGGTGGCGGTACCGATAACGTAGGCCGTGATCAGGAGCAGAGCGGGAAGGACGAGGGGGGTACGAAGAAGGCCAATTTCGAATTTCGAAATTCGAAATTCGAAATTCATTCTAATCACCCATGTGAGGAGGGCGATTAGCACGACGGAGCGCAGCAGCGCGGCCTTATCCGGCTCGAAGGTGTGTTCGGTGCGGGGGTTGAAGTACAGGGGTGCGATGATGAGGGTGAGGAGGATGCCGGCTTCGATTATGGCGTTGGAGAGGCCGGCTGGCGAGAGGTCGTTTTTCCCCACAGGCCGTAGCATGGCTACCGCCTCAGCAACGCCCTCAACACGGCTTTGGCGGTCAGATCGAGGAGGCGGGGCTGGGCCAGGATCAGCCGCAGGAACATCCGGCTGAGTTCGTCGCGGGTGCGGAGACTCAGCAGGCTCGTGGTCTGATGGTTCAACAGGTCCAACAACGCGTCGTAGTCGGCGGCGGTGAAACGGCTCAGGACGCGCCGCACCAGCAGGTGGAGGTCCAGCTCCCACCGCAGCCCACGCAGCTCTCCTCCGAAATCTGAACCTCGGAGGATGGCGCGGGCCGCAGCCCGGGCACCCCGCAGCCCGGTGACGACGCCGCCCACGGTGGTCACCTTCACGTGGCCCGCCGCGTCGCCGACCAGGAAGACCTGGGCTCCGTCCATCCGGCACCAGGGCCGGGGTCGAGGGGCGTAGAGGGACACCTGGGCAGCCTGATAATCCAGGGGCTCCAACCCGTGGGCGGCCAGGAAACCGTCCAGGCTTTCCCGCGCCTCCCGCCCGTTACTTCGACTTGGCTCAGTACAAGCTTCGGCAATCAGGCCCACGGCCGCCCGGTCCTGAGATTCGGGGATCAGCCAGTAGAAGTAGGGGGTGCTCTGGGGATCGAACCATACCTGGGTCGTGTCCGGCCGCGCCTTTTCCGGCAGGGCGACCAGGGCCTGCAGGATGGGCACCGCGCTGTGGCTATCCTGTCCAGCGGCCCGCGCAACCTGGCTGAAAACGCCATCCGCGCCGATCAGGTAACGGGTCCGCAGGTGCTCCACGCGGTCGTGCCTGGCGTTGCGCAGGCTGAGGAGGAGCCCATCACCCCTTGGTTCCAGATGGAGGAACCGGTAGTCGGTTCGGATTTCCGCCCCAGCGCGCCTGGCTTTCTCGGCCAGCAGCCGGACCAGCGTCTCGCGCTCGACGATGAGATCGGGCTCGCGAAGCACGACGTTGGCAGAGCCGGCGGACGAGAAAAGCTCGACGCGGGGAGTACGGTTGACGATGGCTTCGGAGGGGACGAAGCCGAGGACCGCGTTTATCTGGCTGGTGACGATGAGGGTACGCGCAGGGGGCCCCAATTCTCTGGCGGCGTCGAACACGCGCACGGGCACACCGCCCCGCGCCAGCAGATAGGCGGCAAACAGGCCGGCTGTGGAGGCACCGATGACGACAACGGGTTCGTCTTTTACAGCCGGGTCGTACATTATGGTCGGTTCAACGGTCTACAACGGCAGGTAGCGCACCTGGCCTTCCCAACAGAATGAGAATAGGGCAAAGTTCTTGACGATAATCTTCTCGGTTGTTCTTCCCATATTTACTCTCCTACACTTCTGGCTCAACCCCCAACGCCCTGAGTTGGGCAGCCAGCCGTGCCGCCCGGGCGCGTTCCTGCTCGGCCCGTAGGTGCTCCTGCTCAGCTCGTGCGCGTTCCTGCTCGGCCCGCTCAGCCCCCGTGGGGATGATCTGTCCCGTCGTCAGATCGCACCAGCGCAGCCACTGGGCCGGCCTGGCTTCAAACACCCCTTCCCACAGCGTCAGCCCCAGGCCTACTTTCTCCAACTGGTTGTCTCCTTTCGGGAGGTACTCGCCGGCCACCACCTGGTAGACCTGCAACACCGTGTCCTGGATCAGTTGCTGGGGGTCGTAGATCACGTAGTAGGGCACGCCCATGCGCGTATAGTCGTGCAACTTCCTGTCGGCTTCCCCGCCCTCGGTGTTGGAGACGATTTCCACCACCACATCGGGGGGCTTGCCGAACTCCCACAAGAAGTAGGAGCGGTGCTCCCTGGCCCACCAGTCCTCGGCTACTTCCACATCCAGGCTCAGGAACATGTCCGGCACCACCGGCGGTCGGTTCACAGCTCTGAAGACGCCTACATTGGCGGCTGCCAGGAAGGGCCGGCCAGGTTCCCAGGAGCTATACAAGGGCTCTACCAACAGTCGCTGCTGTTTTTCGGAAGGGAGATTGTCCACGGGCGTATCGTCCTCGGTGATGAGATGGGTGATGTCGGGGGGTTCAACAACGATCAGTTCCGGCTCAAGCAACATCTCGGCCATAGCATTCATCCTTGTTCGCGACTCGTTCGGAAGGATACAGACGGATCATGGTAGTCACATACAATTGTACCACAGGTAAGGGACGGCGGCAATCATCCTACCCCAAAACACGGATTGCTCGGATGAGCGGACGACCAATCCGCTCATCCGAGTAATCCGTGTTCTCTCCCAAGGGGGGAAACCGAATAGGCTCCCACAATCAGCCGGAAAAGCAGCGCCAGCGGGCGATAAAAGCGACCCACCAGCCCCGTGATGATGAGACTGGCGACGAAGGTTGGCGGT
>JBHIAO010000413.1:0-5131 GCA_046758565.1 Anaerolineae bacterium
TACACCGTCGCCGCTTATGTGACGCTGTTCTTTGCCGTGTACTGGAACCTTCGTTCATGGCGACAAATCCGTCGCCTGGTGGATGTTGCACTGTTGGCCAGCTTCCCGGTGGCCGTTCTCCCCATTCTTCAGTTCTATGAGCTCGTGCCGGCAATCTGGATAAATGTGATCGCGCCTATTGGCGGTCACCGGGCGGCCGCAACCCTTGGCAATCCCATCTTCCTCGGCAGCTACCTGATCCTCGTCATCCCACTCACCTTGCTGCGGCTGCAGGAGGCAACATCGCGCCCGAGGGAGTCGCGCGGGATGTGGTGGCTTGGGATCGGCCTTTACGCGGCTCTGCTACTCATTCAAGAGGCGGCGTTACTGATGTCCCAGAGTCGCGGCCCGGTGGGTGCGCACGTTGTAAGCCTGTTTCTCCTGGTGTTGGTCTGGGGAGCCGTGACGGGCCGGCGCCGGCTGGCTGTCTCGACCATGGTGATTGCAGGTTTGGCTGCTTTGCTCATCCTGGCACTGAACTTGCCAGGCATCTTTGTCGGTCCGCTGGAGAGACTACGCGGCACGACACGCCTCCTGGAAGCGCTCAACCTTTGGAATCGGGCGATCATATGGGAGAGCGTGGCCGGTCTCCTCGGTTCAAATGCCAGGCGAGCAGCCATTGGATACGGGCCTGAGACGATGGCCGTTGCGGTCCTCCCTCACCTGACACCCGAGGCTGCGGCATTCGCCAACGCCATGAGTCAGCACTGGGACCGCGCCCACAATGCCACCTGGGAAGCTCTGGTCACCACAGGATTCGTCGGCGCGATCGCCTACCTGGGCTTGTTTGGCGCATTGTTCTACTATGGCCTGCGGACTCTGGGGCTGATTGCCAGTAAGACGGAACGCCGCGCCTTTATCATCCTCGTAGGATCTGGAGCTGTGCTGGGAGTGATCTTGCCTCGCTTGGTCACGCGTTCCTGGACCTGGACCGGGCTCGGAGTGCCGGCCGGACTATTGACTGGCCTGGGCATACACACCGTTAGGTGCATGTTGCTTGACCAGACACGCCGGCCAGGCCTTCGGCCGAGACAACGTTTGGGGATCGCCCTGCTCGCGGCGGTGGTGGCCCACTTCGTGGAGATGCAGGCGGCCTTTGGGACGACCACCAGCGAGCTCTACTTTTGGGTCTACGCTGGTCTCATCGGGACCCTGGCCTCAAACAGCCGGCTTGATCAGGTCCCCGACGAGAATGTCTCCGATGAGTACGGAGATAGAGTGTCGGCGGTGACCCAGCGTCGCACCCGGCTCCGACAGCTCGGCAGTTCGTGGTGGGCGCACCCGGGTAGATCCGGAATTGAAATCCGTTGGCTGGCGCTGATCGTTGGAGGACTTCTCGCCACCCTGGCCCTCAGCTTCCTGTTTGTGCCTGGCCTCCAGTTCTCTGATTTGCATACCGTGTTGGCAGGGACCTTTGCAGGTACGTGGCTGGTTGGAGGACTGATTGCGGCTGTGCGCCCAGGGAACACTTCTACGCCGGCCTGTCGTCAATGGCTGCACTATGCGAGCGTCTCGCTTGGCTGGTTTTCGCTGTTCGTGCTGGTCCGATTTCTGGCCACTAGAATCGTCGGACCGCAAGTCGACATTGTGGTTTACCTTTTGGCACTCGTGATGTCCACCGCCGTGTTGGCGGTTACGTTACGACGGGGTGCTGAAAGAGACCTGCCTTTCTGGCAAGGCCGAATCAGGTGGACATATCTCCCGATGCTAATCCTGGCCGCCGGGCTGGTGTGGGCAACGAGTGTCCGGCCTGTCCTGGCGGACGTTTACTTCAACTCCGGTCAGGCACTCGCTGACCAGGGAAACCTGGAGGCCGGCATCCTCTTGTATCACGACGCCCTGGCACTCCAACCGAACGAAGACATCTACTATCTGCGCCTGAGCGAGGCTTACGCGAAGCTTGCCCAGGCTGCGACGGATCCAGTGCAGCAGGACAACTGGTTCGAAGAAGCCCGCAAGAGTGCCCAGCAAGCCTGGCAGCTCAACCCCGGCCAGACGTATCATGCGTTGAATTTGGCACACGTGTACTTGCTTTGGGCGCAGGCAGTGACGGATTCTGGTCTTCGGACAGCGGCTCTGGATCAGGCAGCTTCGCTATATGCTCAGGCCAGTCATATTCTCCCGTACGATCCGAAGCTCTTTCGCGAGTGGGGCCTGGTGATGCAACTGCAAGGTGACCCTGACGCAGCGTTAGATCGGTATCAGACTTCGCTCAACCTGGACGGCAAACAGGCTGACACCTATCGTATGTTGGGATACCTGTATCAAGATCTCGGCAAGGTCGATGCGGCTGAAGAAGCCCTGAAACGAGCGGCCGCATTGGACCCCAACCAGGTTGACGTACACGTGGCCCTTGGTGAAATCTACGATGCGCAAGGTCGCCTGCAAGACGCCCTGGCGGAGGCTCAGCTCGTGGTGCAGCTCGCACCGCAAGACTACCGGGGGTACTTGAACCTCGGCTTGATTTATCGTCAAATGGGGCGGGTAAATGAAGCCGCTGAAGCCGTTCGAAATGCTCAGACCTATGCCCCGGACGACCAACAGCCGCGCCTGGAGGCCCTCCTGGACCAACTGACGTCCCAAAATTAGCGGCGTTCCCCCCTCTCCTGACGACAGCACTTTCGTCGTCAGGAGAGGGGGGTAGGGGGGTGAGGATGAGCCTATGGTGCCACGCGGGGCACCCCGTCGTCGCACCAGAACGAGCTGTTCGGCTCGCTGGCATCGTAGTGGAACCAGAACTTCAGGTCCACAGAGTCGAGAAGGAACAGCGCGGTCTCGAAGCAGACATCGCTGCCGGTGCCGCCGGCGAAGCAAGCCGTCACGAGATAGGGCCTGTTGCTCTCCACGACGTTCGTGAACTCCCAGAAGCCCTCGCTGTCGGTCGTGGTTTCGGCCACCAACTCGAGTTCAGAGCCGTCTTGATTCTGCTGACCGTCCGCTTGTTTGCGCTGCCAGAGCTGCACCGTTGCACCGCTCAACCTGGCGGTGCCAGGCGAAACCTCCCAGCAGCTATCCATGGCAAACCCATCGATCGTGTGCAGGCCAGGCAACACAAGGTCCCAGACCACCTGACTGCTGCAAATGAGGGTATCGGGGTCGGGTGAAAGGACAACGTCCAGACGGCCGTCCGGCGTGAGAACCCTGACCTCAAAAGTGGTTCCAGCCGCTGAAGTGGGGAGCGATGCAACGAAATGCCCGGATGGATTGGTGGTTCCGCTCCAGACCAGGCCCTGGCCACCGACCGAGCGGATCTGTACCAGCGCGCCTGGAACCTCGGTCACCCCATCGTGCTCGACGACCGACCCCGCCACCACCGCAGTGCAGGGTGCCGCCAGACCCGGGCAGACCGGTGAGTGCGGACCTTCGAAATCGAAATCCTCGGTGAAGATCGGGAACGCTTCGTGGCCGCTGCTCTCATCGCCGGGTGCGTTGAACTGCAGGATGCTCTGAACCCGCTGAATGGCAACTGCGCTCAGACCAACCCCACCCGGCTGTGTCGTGAAGACGGAGCTGATCACGAGAGACCCGACGAAGCCTGGATTAATTATACCCCACGAGTTGAAGTTAATGTACTCGACCTGCTTCTCGTTTAGCTTCTCGCACACCACCTCGAGCAGCCCGTTGGCATCGTACAGGTAGATCGCAAAGTCGGTGAAACCAGGATTGGGATTAACGTTCTGAATGGCCAGTTCCGTTGACAGGCCGCGTCCCTGCTTCAGCACCGACGGGATACCAATCAAGCCGGCCCCAGCGGAATCACCCAACTGCCAGTCGAAAACCTTCTTCTCGCCGAAGAGGTTGTACGAAATCGCTTCCTGAGCCTGAGAAGCGGCTGGGTCGGTGTATTTCCTCAGGTGTGCCACAGCCGCGATAGGAACAAACCTGTCGCCAGAGCCGAAGGCCCCGGCGTTTCTAAAGGGTGTCTGGGACTCAACACGGACCGAACCCACGTACTGGCCCGGCAGGCCGTTGATCACCGGTAAGAAGAATGTCTGGGTACCTCTCGGACAGATGTAATCGACCAGGGTCGTGATGATATTGCCGCTTGCGTCATTGAAGTAGACCTTCACTGCGGCGGTCCGGGTGCCACTCAGGTTCTGCACGGCGATAGATGTCTCCCAACCCTGGAACTCGCGGTAGATGAGCGGGCCGAACAGTACCTCACTGCCAGACTCAAAAATCGCATTTTGCGCCGGCAATCCGTTGTCGGTCATCAGCACATCTTGACCAATGTGGTCTACCACGACACCGGCTGGCTGTGAGGTGCGAATCCAGAGACTGCCGACGAAGCTGGGACCTACGCAGTCGCTTACGCTGTACTGTGCAGTCTCACCTGGTGCCAGGGTGATAATCTCGCAAACCTGGGCTCTGAGGCAGTCGCTCTGCTCTTGGAACCACAGTTCGACGCCCGTGCAGTCCAAACCCGAGTTTTGGATGTAGACCCACGATGTCAGGCCGCCGGCATCCGCGTAGACGACGGGAGCATAGTAGGCGAAGCCGCCGAAGACGGGATCAGATGCACCCTCGTCGGCGCTTGTCAGGCCAGTGTACGCCCCGGAAACCGTCACGTCAAGCGACGGGATTCCTTGACCCACTCGGACCACGTCGACGGCAACTGGCTGACCGCCCGTGGTTGGCAGGCCGAAGAAATCGTCGCCCTGGCGGAAGGCCAGGTCAAAGCGTCGGAACTCGTCGGCGTCAAAGGTCACCTCGCTAAACAGCCGTTCGCAGAATTCATCGGCAACGTTCACGAGCTCATCGTCGACGAGGGTCTGGACGTGTGGGAATGTGTAGAGGATGCCGGATTTGGCGCCAGCCGGCACCTGTCGTTCGCCGAATATCCACGTTGCGCCCGGTTTCAGGATACCGGAACATTCAACTTTGAACGGGCCAACCGCCTGGGGGCTGCAAGCACCGGTGCCCTCCGGCCAGACGAGCAGGATAGCTCTCGTGAATTCACTCCCCACGTTCTGAACCTGGATCAACGTCTGGCTTGTCGCCTCGTTGCCTACGAATGAGAGAACCGGGAGCAGGATCCGCGAGCCAGGCGTCGTCGAGATGAGCGGGTTCTGCCAGAAACTCGCCGAGATCG
>JBHIAO010000414.1:0-5113 GCA_046758565.1 Anaerolineae bacterium
CCGTCAGCGGGGTTTTCTTCTTCTTCGCCTTTAACTGGGCCGGCATGCACCGCTTTTTCAAGCTGGGCTTGCTGGAGGCAGCGGTGCTGTTGGCTGTGGGGTTGGCATTCTGGCGCAAACTGGACAGGATTTCGGGGAAGATCGCCCTGGGGACGGCGGGGCTGCTGGTGGGTGCGCTGCTGGCGGTGTACGGGCAGATCTACCAGACCGGGGCGGACTCGTACCAGTTGTTCCTGACCTGGGCCCTGCTGATCGCCGGCTGGGTGTTGATCAGCAAGTTTACCCCGCTGTGGTTCGTGTGGGTCCTGCTGTTCGATTTGAGTCTCGCGTTTTACTGGATGCAGATTGTTGGGGAAATCAACGGCAGGCTGTGTAGTATTGCTCATTCCTGCAGTTCGCATGCCAGGCATCCTGGGGGCATCGACCGTTCTGCTGCTCGGTTTCTGGCGAAACAACCAACTGCTGATTGGGCTGGCTGCTGTATTCCTGGTGTTTTACCTGGGCGCATACTATCCAATATTCTTTGGAATGGACGCTGCTGGTGAAGTCGTTCGCCCTGATGGGCACCGGAGCCATCCTGTTTCTGCTGCGGTACGTTCTGCTCCGGTTTGCGCGTGGAGGCGCGTCGTGAAAGGTCGCAATCTCATCCTGTGGCTGGTCGCCTTGCTGGTGCTGGCGGTGGTCAATATCCTGGCTTTTCAGCTTAGATGCGAACAATGTCGCTCAGTAAGTGCGCCTACACGACTCGCAGACGCCGCTGGCTGAAAATGAGCTGCTGCTGCGCTACCGCCGGCGCGCTTTCGATGTGCGCATTGGACCGGAATCATTTTTCTTCCAGGAGGGCCATGCGAAATACTACGACGACGCCGGTTATGCGGAACTGCGCGTTTCCATGTCGGGAGACGTTTTGCTGGTCGGGCTGCGCGGAGATGGGTTAGAGGTGCTTGGCCCACCGTGAGCGCAGCCAAAGCCCCCCGAATGAATTCGGGGTCTGGTATCGGAAACATGCTGAAGCATGTTGAGACACGCCCCGAACCTGCTTTCGCAGGTTTCCCATAGCAGTTTGGGTGGCCGAAACGATGACCATCGCCCGGAAACTGCTTCCCTGCGACCAGTTGCAATTGGATGGACCATGACAACGGTTGAAATCATTGCCATCGGCAACGAACTGCTAATCGGACAGACGCTGGACACGAACACCAACTGGCTGTGCAAGCAGCTCACCGGCCTGGGTGGCCAGGTCCGCCGCGCCGTGATGGTCCCCGATGACCTGTACGCCATTGCGCGTGAGCTGCACGACGCGCTGGATCGTGAGACCGACATCATCATCACCACCGGCGGGCTGGGGCCGACCGCGGACGACCGCACGCTGGAAGCCATCGCCAGCGCCCTGGGCCGGCCCCGCGCCGAGAACGACGAAGCCCTCCGCATGATCGAGCGCCGCTACAACGAGTTCTACGAGCGCGGCCTGGTGGATCAACCCGGGCTCACCGACGCACGCCGCAAGATGGGCCGGCTGCCCCGGGGCGGACAACCTATCTTCAACCCCGTCGGTGGCGCGCCGGCTGTCCGGCTCGACGTCAATGACACCACCATCATCACCCTGCCCGGCGTTCCCCAGGAACTCCAGGGCATCTGGCAAGGGCCGTTGCAGCCAACCCTGGCGGAGCGCTTCGGCCAGGGCGCCTACCTGGAACGAACCGTCACCACCGACTGTCCGGACGACTCGGTGCTGGCCCCGCTGCTGGCGGAAGTGGTCGGGCGCCATCCTGATGTGTACATCAAGTCCCACGTCAAAGCCTTCGGCATGGCCAGGCAGCAGATTCGCATGACGTTCTCGATGGCCGGCGACACCCACCAGGAGGTCGAGGCCGGCATCGACAACGCCATGCAGGATTTTGAACGGACATTGCAGAAGGCCGGCTTCCGGGTAAAGACGTAGTGGCAGACGTCGGCCCCGCTTGTGAGTATTGAGGAGGTTGGAAATGCAGAAAGGGTTAATCGATCAGACCCAGCAGTGATGATGGGTAAACCGGTCATCGCCGGGACACGGATCACTGTCGAGCTTGTCTTGGAGAAGCTTGCTGCAGGTGAAACCGTCGAAGAGATTCTCGACGCCCATCCCCGGCTGACCGGTGAAGCGATTCAGGCAGCACTGGCGTTCGCGGCCGAGGCTTTGCGAGCCGACGTGGTTTACCCAATTGCTGAGGCAGTTGCTTGAACTTCCTGGCAGACGAAAGCGTGGATCGACAAATCGTCGACCGTCTTCGGCAGGATGGCTGCATGGTGATTAGAAACGGGATGTACCGTCCTAACCCGCTCGAAGGGGACAACAGTCCCCGTATCTAGTGGAATCAACGCTGCAGACCCACAACATCTAGTGTCGCGGACTGTTGTCCGCTCGGAGCGCCCCACTAATTTGTGTAGACCCGTAAAGAATTGCCTGCCTCAAGGAATCCACGAGACTAAGAGACTAGGCAGCAAGGAGACATGGCCCAACTGATCTTCGTCTTTCTCGACGGCGTCGGACTCGGCGAGCCGTCTGAGAACAACCCGCTGTCGTCGGCACCCATGCCGGCCCTGCACTCCCTCATCAGCGGGCCGCTGGTGGCCGGCCGCGAAATCGACGAGCCGAGGCTCCTGCTCAAGCCCATCGACGCGACGTTGGGTGTGGCCGGCATACCGCAAAGCGCCACCGGCCAGATGGCCCTCTTCACCGGCGTCAACGGTGCGGTTCTCATCAACAAGCACCTGTCGGCCTGGCCCACGGAGCCCCTCATCGGGATCATCGAACGTGACAACATCTTGAGATGGGCCGCCGAAAATGGCCATCAGCCGGCCTTCGCCAATGCCTACAGCCCGGCCTACTTCGAACGGGTGAGGAAGAGCCGGCGCCGGCACTCGGTGACCACGCTGTGCACCCTGTCCGCCGGCCTGCCCCTGCGCGACGTCGCCGACCTGCTGCGTGGCCAGGCCGTGTACTGGGACATCACCCACCACGCGCTCCGCGAGCGTTTCAAGATCGATGTGCCGCTGCGGGACCCCGGGGAAGCGGGTCGCAATCTCGCCCGCCTGTCCGCCGAGCACGAACTCGTCGTCTTCGAGTCGTTTCTCACCGACGTGGCCGGCCACCGCCGGGGGGAAGTCAACGCCGCCAGTGTCCTCGAAACCGTTGACCGGTTCCTGGCCGGCGTGCTCGAAGACATTGATCCCAACGTCACTTTACTCGTAACCAGCGACCACGGCAACATCGAGGACCTGTCAACCAAAGAACACACCCGAAACCCGGTCCCTCTGCTCGCCATCGGGCTGCACGCGGAGATGTTCCGGAACGTAGTATCCATCACGGGTGTCGCCGGGCAAATCAAGCAGATCCTGGCAGTTGGCACGTGAAACGTAAAACGTGAAGAGTCATCTCTGAACCAAAGAAATCAGGCTCTACGCAGAATAGTGGGGTTAACCCGTTCAGAGGGGACAACAGCCCCCGTATCTCGTGAAATCAACGCCGGGGACCCACAACATCCAGTGTCGCGGACTGTTGTCCGCTCAGAGCGCCCCACTAATCTGTGTAGGCCCAGAAATCACGTTTCACGTTTCACGTTTCACGTCCAACGTTTTACGAAGGAGGCCCTGGTGCTCAATCGACCTCAAATCCATCGACCCATTGCAACATTCTCCATCGTCGCCCGTGATCCCTACAACGGCGACCTCGGCGTGGCCGTCCAGTCCAAGTTCCTGGCCGTAGGCGCTGTGGTGCCGTGGGCGAAGGCCGGCGTTGGTGCCGTCGCCACTCAGTCCTGGGCCAACACGGCCTACGGTCCCGAGGGTCTGCGCCTGATGGGGGCCGGCTGGACCGCCCGGGAGACGCTGGATCACCTGATCAGCCTGGACCACAATGCCGCTCAGCGCCAGGTCGGGCTGGTGGACGCTCAGGGAAGGGCTGCCGCGTTCACCGGCGAGAAGTGCTTCGACTGGGCCGGCCACATCGAAGGCGAAGGCTACGCCTGCCAGGGCAACATCCTGGTCAGTGAAGAGACCGTCCAGGCCATGGCCGACACGTTTGAAAGCACCGCCGGCTCGCTGGCAGATCGACAGATAGCGGCGCTGGCGGCCGGCCAGGCAGCCGGCGGCGACAGTCGGGGCCGGCAGTCGGCGGCGCTGCTGGTAGTGCGCACCGCCGGCGGCTACGATGGTCGCAACGACCGCTTCATCGATCTGCGTGTGGACGACCACCCGGAGCCCATCGCCGAGTTGGCCCGCATCCTGGAGCTGCACAAGCTCTATCTGCTCAAATCGACGCCGGAGGAACTCGTCGAGGTGAACGAAGAGATCGCACGCGAGCTCCAGCACATCCTCCAGAAAGCCGGCCACTACCAGGGCGAGATCACCGGCGTCTACGACGAAGCTACGAAAGAGGCCCTGCGTGCCCTGTACGGGATCGAAAACCTGGAGGAGCGCTGGCACGGCGAGCTGATCGACGTGGTGGCGTTGGAGTTCCTGCGCCAGCGCTTCGGAGGATGAGGATAGGATCAGCCTGAACTCATTCTGAAACAGGCGCCCAGGCTGAGCCAGTGAGCACAAGGAGGGTCTACGCAGAATAGTGGGATGCTCCGAGCGGACGACAGTCCGCGCCCCCCGATGTTGCAGCTATGCCACGTTGACGCTGCAAGATACGGCGACTGTCGTCCCCTTCGAGCGTGTTTACCCCGCCGCTGTTCTGTGTAGAGCCCACAAGGATTGCAGCAACGGCCGCATTGTGCTACAATAGTGGCATGGAGGGAGCGCAAAGATGACATTCACCGCCAATGATCTGAAGGCGCTTGTACGCCTGTTAGAAGAACAGCCCCAGTCGCGGTCGCAACTGCGTACGATTTTGCTACTCGACGATCTTCGGGCATTGCCGGAGCGGTTCGACCGACTGACCGAGGTTGTCGAGCAACTGGCATGGGCGCAGCAGCGCACCGAAGAACGCCTGGGGCAACTGGTGCAAGTCCAGCAGCGCACCGAGGAACGCCTGGAGCAACTGGCGCAAGCCCAGCAGCGCACTGAGGAACGCCTGGAGCGGCTGGAGACCACCGTTCAGGCCCTGGCCGAAGCCCAGCAGCGCACCGAG
>JBHIAO010000415.1:0-5112 GCA_046758565.1 Anaerolineae bacterium
AATTAGTAAAACGAAATAGGCTGCGGGTTTTTGCAATGTTAGGGGTTTTCAATAGGCGGCTCACTTAATGGTTAGCTACACAAATGCTGTTGATGTAATTTAATCCCATCATTACCCCATGGGAAATCTCCATTCCTGCTTTCGCCCTGCAGACACGTCTGCACGCAAGCCGACACCAGGTTGAAATAATGGCCGTTATCGGATAGCCTCTGCGCCAAAATGGAGGGGAGGCGCAGCTAGAGGGAACGGCCCCGAGATCGATGGCGGCCAGATAGGTGCCGACGCGGGCACGATCTTTGTCGGCCCGGGGAGACTCCCGGCAAGCAATTCGCGGACGACCCGGGGGAGGGTCCTTTCAAATCGTCACTCCAGAATGAGATAATCTCTTGCCGTGATCCATCACGCACGTTCCTCTCTGGCGGGCACTCTGCCGTACGCCGTAACGATCTTTGCGGGTGCGTTCCTTCTCTTTCAGGTGCAGCCCATGATCGCGAAGTATGTCTTGCCCTGGTTCGCCGGCGGGCCAGCGGTATGGACGACCTGCATGTTGTTTTTCCAGCTCTTCCTTCTCGGGGGTTACTGCTACGCTCACCTGAGTATCCGGCGATTCGGGCCTCGGGTCCAGGCATCTCTGCACGGCGCGCTCTTGCTGGCCGCGCTCCTCCAGCTACCGATCACGCCAGCGAGCGATTGGAAACCACTCTCCTCGGCCGCGCCCACATGGCACATCCTTCTGTTGCTTGGCTCGACCGTTGGCCTTCCGTACTTCGCGCTCTCTTCAACGACGCCGTTGATGCAGGCGTGGTTCAGCCAGGACCGCCCGGGGGCTTCACCTTACCGGTTCTACGCCCTATCCAACACCGGCTCCCTGCTCGCCCTGTTGAGCTATCCGTTCGTGTTCGAGCCGGTGTTCTCCAGGAGCGCACAGTCCCTGTTCTGGGCGATCGGTTTTGCGGTCTTCGCCGCCTCCTCCTTCATTTGCGTCTGGGCAGCCTGGAGGCACGGCTTGAAGGAATCGGGGTCGCGTGGCACCACTCACTCGCCCGAGGAGGCGCTCCCGCGCCCCAGCACGGGGACGCGTATCCTCTGGCTGGCGCTCCCGGCCTGTGCGGCCGTGTTGCTCCTGGCAGTTACCAACCAGATCACCATGGACCTGGTCGTCGTCCCTTTTCTCTGGGTGCTGCCGCTGTCCCTGTACCTCTTGACGTTCATCTTGAGCTTCGAGGGGGAGCGCTGGTACGCCCGCTCGGTCTTCGTTTCGGCACTTCTCCCGGCCCTGATCGCTGCCCTCGGCATCCTTTTGCAGGGGGGTCAGGCCGACGTCATCTGGCAGATTTT
The DNA here is from genome assembly GCA_046758565.1 of Anaerolineae bacterium. GTDB lineage: Bacteria > Chloroflexota > Anaerolineae > Epilineales > JAANWY01 > JBHIAO01. Next base: position 1,339 of record JBHIAO010000415.1, read on the forward strand.
GGTCTTCTCCGTGGCGCTTTTCGTCTGCTGCATGGTCTGCCACGGGGAGCTCAGCCGTCTGAAGCCGCATCCCAGGTATCTGACGGGCTACTACCTGATGATTGCTCTGGGTGGCGCGTTGGGCGGTGTCTTCGTGTCTCTCATCGCGCCATTGATCTTCGTCGATTATCTGGAACTCCACGTCGGCCTGCTTGGCACCGGGGCGTTGTGCTTCATCGCTCTCCACGCAGACAAGGGCTCCTGGCTCCATCGAAGACCCGCGTCGTTGGGCGCGATCCCCTTGATCGCCGTCTATGTTGTCGTGACGGCCGTGTTTATCGCCCAGGCCCGGGAGCCACTCCAGTCGGCCATCGTCCGGACGCGGAACTTCTACGGCGTTCTCACCGTGCTACGACTCTTCCCCGGCTCCCCCGAAGAGCAGTTGCATCTCCGTCACGGCAGGATTCCCCACGGGATGCAATTCACGGCTCCGGGCAAGCACCGCTTGGCGACAGGCTACTACTCCGATCGCAGCGGCGCCGGCCTGGCGCTGCGCCACTTTCCCCGACAGCGCGAGCGACGGATCGGCCTCGTCGGCCTGGGGGCAGGCACGCTCACAGTCTTCGCCCGTGAGGGCGATGTGATGAGGATTTACGAGATTAACCCGGAGGTTCGGCGCTTGGCCGAGTCGTACTTTACTTACCTGAAGGATTCGCCGGCGCAGATCGAGATCGTCATGGGCGACGCCCGCTTGTCGATGGAGCGGGATCCGCCCCAGGAGTTCGACATTCTGTTGCTCGATGCCTTCTCGGGGGACGCGATCCCTGTGCACCTGTTGACGAGGGAGGCCTTCGGGACATATCTCCGCCATCTCAAGCCGGATGGGGTGATCGCCTTGCTGATCGACACATGGCACCTCGATTTCGAGCCCGTGATCAACCGTCTGGCAGCCCATCTTGGCCTGGAATCCATTAGGATCGACACCCCGCCTGGACGCAACGAAGATTGGGGCGCCGACTGGATGCTCCTCGCACGGGATGGGGAGTTTCTCACGTCGCCGCCGCTGGCAGCGGCCGCCACCAAGAAGCGCGCGCGCTATGACCATGTGCGGCTGTGGACCGACGACTACACCAGCCTTCTGCCGCTACTGGAGTTCAAGTGATCGGGAGGTCTCCGTGACGCGACGGTGCGCTGGTATTTGCAGGGTAGGCGACTTATATTTCAGCCTGGTGTCCCGATGATTTACGCCTTCACGTTCATTCTAGCGTTTTGCAGTATCGCGTACGAGCTTCTGCTGGGCCAATCGCTCTCCGCGTTTCTGGGTAACACGGTGCTGCGCTACAGCGTGACCATCGGCCTGTACATGCTCTCGATGGGGATTGGGTCCTTGCTGGCAGAGGGGAGATTCGTGAAATATCCCGTCACGACTCTGCTCAAGATCGAACTCTTGTTGACGGTGACGGGCGGCTTCTCCGTGATCGCCCTTCTCGTGCTCGATTCCGCCGGAATGCCCCAGCTGGCGTTCTCGGCTCTCGCGCATTTTCTGATCATTATCATTGGAATCTTTACCGGGTTCGAGATCCCGCTGCTCATCCAGTTGAAGAACCTCGAGACAGGCCGGTCCGAAAGTTCGGTCCTGGGAGTCGATTATCTGGGTGCGTTCTGCGGCACCATCGTCTTCGCCTTTGTGTTCTATCCGATTGTCGGACTCATCCCCACGGCGTTCTTCGTGGCGTCCCTGAACGCGGTGGTCGGGATCGGCCTGCTGACCCAGGCGGGCAAGGTCCAATCGCCGGAGAAGGGACAATACCGCGTCCTCATCGTCTTACAGTCCGTTCTGCTGGTCGCCCTGGTCGCTTGCCTTTCCTCGGCCAGTGACATCAACGAGCTTTTCCTGAGGCACTACCTTGGATCGTGAGGTGAAAATGACGACGAGATCCGACTTTGGCGAGCACTACCTGGTCGATTTGCTCGGTTGCGACCCGGAGATCATTAAGTTGGTGGATCCAACCAGGGAGATCGTCTTGCGAGCCGCCAAGGATTGCGGGGCGACGCTCGTGGATAATTTTTTTCACCAGTTCCAGCCCTTCGGCGTGAGCGGGGTAGTGTTGATCGCCGAATCGCATATCAGCGTCCACACGTGGCCGGAGAATGGTTTCGTGGCCGTGGACATTTTTACCTGCGGCGAGATGCTGCCCCAAGTCGCCATCGATATCATGCGGAAAGATTTCCGGGCCAAGGAGGCGACCGTGAAGGTCGTCATGAGAGGTCAGCTCGATCGTGTTTGAACGAATCCCACCGAGTGCCGGTTCGCCAAAGGCGCCCGTGACTATAGTGTACCTTCTGTCGCTCATTCTCTCCGCATGCAGCCTCCTGTACGAGCTGCTGATCGCGCAGACATTGAGCCTGATTGCCGGAAATATGGTGATCTGGTATAGCCTGACCGTCGGGACGTACCTGGGGGCCATGGGAGTGGGCGCCATCCTCTATGGATTACGGACCCGATTCCGAGGCTGGGGCAGGCTCTATCAGGTCGAGATCATGCTCAGCCTGGTCGGCGCTTCCGCGGTCATCCTGCTGAATTTCGCCCATTCCGTGCACCTCTTTCAGACGACCCGGGGTACCGAGACAATGAGCGCGTTTGTCTTCTTCGGCTTGTCGTTCACGGTCACTTGTTTGGTCGGGATCCTCACGGGGGTGGAGCTGCCGCTTCTCATCGATCTCGGCAACGAGCTTGCCGCAGGAACGAACGTGACGAATCGGGTGCTCGGTTGGGATTACATCGGAGCCCTGGCAGGAGGCGTCACGTTTCCTCTTTTCCTGGTACCGTTCCTCGAGCTGCATACCATCGGTTTCGTGGTCGCCGCTCTCAACCTGCTCGTCGCGGTCTACGTCCTGCGCCGGTTTCTCTCCCGGGTGCCGGGAGCGACGATGAAAACATTCGGCAGCGCCGCCTTCGGCATGTTACTCATCATAGCCTTCCTCGCCGGTCCGCACATTGAACAGTATTTCCTGAAAAAGTACTACTTCTATCTCGCGTCGGCCGTCAGCCTCCGAGCCCTGTTCGATCCGATGCACGACAAGCCGTTGATATATCGGACGAGCTCGCCCTACCAAAAAATCGACATCGTCCATGTTCCCAACGGTTACGATGTCCTCATGGAAGCCTACTCGACGAAGTTCATCGAAGACCGCTCGAAACCGCAGGACCGCTACTTGTTCCTCAACGGAGATTATCAGCTCTCCTCCAATGACGAGGAGCTCTATCACGAGTGGTTTGCACACATCCCCATTATCATCAACGGTAAGGTACCTGAACGCGTTTTGGTCATGGGGGGCGGTGACGGCCTGCTTCATCGGGAACTGCTCAAGTACGATGAGGTTAAAAGCATTGTACATGTCGACATCGATCACCGCTTGGTGACGCTCGCTAAGACTCATCCGATCCTCACGGCGATCAACGACGATTCCTTCGACGATCCCCGGGTGCGCGTCGTCTTTGACGATGCGTTTCAGTACCTTCGTCATCATCCCGAGGAGACCTATGACGCCATCTACCTGGACTTCCCGTATGCCTTGGACTACAACCTTTCGAAGCTCTACAGCCGCGAGTTCTACAGTTTCGTCAAGGACCGCCTTGCCGATGACGGGTTCGCAGCACTCGACGCTCCGGACCTCCATTTTACCTCGCAAGCCGATGCAGAAGGCCGTATCCATTTGAGACATGGCGGCAACTGGGGGATCCATTCCAACACCATGCGGCTCGCCGGCTTCAAGACCATTCTTCCCTACTAC
>JBHIAO010000416.1:0-5109 GCA_046758565.1 Anaerolineae bacterium
GCGCTCGGTTCAGCATGCTCCCCCACGTAGCAGTCGGCGGCTGTACACCCAGACCGAGGAAGCTGAGCGCCGACTCGATCAGAATCAGACTGCCGATGTCGATAGCCATATTTACGATGATGATGGGAATACTGTTTGGCACAACGTGTTGAACCATAATTCGGCCGTTGGTGGCGCCAATAGATCGAGCTGCCAGTACGTAGTCCAGTTCTCGAACCTTAAACACATTGCCGCGTATCAGTCGTGCCGTACCCAACCAACCAAGCAGGCCCAGGAAGATGGTCAGAGTCATAGGGTTGGGTTTGAAGATGGCCGAGACAATAATCAGCAGGTAGAAGCCAGGGATTGACCCCAGGGTGTTGATGAACCACATGATCACATCGTCCACCCGACCGCCGAAGAAGCCGGCGATGGTCCCGACCGTGACGCCAAGCGCAACGTTGATAAAAGCGGCTACGAAGGCAATGGACAGACTAATCCGTCCACCATACAGCAGGCGAGCCAGTTGATCCCGCCCCAACTGGTCGGTTCCCAGCCAGTGTGCAACACCTCCAGATTGCCCTAGCATAATCGCCGCCGTTTCTGGATCGATTCCTAGCGACCACTTCACATAGGGCCAAATATACGGCTGTGCGAAGGCGTTGTTGGGATTTGTATGGTTAGGCCCAACGCCCACTAACTCATCTGTAATCATAGGAGCCAGAATCGCAGCAACTCCGAAGAGAAGCAAGAAGCCCAAAGCAATCAAAGTCAGCGCGTCTCGACGCAGGCTCCGCAAAGCCATGCGCCAGTAGCTTTGCGGCCTGCGCTGCAGTTTCGGTTCGGCAGCTAGGCGCCGACTGATGGCTGAGGTAGCCGTCTGCGCTTGTTGACCTACAGTCATCTCGCACCCCGCTTGCTAAGATGGCCGGACCCGAGGATCGACGACACCATAGAGAATGTCCGACAGCAAGTTGCCCAGGATGACCAGTACCGAGCCGATCATCACGGCGCCGAGTACCATTGGATAGTCGCGCTGGATGGCTGCGTTGATTGTGAGACGGCCCATGCCTGGCCAGGCGAAGATCGTCTCGGTGATGACGGCACCGCCCAACAGACCGGCGATGGCCGGCCCCAGAATGGTCATCAGTGGAATCAGAGCATTGCGAGTAGCATGGACGAACCATATTCGACTGTTGGCCAGTCCTTTTGCCCTGGCCGTTCGGATGTAGTCCGTCCGGATCACTTCCAGCGTCTCAGTCCGCATGTAACGACTGAGCACGGCGATCCAGCCCAGGGCCAACACGAAAGACGGCATGATCAAGTGGCGAATACGATCTATCAGATCGGACTCATTGGTTAACGATACCGTCTGCCGGCCCCCAGCCGGCAGCAAGTTTAGATACACGCCGAACACGAAAATCAACATCAGCCCCATCCAGAAGGCTGGCACGGCGTTGCCAACTACGGCGAAGAAACGCACCAGATTGTCGAACACCGAGCCCTGGTACACCGCACTGAGAATTCCCAGAGGGATTCCCACCAGAAATCCTAGCAGGAGGCCGGCGGTTGTCAGTTCCAACGTGGCAGGGATACGTTCGATCAAGCGATCCCATACCGGTTGTTTGGTCTGCAGGCTGGTGCCCAGGTTAGCCCGGATAATGCCGCCGCCGCTGTCACAGACCGTGTAGTTCAGGAACCCGATATACAAGCAACTGGTGTCTCCGATGGAAAACTGATTTGTCACATCACCCGGCCGTACTGCAAATCCGGTGAACCAGCGCACGTACTGCACGACGAGTGGCTGATCTAGCCCAAGCTGCCGGCGCAGGATGTCCCGGGTCTCGTTGCTAATCTTGGGATCGAAGGTCATGCTCAAGACCGGGTCGCCAGGAGCCGACTTCACCAGGAAGAAGCTGATGATGCTGACGCCTATCAGCGTAGGGATGGCCTGAAGCAGACGACGAACAATGTAACGAGTCATATCACTTCACATCTCCCAACTTCACGTCCCTTAGCCTATTAGATGGTCTAGTGGCTGTAATCTTTCGAGTGGCAGGTGCAGCGAGTGGCAGCAGGAACTTGGGCGTGGGACCGATGTGATGTATCAGTTGCACAATGCGGTGGCGTGTTCCAGGTTGAAGGTTGAAGGTTGTGAAGAGACACACCTTCAACCTTTCAACCTTTAACCGTTCCTTACGGCTTCAACGACCACTGTTCAATGTTGTGGTAGAAGCTCCACGGACCAGGGTTGATGCCCTCCCACTTCTTGGTGTAGGCACGGTTGCCGACGCTGCCGGTGACGAAGACGTAAGGCACGTCGTCGTGGATGATCTGCTGAATCTGCCTGTAGTAGGGCGCCCGATCTTCCACAGCACAGCCAGGCACGGAGACACCCTTCTCCAGCAACTCATCGACTTCAGGATCGTGGTAGCTGACAAAATTGAAGCCGCTGCCTGGCGTATCGAACTTGGTGTGCCAGAAGCTGTCGTCGTTGGGATCGGTGCCCAGGCCAGTCCAGCCGATGATGACCATGTCATAAGTCTGGCCCAGCAGTTGCTCCACCAGGGTGCCAAAATCGATGGCTTCGAAGGTGATGTCGAAGCCGACACTGTTGAGCTGATCCTGCGCCAGCACACCCAGGTCTTCGCGGGTGGTGTTGCCGGCATTAGTTATCAGCGTCAAAGACAACGTCTGGCCATCTTTCTCACGTACGCCGTCGCCATCGCTATCTACCCACCCGGCCTCTTCCAGCAGTTGAGCCGCCCGTTCGGTGTCAAAGTCGTAGGGCTCAATGCTGGGGTCGTGGGCCCACTCCACTGCCGGCAGCACATTGCTGGCGATCTTGTAGCCCTGGCCCAGATACACCTTATTGATGATCGTCTCGTAGTCAAGGCTGTGGGCAATGGCCTTGCGTACGTTGATATCACTCAGAATCGGGTGAGGATCTTGCTCAACCGGGTTGCCTTCCTCGTCACGACCTGGTTGAGGATTGTCCGGGTTGGCTAGGTTCAGACCGATGTAGCTGTAGCCATCGTCCTTGAATTTGTTGATTTCCAGGTTCGGGTCCAGCTCGATGGTTGTGAGCTGCTCCGGCTGAACCCCGATGAAGTCGACTTCCCCAACCTGCAGTTGGCCCAGGCGGGCGCCAGGATCAGGCACGATCTTGAAAATCCAGCCTTCGAGATTAGGAGCGCCCTTCCAGTAGTCAGGATTGCGTACCACTGTAACGCGGTCATCCCGGGCCCAGTCCTGGAAGATGAAGTGGCCGGCGCTGACCGGCGGGGCCTCATTGTACTCATTTTCCATGATGTCGCTGAAATCGTCTGCATACAGGTGGCTGGGCAACCAACCCAGACCCAAATCTAGAAGGCCGTCGCACTTGACTTCTTTGAAGGTCACGACGATGGTCTGAGGATCGGGGACCTCGATGCTCTCAATCTGCTCAACGAGGGACTTGCGGGGTGTCTCAACGTTCTCGCTGGCGATGGCATCGTAGGTGAACTTGAAGTCATCGGCGTCGACCTGCTCGCCGTCGCTCCAGAATACGTCATCCCGCAGATGGAAAGTCCAGGTCAGGCCGTCCTCCGACGTTTCCCAGCTCTCGGCCATCTCCGTGGGCGTAACCTCGCCAGTGAATGGATCCTGACCGAGTAAGCTGGGGAAGAACCAACCGCCAACCCCGGAACTGGCTGAGTCAGCCCAGAGAATGGGATTGAGGATCGAAGCATCGGCGCTGCTGGCCTCAATGAAGACACCACCCTGCTTGGGAGGCGGCGGCGTGGCTGTCACGACGATCTCAACTTGCTTCTCCACCTCCTGTGGCACGATCACCGTTTCTTTGACAATCTTTTCCTCCACCTTGGTTACCGGTGTTGGTTGACCACAGGCTGACAGCGACCCAAGAAGGACAACTACAGCAAGTAGAAACTCAAACTTCTTCATAAATTCTCTCCTTTCAGAAATCACTTGTGCTAAGGCCTTTTACACCAGATGGCACGCTACAAAGTGCTCGTTGCCACGGTCGTACAACGCTGGCTCTTCTTCTACGCAAATCGGTCGCTGCATGATGGGACAGCGGGTGTGGAAGACGCAACCTGACGGGGGATTGGCCGGACTCGGCACATCACCCGTCAGGATAATCCGCTCACGACCTTCCTCGATCAGAGGGTCCGGAATTGGTACGGCCGACAGCAGCGCTTTGGTATACGGATGCAACGGGTTTTCATACAGCTCGGTTCGGTTGGCGATCTCGGCAATCTTGCCAAGGTACATCACCGCCACCCGGTCGGAGATGTGTCGAACGACGGAGAGGTCGTGCGCGATGAACAGATACGTCAGGTTGAACTCTCCCTGTAACTCCTCAAGTAGGTTGATAATCTGCGCCTGGATGGAAACGTCCAGCGCCGAAATCGGCTCATCACATACGATGAAGTCTGGATTGACGGCCAATGCTCGGGCCACGCCGATGCGCTGGCGCTGACCGCCGGAGAACTCGTGAGGATAACGATTCACAAAGTAAGGGTTGAGACCAACAACCCTCAACAGCTCCTGAACGCGTTCTTGCTTCGCCTTACCTTTCGCCAGACCGTGGACCTCCAGTGGCTCCCCGATAATGTTCCCCACCGTCATGCGGGGGTTCAATGAGGCGTACGGGTCCTGGAAGATCATCTGCATGTCACGTCGCATGCGGCGCAGCTTCTCGCCGCGTAGCTTTGCGATATTCACGCCTTTGAACCAAACCTCGCCGGCCGTGGGCTCGTACAATTGCAGTATGGATCGTCCCGTTGTAGACTTGCCGCACCCGGACTCGCCCACGAGGCCCAGTGTCTCACCCTCGCGGATGTAGAAATCAAGACCGTCTACGGCCTTGATATCACCAATGTGACGCTGAATCACAACTCCCTCGGTGATTGGGAAATACTTCTTCAATCCCTTCACCTCGAGCAGGATGTCACCGTTTCTTTTGTCATCAACATGCATCGTCTGTGCCTGCTGTTCGGCCATTCAGTTGTTTGCTCCCCTCAGTCAGTGAACAGTGAACAGTAAACAGTAAACAGTAAGCACTGGTAACAGTTCACTGCTCACTGTTCACTGCTCACTGTTCACTGCTCACTGTTCACTGTTTAC
>JBHIAO010000417.1:0-5062 GCA_046758565.1 Anaerolineae bacterium
CGCGGTTGTTGGTACGGACTACAACGAATTAGGAGCGATTCCAATGACGTCAAAGCATGAACACCAGCGACGCCAATCGTCCGGGAGGCCGGCGGCCCCTCCTCAGACGGCGGAGGAACCGTCCGTGTCCAGTGGCGCCACCGCACGGCGCAAGCACTACGTCCGCCCGGCCATCATCCACGAGTTGGCGCTGGAGACGCTGGCCGGCTCGCCCCTCGGCATCCCCGATCCCTTCGACCCGTTCAACCTGGAGCCTGAGCAGTAGGGGGCGGGGACGGTGGGCGGCGCACAGACTTCCGAAGTCTCCCCAGACTTCGGAAGTCTACAACCTCAGTCACGGTCGACCCCTGCTCGCTTTCACACTCGGCGATCACCTGATCCAGGGGCACCGTGCCCCCTGTGAGGCAGCCTTGGCCATTGTTGTCCGCCTCAATACCTTAATTCACAATTCACAGTTCGTGACTGGTACATATCAGCGTTCACCGGTTACGTGCACCGGCCCAAGCAGGACCCGGTCACTGTCGATCTGGCCGGCCGGCTCTACCACAGGCAGGCGTTGCAACGTCGACAGATCGTACCAGCCGACCTCGATCTGATATGCGCCGGGCGGTGTATCTGGGTCCAACTGCAAACCGAATCGATCAGCCACACGCTCGCCGGGCACCCAGGAAGATGTGGGATGCGTGCCGGCCTGGGGTTGGCTGTCCATTTGTGCCCAGATTGTTTGGTCGGCAGTGATTAAGTGAGTGAAAATGGTGTAATCTTTGTCCATCTCAGTCAGGGCCTGCCAGTTTAGCGTCAGTTCGAGGGTCTCGCCGGGCGGAATCACGTCTCTGTAGAGACTGTAACCCAACAGCTCTATCTTATCCGCAAAGTTGGCCCTCACTTCCTCCGACGCAATGTCGGTCTGACCCATGGTATACAAAGTCAGGCTGGCGTCCACGTAGTCGCCGTGATAGCTGCGGAACCCATGCGCAGTAAGCCAGCGTTCCAGCTCATGGTTCGGGTCGTACTCGGCCGGGTTGCCAAACATGATCAACCACAGCCGGCTGTATCTTCGAGCCAGACTTTCCAACTGCGCTCGGGTTCGCGGATCATCCCACGGGTGTTCGGGCGGGAACCAGTGGGCCGGTACGTTCTGCGGTGCGTAGTAGTCGTAAATAGCTGTCTGCAACAGATTCTCCAGCAGTAGCGCATCACCCGGGCGCGCATGGTTCTCGACATACGTCATCAATCGGCCGTAGCCGCCCTTGGTGTAGGCCGGCTCGGCGTAGTAATTATACAGGGAGTAGCCGCTGGCCACCAGCACCAACGCCACCCCAAGCGTCGCGGCGAGCATCTGACGCCGCCCCAGCCACAGCAGGCCGGCAGCCAGAAGCAGCAGGTAGGCCGGCAGTGCCACGATCAGGTAACGTTCGTAGAAGAAAGGCATGATCGGGTTCACCAGCCACGCCCCACCGAGTGGGACGACCAGGTAGAGCACAGTCATTCGGCCCAGCCGGCGGCGCGTGGCCGTCGCCGCACCTACACCAACCACGAGCAAGAGTCCCGCCACCAGCCATTCCACGCTTGGTGGCACCGTCGTCCCCAGGCCGAATGCTGTCAGCGTTCTGGCCCACACGTCGCGCATGCCCGATAGCCCCCAGGCCTCGAACCGCGTGTGCGCCTTGCCCTGCAGGAAGGACATCTGGATCAGGACCCACGGCACGTAGGCGAGCCCTATGCCGGCCTGCGTGGCGAACCACCTTGGCAGAAATCGACGCAGCCGGCGCCAATTCGGATTTCGGATTTCGGATTTCGAATTTCGAAATATCATTCCGCAATCTGCAATGAGAAAGGCGTTTTGGGCCAGCAACACGAAGAACGCATAGTAGTGGGTGTAGACTGCGGCCAGGGTCGCCAGGATGTAGACGAGGTACCACGCCGGAGGTTGGGTGTTAGGTATTGGGGATTGGGTACTAGATATTGGAGATTGGAGATTGGAGATTAGAGATTGGGTGATGAGGAGGAAGGCGTAGACGGATAGGGCGCTGAGGGTGGCGGCCCAGGCGTACATGCGGGTTTCCTGGCTGTAGTAGACGGCGAAGGGGGATACGGCAGTGAGGCCGGCTGCTAACAGGCCGGCGCGCCGGGACAGCAGCCGGCAACCCAGGACGTGGACCACAGCGACCAGCAGGACACCCGGGATGACCGAGAGAAAGCGGGTGGCGAAGGAGGAATCGCCGGCCACGCGCAGCCAGCCGAAAAGCAGCAGCGGATAGAGCGGCGGGTGGGTGTCAGCGCCGCCGGCTACGACCTGGTGTAGAGGCTGTTTGCTGAGCCAGATGCTGAACGCCTCGTCGCCCCAGATGTCGTGGTGGTTCAACCGATAGACGCGCAGAGCGAAAGCTAGAAGGAGGATGGAGGATGGAAAGTGGAGAGTGGAAAAGGGAGAAAGGAAAAAGGACCGTGAACGCACGATAGTCGCCTAATTCTCAAGTCAGCAATTGAATTCAATTATACCCTACGTGATCGGAAATGGAAAGCCAGGAAGTGATCTCCCTGGCTCCTCTGCTCATGGGAAACCGGGCGGAACGTGTCACGGTCGAACTTCAACCTTCAACGTTCAACCTGTAACCTGTGCGGCAGCAGGACGCGGTTGTCGGGCAGGGGGGACCCGCCGGCATCGAAGGCCGGCAGCCGAGCGATGGTCGTAGCGTCATACAGGCCGATCTCGATCTCGTACGTGCCGGGTGGTGCATCGGGAGGTAGGGGGATCTCGTATCTGTCGATGATGACCTCGTCCTTCACCCAGCCAGTGGTTGGCCGTGCTCCGCTGGCCGGCACGTTGTCTTTCTGCCCACGGAGCTGGCCGATCTGATCCAGCAGATGCGTGAACACCTTGTAGTCCCCTTCGATGGACCGCAAGGCCTGCCAGTACAGGGTTAGCGGAACCACATCGCCGGGCGCGAAGGTGGTTTCCAGGAGATCGTAACCCAGAAGGCGAATCTTTTCGCCGAAGGTCGCCCGCACCGGCGTGCTGATATCCGGAATGGTGAACAGCCGGCCTTCCGCTTGGATGTCGATCTGTCCGAGTGCGAGGGTCGCGTCTCCCAGCCGTAGTCGAACATTGCTCTGCCCCGCCGGCGCAGTGGCCGGCACCGTGACGGCATACTGGGCTCGCACGACCTCGCCGACACTTCGACCGCGCTCAGTGCGGGCCTGCCACGCCGATGGCGGGTATTGGCTGGCGAGTGGCTGCTCGACCGCCAACCAGGTCTGTCCCTCGCTGTCGACGAACTCGATCCACACAGGCTGATCCGCGACAGATGTGGCGGTTTTCTGCCACACGACGGACGGGGTGAGGCGCATACCAGGCACTACCGGCCCGTCCACTCGGCTGTGGTTCAACACCTGCAGAGATGGGGTCATGGGTGTGCCTTTACCGATGTCCTCAATGCGGCCGCCGGCTTCCGTGAGTGCCACCTCCCCGAGCTTGAGCCACACGCCGGTCGGCACCCCACCCTCGGCGAGAACGGGCAGGGGATGGGCGCTGTCGTCGGTGAGGGCGAGTTGCAGGGTGTATGCGCCGGCCGGCGTCGTCGGGTCCAAGGGCAACGTGAACCACTGCTCGACCTGGTCGCCAGGATGCCACTGTTCGGACAGATAGCTCATCTCGTCCGTCTGCGCCCAGCGCAGGCCCTGGCCATCGACCAGGTGCAGGGCAAAAGTGCGGGCCTGCGGCATGGACTTCACGACCTGCCAGTGAACGGTCACCGGAATCGGCATATCTCGGTCGACGGCGTGCGGCCATCCCGCGTCTATGAAGCGGACTTCGCCGTTGAGCGTTTGTTCGGTGTCCGATGGGCCCAGCGGTGTTTCGCGCAGCCGGTAAATGGTGAATGCTGGCCGGCCGGCGAAATCAGTGACCGTGTCAACTGTGTGAGCCCGTTCTCTGAGAATCCGATCAACCTGACTTCCGGGCGGGAAGGGCTCCCGAGGTACCAGGTAGACCGTTTCGTCCGCCCCCCGAACTGGGAATACCAGGCCACGCTCGCCCAGCGTCCACACTGCCTCGCCCATGGTTTCTGGCGCCAGGTACGCCAACGTGGGGTGTTTGTAGTGCTCGGAGACGAACACGACGGTGTGGCCGACCGCCATCTCCTCCCGGGCCACGCCGGCCATTTGGGCGTAGTCACCGTTGAAGATTTCGTAGGTCTCGTAGCGCCGCACCCAGTCGCCGAAGTAGGTCCGTGTCGTGCTGAAGCCCTCCCAGACGAAGAGAAGGGCCAGGCCGGCCACCGCCACCGGCGCCAGTCGCGGCCGATGGTCGTCAATCCAGTGCCACGTCGCGTTGAGACCCAGCGCCGGCAGCATCACCAGGGCCGGGAAGACGCCGAACATGCGCTGGCCGGCCGGCTGAAGGTCGGCGGTCAGGATGCCGGGCAGACACATGACGGCGGTCCAGATCAGGACCGCTGCGTAGGGCAGCTCTCGCCAGCGGCGCAGCGCGATCGCGATGCCGGCCACGAAGAAGATACCGACGAGCGGATCGAAGATGGGCTTGCCCGGCAGGTTGTAGTGCCAGCGCGGATCACCCTGCACAAAAAAGGCCAGTGCCGTTTGCCACACGTTCGCGAGGAACAGACGCAGGCCCTCGGATACGCTCGCCGCCTGGGTGAAGACCAGCACTTGATCGGCACGTTCTACGAAGTCGTTCGGATTACGGACGAAGTGCGCCGCAAGGGGAGCCACCACAACCATCATGCTGGCAACCGCCACCACTAGTCCTGACAGTTTTCGCCGGAAGCGGCAGCGATCAACGACCAGTGTGTACACGGCGATGGCTGCGAGCGTGATTGGGTAGAAGCGGGCCGCCAGGTAGGTATACAGCACGAGGCCGGCGAAGAGGCCGCCAAAGGCAGCGGATAATAGCGGATTAACGGATGGGCGGTCAACGGATTGCCTTTGGCGAAGCGGATTAACGGATTCGGATTGCGGATAATCAGATGGCTCTGTGGTTCCCATGTTATCTACTGAACTGATACGGACTTCGGACTGATACGAGCGCCACAGGAAATAG
>JBHIAO010000418.1:0-5043 GCA_046758565.1 Anaerolineae bacterium
GATCAATCAGCATCTGAATTGCATCCTGGAGTTCGTACTCACCGCGAGGCGATAGAGGCACATCGTGCAGGTAGTCCAGGATGCGTGGCTTAAAGACGTACAGGGGCAGGCTAGCCACGTCCGACGGTGCCTGGTGGAGTTCTGGCTTCTCCACGATTCGCGTCACCCACCCCCCGTCCAGCGCCACGATGCCCGTCCGGCCGATCAACGCGGGCGGTACGTGCATCAGGCTGAGTGTTGCCTGGCGCGACGGGTCTGCGTGGTGGCTGGAAATAAGCTCAGCGATGTGATCTCTGGGTACCAGGTTGTCGCAGGCGGACAGTACGAAGGGGCCCTGGATGTGGGGGGCGGCCTGTTGCAGCGCATGGGCCATGCCTAGCCGTTCGCGCTGCTCGACGAAGGTCACATGGTCCGCCAGCGGGGACTCCTGGGTGAAGTAGCCCACAATATCGGCGTCGTCGGGGCTGACGACCAAAATGAAGGTATCCACCCCGTTGTCCCACAGCCCTTCCATCACGCGCTCGACGATGGGCTGGCCCAGGATAGGTAACATGGCTTTGGAACGCCTGGTGGTGATGGGATGTAACCGAGAGCCTTTGCCGGCTGCCAGGATCACGCCTTGTAATGTCATGGTTTCTTACTCCGGTAGTGGCACCCGCCGGGCCGGCCCGTCGGGCTTGCAGAAGTAGATGCCGTATTCTCCCTTGATGTCGGGGTGGCGGGTTGGATACTCGCGATGTATGGTCTCGACGATTGTCCCACGCTGCGCCGGATCAGACAGACCGATACAACAGCCCCGGAAGCCGGCCCCGCTAAACCGGGCACCGTACACCCCAGGGCAGTTGCTCAGGATTTCGTAGAGCGAGATCAGGTGAGGGGAACCACATTCATAGTTTACAATGGAGCTGTGACCGGACTGGGCCATCAGTTCACCGAACCGCGTCAGGTCGCCGGCCTCCCAGGCTGCTACCCCCTGGCGGACACGTTCCATCTCGGTGAAGAAGTGTCGGGCACGCTTGGCCAGGGGTTCGGGTAGGTGACGTTGATGATCCCAAAAGACCTCTGGTGGGACCATCCGCAGACAAGGTGAGGCTGCTACGCGGCGTCCCGCCCGTTCCAAAAGCATTCGCGCAGCCATTTGGCACTGAGACACCCGCCGGTTATAGTCGGTACTCACCAGGGCCTGGGTCAACCCGGAGTACACGACTACAATCTCAAAGTCATCTTGGTCGAGAGGAGATGGGATCCGGCTGAAATCCACAGACTGACAGTCCAAGAAGGTCAGGTGCCGGCGATCGCTGAGTAGGATAACCGATTGATCCAGAATACCATTATTCAGACCGATGTACTCATTCTCGATGTAACGGTCGAGCTCGACGTTTTCGACCGGCGTGACTTCGAGGTCGTTGACGTCTTCCAGAGCCAGGAGATAGGCCACACCCACGGCGGCCGATGAGCTGAGCCCGCCAATGGGCATGTCGCCGGCGATCACGCCGTCCACGCCGCAGTGCAGCGCATATCGTTGCAGCAGGGCCAGAGCAGCCCCTTGCACGTAGTTCCCCCACAAGGGATCGCCACTGGGTGGTACATCATCGAGGCTAAAGGCAACGGGTGGTGAAAAGTTGAGGCTGTGAATGCGCACCTGTCGCATTGGATTGGGCACATAGGCCAGGAGAATCGGGGCATTGATGGTCATCCCGGTCACTAGCCCCAACTGGTGATCGATGTGAGCACCGAGAGGGCAAATCCGTAGTGGGGCGCGAACGAGGCGAACGTCGTCGCGGTCGGCGCTGAACGCATGCCGAATGGTTGTCACCAAATCGTGGGCTCGTTGTCGCTCGTCTTTCATAATCCCCCCTGAGGAATAGGTGGATCAGCCACCGGGATAGTTTAACCAGTTTTTGGCGGATTGTCAAAGCGTAGACGGCGTCGCGAATGGCACGATACCGACGTCGTTTACCATCGTGGGAAGTACATCGATCTACGCTTACTGTACCTGGCTGAGTTTCCAGGAGATTTAGGTTGAACAAGACGATGGAGATGAAAGAAGACATCAGGAGCCATGTCGCTCTTGTCACGGGTGCGACGGGGGCTATCGGGAAGGCGATAGCGCGACAGATCGCTGAGAAACATGCTTACGAGGTTATTCTCCTGTGTCGAAATGAGGAGAAGGCCCGGCTGGCGGTGAGTGACATCACGCAGGCGACAGGTAACAGCCGGGTTCGGTACGAGTTGATTGACGTATCCAGGCAGTCATCCATCCGGGCTTTGGCTGATCGGTGGCGTGGTCCACTTCATGTTCTGGTCAACAACGCTGCCGTGACGCCACGCACACGTGAAGAGACTCCCGAAGGAATCGAACTCCAGTTTGCCACGAACGTGCTGGGATACTTCTGGATGACGCAAGCGCTTAGTGAGCATCTCAAGAGATCGTCTCCGTCTCGTGTGGTCAACGTGGCCAGTTATTGGGCGGGTGATCTCGATCTTGATGATCTGGAATTCAAGCGCCGCAGGTACAGCAACGGACAGGCCTATCGCCAATCGAAGCAAGCTAATCGGATGCTGACGGTGGCGTTTGCGGAGAGATTAAGACTCTACGGTGTATCGGTTAACGCCTGCCATCCTGGCGATGTGAACTCCAGATTAAGCAATAACCTGGGGTTTGGGGGGCACGAGTCACCAGACGAGGGTGCCAGGACACCGGTATGGCTGGCTACAAGTCCGGTAGGCCAGCAGGAGACGGGGAAATACTTCGAGCATATGCGAGAAGTGAGGTGTCGTTTTGGCGAGGACAAGCAGGCGGTAGAGGAGCTTTACGAGGCCTGTCTATACTACACGACCTGACTTATCGGAGAGACTATTTCTACCTGACGAGATAGTGAAAAAATGTTCGCTCAACTCGAAACACTGTTCACCACGTCCACATGGTGGAGCCACCTGGTCCGTATAGCGGCGTTCTACGCCGTGGCTTGGGTGGTCCATCTCCTAGCCGGCCGTATGGCAGGCCGTATCGTGCGGCCCAGCCGCTTCACCCCGGAAACCCGCCGGCCAAGCCGGGAGCGTCAGGAAACCCTTCAAAGCTTGATTGCCAGCGCCATCAGTTTCGTTGCATTCGCGGTGGCCACCCTGGCCACCGTAGGTCAGTTCGTGGATGCTACGACGCTAGTCTGGATGGTTGGCCTCTTCAGCGCGGCCTTCGGTCTCGGCGCCCGCCCCCTCATCAGCGACTTTCTGACCGGCATTGGTTTCATCTTTGAGGACACCTTCGCCGTCGGAGAGAAGGTGGAAATACTGGGCGTAGAAGGTGTCATCGAGGCGGTGAACTTGCGTACCACGTGGATGCGTGCGCCCACGGGTGAGCTTTACGTTGTGCCCAACGGCGAAGTGCGGGTAGTGCGCAACTTCAGTCGGGGCCGCTTTTCCACTGCCAACATCACGCTGAAGATCGCAGCAGCCGATCTAGGCCACGCCCTGTCCCTCCTGGAGGAGCTTGGTCAAAATGCGGTGGTTTTGTTGCCGAACTTGCTGGAGCCGTGGCAGGTGATTAGCAAGTCGGGCGTGATCGGACAACAGACGGAGTTGACGCTGGTGGCCAAGGCGCGCTTCGGCAAGGCGGCAGAGATGCGCCCTCGTCTGTTGACGCTGGTGCAGGAACGCCTGGCCAAGGCCGGTATTGAGCTGGCCGGCTGAGTATGCTATGAGAAACATCAACCGCTTCGCCCGGGCAAAGATTGATAACGATACGACGAAAGTTGCCTAGGTTACGGATTTGCTCCATAATTCTGAACACGAGGAAGTCGGTTGGTGAGCTACCGAAAAACGCAGGATGGAAGGAAGAGTGCGACGGAATAGCCGCGAACTGGGGTGGCGGGTCAAGACAGTCCTGGCACGCCGGCAAACCTGGCTCACGTTGGGAGTTGTGGCCTTGCTGGTCGTCCTCTTGCTGCTCCGGGAGCCAATCCTGGCCCTGATCGATCGCGCTGAAGCCCTTCGGGCAGAGCCGCCGGGCGAAGCCGCCCGGGCCTGGGTGCAGAGCTTTGGTCCCCTGGCCTCCCTGGCCTACGTCGCCCTCTTCGTGGCCCAGATTCTGGTGGCACCGCTACCTGGCGGATTCATGGGCGTGATGGGCGGCTATCTCTTCGGTGCCGTCCGGGGATCGCTGTACAGCCTGATCGGCCTCGGGCTGGGGGCCGGCCTGGCTGCCACCGCAGCTCGTCACCTGGGGCGGCCGGTGATCCAGCGATTAGTGAAGGCGCGTCAACTGCGGCGCTGGGAGCGCCGGCTGCGAGTCCGCTCACCGCTAACCTGGTGGCTAATCTTTCTCGTCCCTGTTCCCGATGCAGTCTACTACATAGCTGGGCTCAGTGGCGTGCCGCTCCGCTGGCTGCTACTGGCGGTACTGGCCGGCCGTGGCCCCGGTCTGGTAGTAGGGAACTGGGTAGGGGATCGGGCGACCGCGTTGCCACCGGAGCTCGCCCTGGTGATGCTGGCACTCCTGGCTGTGGCAGTCCTCGTCGCCTACCGGCATCAGCGGCGGCTTCGACTCCTGATGTTGCTGGCCCTACGCCGGGCGCACCGGCTGAGGCGGAGGTTCATGTCCGGACCGGAGAACTTTCGCTGCTAGGCTGGTGCCGGCCTCGAGCCGACACGAGCCTTTAGCATCTGGTCGGGCCACCGCGGATCGATTATGGACCAGCCATCTCGCCCGCAACCTCTACCCCGAACTGTACGGAGTTATACCCGAATGGGAAGTCATCCGGCTGCAGTCGGATATTGCCAGGGCTGTTGGGACAACGGCCCAACCGATAGCCCTTGTAACTCTCCGGCAGCTTAGCGCTCACTGTGACGCCATCCAAGCTGTTAAACCCGGAGAAGTTCACCAAGCCAAACGGCCTGACCTGCCGGGTGTCCCGCGCGCCATTTGAGAAGTGCAGCGTTACGGATGCATCCCGCAGCGGAATATCCAGACCGTCCTGGAAGAAACCGTCGCACCGATAGTCGACAAACACACGCGCAGTCAGGTTGTCGGTACCCTTCGGTACC
>JBHIAO010000419.1:0-5037 GCA_046758565.1 Anaerolineae bacterium
GAGAGAGAAATGAACAAGCAACCGAATATTGTCTTAATCGTGATGGACAGTGTGCGTGCAGCGAACCTATCGTGCTGCGGCTATCTACGCACCACGACACCCAACATCGATCAACTTGCGACGCAAAGCACGCTTTTCGAGCAGGCGATTTCGGTGGGCTGCTGGACACTACCAGTTCATGCCTCGCTGTTCACCGGTCTATACCCGCTGAACCATGGTATGGTGGTTTCGAAGGATGCCTTGCCCGAGAATTTCCCGACGCTGGCGCGCCGGCTCAAACAGCACGGCTACCAAACCGCCTGCTTCTCCAGTAACCCGTACATCAGCGAGACTACCGGGTTGACTCAGGGGTTCGACACTGTCGAAAACGTCTGGCATATCACCAAGGCTCGCGGGATTGAGCGCACGACATTGTCGAAGCTGATTATGCAATTACAGCGATACGGCTCACTAGCAAGTCCTGCCATACGTCTAGCGCGTACGTTGCAGCATGCGCGATCGATCGCGAAGCGGCGGCGGAACCTGGGCGACAGTGGGGCTAAACTCACGAATGAGAGAATAAAGACCTGGATAACCGAATTGAGGAACCCTGGTACACCCTTCTTCATATTTGTCAACTACATGGAGTGTCACGAGCCTTATAATCCACCACATCCTTATGACAGACGCTTTATGCCCAAAGACTTCTCGTCGTGGCGCGTAGCACGTGTCGGCCACGGCGAGGATGCAGTCCTTGCCAGCCCGGAGGCGCAGCGTAAGGATAACATCGAAATCATACAGGCCTTATACGATGGCGAGTTGGCCTACCTGGATCATAAGATTGGTGAGCTGATGCAGTTCATTGAGACACTGGGCATCATGGACGAGACGGTGGTTGTCGTCACTTCCGACCACGGCGATAGTCTGGGTGAGCACGATCAGGTGGGGCACCGGATGACCCTGTACGAACCGCTGGTGCATGTACCCCTAATCATCCGCTACCCGGCATGCTTTCAGCCAGGGATGCGAGTGCCACAGCAGGTATCGTTGATTGACTTGTACCCAACGTTGCTGGAACTCGCGGGCGCCGGCATGCCTGAGACAACCACAAACAGCGCCCATAGCTTGATCGCGCCGCCACCAACTGACGCGCGTCCGTTCGCTGTCGCAGAGAACACTGCACCCAAGAGTCTGGACAGTGTCATCGCGCGGATGATCCGGACTGACCAGTACAAATACATCTGGAAGTCGAACCAGCAACACGAGCTGTACGATCTAGTCAACGACCCAGGCGAGTTGACTAACCTCGTGACCGTGCGGCCTCACGTAGCGCGCAGCATGTTTGAGCGGCTGAAGGCGTGGGAGCGCTCACTTAATGGCAAACACGTCGAGATGCGAGAGGCAGAATACGACGAGGCGATACTGGATCGTCTCCGAGCATTGGGATACGTGGACTAGGCGATGAAGGTAGGACTTCCCGCGAAGCGAGGCGAGCAATGAATTGCCCGCCTGCTACGAAAAATCTGTTAAAACAGATTAACCAAGATGCGCTCCTTCAGGCATCGCGCCGAGTCGACTGGCGCTTCCTGCTGCCAGAGCCGAATCTAGGACAGGTCGCGTACATCGGTCCGGCAGCCGGCACGCTGTTAGAATCGTTACGGCTGTTCAGCACCTCGCTCATCATAATTGAGCCATCTCGGGAGCATGTGAAGGACGCGGCGCAGCACGATGTCGTTATTGCAAAGGCCCCGACTCTCGAAGCACTGCGTCAGGCTGCTCGACTGGTGAGATCGGGAGGCTTCCTGTACGTCGAGGCGTATGGCCTTTTCGGACCTGGTTGGCTGCGGCCGCCTGTCCATTATCAGTCGCTCCTGAAACGTCCACTACTACCCTTCCCTGTCCATTATATGACTGTGGCAGAGCGACTCGGTTTTCACGGGGGACAGGTGTATTGGCACTGGCCGGACTTCGAATCCTGCTCCAAGATCGTTCCACTTGACTCTTCGGCCGCGGTCCGCTATGCCTTTGCGCAAGGTCAGGACACTGCAACAGGCCGGCTGAAAGCGACGCTTGGGCACTGGCTGCTACGAAGTGGCCTACTCCCGCAGATGGTGCCGTGCTTTAGCATTGTGGCGCAGAGAGGACTCGAATGAACGTCGCACTAGCCTTTCTTCGTAACAACTGGCGCCGGCTTGACCTTTGGGATTACGGTACGCCAGACCGATTGACGTGCGTTATCATGACACCACGCTTTCGAGCTTCCGGCCACGTCGTATTCCTTATGATGCCAGAGGAAGGGCCGGACCCCGTTCTGGTGGTCAAGATACCGCGATTGAGCGGCAGCAATGCCGGCATTGAGCGAGAGGTCGCCAACCTGCAGGCCGTCCAGGCCAGCTACCCAGGCGGATTCGACTCGATCCCACGGGTGATTACCTTTGAGGCATACGCCGGCCGGCCGGTTCTGGTCGAGACAGCGCTGGCCGGCCAACCGATGGACCCAGCAACCGTTCGCCGTGACCCCGTCGGCTGCTGTAACGCTGTCACTGACTGGCTGATCGAGGTTCAACAGCCATCGTGCAGCCCCATCGCCACCGACCCCAACTGGTTCGGACGACTGGTCGAACAACCGCTGCGCCACTTCGCGGACGCGTTCCCGCTGTCTGTCGAGGAGATGCGACTGTTGGAACGGACCTGGGAAGTGGTGGCGCCACTACGTGATGCATACCTGCCGCTGGTGTTCGAGCACGGCGACCTGAGCCATCCCAATATTGTGCTGCTGAAGAACGGAGGAGTTGGTGTGGTCGATTGGGAACTGGCCGAGCCCCACGGCCTGCCGGCCTACGACCTGTTCTTCTTTCTGACATATGTGGCGTTTGCGTTGCACAAAGCTCGCTCAAACGGCGATTGTCTGCCGGCCTTTCACGAAGCCTTCTTTGGGCCGGCAGCCTGGGCACATCCCTACATCGAGGCTCATGCCGAGCGGCTGCAGCTACAGTCACACATGCTTACACCGTTGTTTGTCTTGTGCTGGGCACGCTACACAGCCAACCTCCTGATCCGCCTCGGCAATACTGAGCGGTCACCGGGGCCGCTTGACCCTGATACAGCAGCATGGCTGCGGGCGAATCGTTATTACGCCTTGTGGCGGTACACGGTTGACCACATGCGCGAACTCAGTTTTGGGATTAGGGGGGAATAGATGAACGAATTGGTCAGACTTTTGTGGTCCTTCGCCGCGCGCAGCCGGTTCTCCTTCAAATGCATGGCGCTGCTGGAGCAGTTGAACGAACAGCGTCCAAACTTACTGCGCGTGCTGACGTATCACAGCGTAGATGAGCCGGAGGCCTTCGACCAGCAAATGAAGTACCTGGCGGCCAACTACCACGTGGTATCGATGCGAGAGTTGCTGGAAGCCTACCAGCACGGTGACGTTTTGCCGCCGCGCTCGGTGATGGTGACGTTCGACGATGCATACAGCAACTTCGCAGAGCATGCCTGGCCGATCTTGAAACGCTATCAGCTCCCGGTAACCCTGTTCGTGCCAACCGCCTTCCCCGGTCACCCGGAACGAGTGTTCTGGTGGGACCGACTGCAACAGGCCATAAACAGCACCGCCCGTCGGGATGAACTCGACACACCGGTGGGCCGGCTCTCCCTGGCGACTGCGGCCCAGCGCGATCAGGCTTTTCGGAGGCTTAGGAGTTATGTGAAAAGCCTGTACCACGGCGAGGCTTTGGCTTTGGTCGAGAAAATCTGCGACGAACTCGAAGCACCGCCTCCAGAGCATCACGTACTGGGCTGGGACGAACTGCGGCGACTGGCACACGAAGGCGTTACAATGGGTGCTCACAGCCGGACCCACCCGCTGATGAACCGCATCTCGACGGAAGAAGCACGGTCCGAGGCAGCGGGATCACTTCACGACCTTGAACGCGAAATTGGGCCGGTTCCACCAGTCTTTGCCTACCCAAGTGGCGGGGTCAACGACGAGGTCGTAAAGGTTTTGGCACATGAGGGCTTCGCACTGGCCTTTACGATCGTGCGGGGCACCAACGACCTGCGGAAGGCCAACCAGCTACGGCTGCGGCGCAACAACGTCGGCCAACGTGCAACGGTGGACGTCCTTCGGGCTCGACTTCTGCAGTCGTCGGTGCATCTCAACCGGTGGCGACCACTCTCGGGTTCATAAAGGAGGATTTGCAATGGCTCAGGTTGAA
Source organism: Anaerolineae bacterium (assembly GCA_046758565.1). GTDB lineage: Bacteria > Chloroflexota > Anaerolineae > Epilineales > JAANWY01 > JBHIAO01. The sequence goes on from JBHIAO010000419.1 coordinate 4,197, forward strand.
AAGCCAATTATCATAGTCGGTACGGGTCGATGCGGTTCGACAATGCTGCATCGCATTCTTGCTCGTCATCCGGACGTGGGTTGGCTATCAACTTTCAACGAAGTATTCCCGACACAAACGTGGCTGTCGGTCTTTTCAAACTTATACAGACAACAGGTATTGAACGATCAAGTTAAACACCTGCCATATTTCCCAAAGCCTTTCGAGGCATACAGGTTCTGGGAACACCTCCTGCCCGACTTTAGCAGACGTGATAAGCCGCTCACGGTTGATGATGTCCCCGACGGAGCGATTGAACCTGTTCGTGAGATGACATCACAGGTACTCAAGTTTCAAAACAAAAGAAGATTGCTCGTCAAAGTGACGGGCTGGTCTCGAATTGCCTATTTCGATCGCATTTTCCCGGACGCTATTTTCGTCTTCTTGAAACGGGAGCATAGATCGGTTATCAGTTCCTGGATACAGGCCGGCTGGTTAGACGTCACCAGCGGACTGGACAGTGAAGAGTGGCAGTGGGGGGAAGTGCCGGCCGAGTATCGTCAAGCGTGGAATGATTTGGGAGGTGGCCCCCTTCTTTCGGCGGCTGTCAAAATCCAGTTAGACTTAGATGACATTCGCGAGAATATGGCCCAATTCCCGGACCGATGCTATGAATTGCAATACGAAGATCTCATCGCCCAGCCCCAGAAGTATCTGCGAGCTGTAACAGACTTTTGCGGACTGGTCTGGTACGAAGAGTTTGAGAATGAGATTAATGCCATGCATTTCCATAACACGGTGAACAAGTGGAGAGAATACATGTCGGAAGATGAGGGGAATCTGATTCTTGAGTTTTTCAGAC
>JBHIAO010000420.1:0-5033 GCA_046758565.1 Anaerolineae bacterium
GCCACGTGCCACGCCCGGGACCAGGCGGCCGTGCCGGGCAGCGTGACATCGGTCCACGTCGCACCACTGTCAGTGCTGATGCCGATGGCACAGCCGCCGGCTGCGTAGAGCGTGGTGGGGTCGTCGGGAGCGAAGATCACCTGGGTGGCTGGCTGCACCTGGTTGCCGCAGGTGAATTGGTGCTCCCGCGTCCAGGTGGCGCCCCCGTCCGTGGAGCGGTAGATACCCGAGCGTGACGGGTTGCGGTTGTCGTTGCCGGTGGCAGCCAACACCAGACGCGGGTCTGTGGGCGACACGGCGACGTCGTGCACCACCGGCACATCCAGCCCAGCGATGGTTTGGGCCCCCTGTGCGGGCTGTGGTCGCGTCAGTTGCTCCCAGTTGATGCCGTAATCGCGGGACCGCCACACGCCGGCCTTTTCGGCCGCAGCGTACACAGTGCGGCCGCTGGCTTTCAGGGAGACGTTGACCGTCTTCCAGTCGTGGCTCGGCTCCCAGAAGAAGAGGTACAGCCGGCCATCCCAGTTTGGAGCGGCCAGGTGCTCCACCAACACCGGCCCGTTGGGGGTGACCCAACTTGTGGGCGGGTGGGTGATCGTCTTGCCGGTGATGTTGGTCACGTCCCTCACCTGCCAGGCTCCGCCAGTTGGCTTGTGGAAGGCATACAGGTGCTGGTTCGGGCCGGCGGCCGCCAGATGCTCGTACCAGGTGCTGCCGCTCTGGGTCTGCCAGTCGGTGGCCGGCCCGCTTACCTTCTGGCCGGTGATGGACGTGACGTTGGTCACGTGCCAGCCACCCTCGATGGGGTCGGAGTAGAAGATGACCAGGTCGCCGTTGGTGGCCGGCGCTGCCAGGTTTTCGGCGCGGGGGCCACTGGGGGCGATCCAGTCGGTGGCCGGCCCGCCCACCTTCTGTCCGGTGATCTGGCTCAGGTTTGTGACCTGCCAGTTGGTGCTGGGCTGGTAGGTGAAGAGGAGCAGGTCGCCGTTGGGGGCCGGCGCGGCCAGTCGTTCGATCACTTCGGGGCCGCCCTCCAGCGTCCAACTGGTGGCCGGCCCACCGACCTTCTGACCGGTGAGGGTGGTGACGTTGACCACCTGCCACGCGCCGCCCGTCTGTCGGTAGAAGACGAGCAGATCGTTGTTGGTGGCCCGCGCGGCCAGGTGTTCGACGTGGTCGCTGCCGAAAGGCGTCACCCAGGCGGTCACCGGCCCGGTGATCTTCTTGCCGGTGAGCGAGGACAGGTTCGTGGCCTGCCAGTCCGTCTCAGCGCGCCAGGCGAAGACCAGCAGGTCGCCGTTGGGGGCCGGCGCGGCCAGCTTCTCGAAGGGGCCGGCCGTATCGGTGAAGAGCCAGTATTCCGGTCGCTCGACAGCGATGGTACGGCCGGTTTTTTCTGTGATGTTGACTGCCTTCCAGTCACTGCCGGGGTACCAGTAGAACATGATCAGCTTGCCATTCTGATCCGCAGCGGCCAGGCCCTCTACCAGTACGTTCCCATTGAGGGTGGTCCAACTGGTGGCCGGCCCGATGACCCCCGGAACACCGGTGATGGACAGGGACAACATCTTGCCCCACAGAGAAGCGTTCCACGACACCGGCTGGGGCGTGCTGCCGGGGCCGGGGCTGACGTCTTCGAGGGTGCAGATCGCCCCTGGCGTGGGCGAGGGGGTAGGTGTTGTCGTCGGCGTCCGGGTAGGTGAGGAGGTTGGCGAGGGGGAGAGCTGGAGAGTGGGAGAGGGGGTGAGGGTGCGCGTGGCCGTGGCTGGCAGGGTGGCCGTCCGTGTGGGTGTCGGTGTAGGCGTCGTGGTTGCCACGCCACATGCCTTCAGGCTGATGTCGTCCAAGCGGAAGGTGCTGGGCACCTCGCCGTCGGTCTGCACAGAGAAGGTCACGGCAACCTCCCGGCCGGCGTAGGTCGTAAGGTCCACCCCTTCCTGCTGCCACTGTCCTAGCGGCGTCACGGCCCGCAGTGTGCGCAGCAGATCGGCTTGCTCCTCGCCGTACTGCACGATCACCTGGAGGATATCGTTGTGCTGCTCCATCTCGCTCTCGGCGAGCCACCAGAACTCGAGCCGCACCGGGTTGGCACCGGGTGGGATCGTCACCACTTGCAGCAGTTCACCGCCGGCGTTGTCAGTACCACCCAACCAGACGCCGTGGGGGCTGTTCCAGCCAGGACCCAACCTCACGTCACCGAAGCCGGCCCAGGGGTCCAGCACGCCGGTCTCGAAGTCACCGTTTTCTAACAACTCCGTGCAATCCGGCGGCAGCGTCCCCGTGGGTGTGGGCGAAAGCGTGGGCGTGTCCGTCACGCGCGTGCTGGTGGCCGTGGGCGTGTCCTCGGCTTCGGGCTGGTCCCAGAAGCCGATGCCGCCGTATTCGCCCGGCGGAATGTCCAGGTAGGACACCACGTTGTAGTTCTTCACGTAGCCCGGCGGCTCAGCGTGGGCGCCGGTGGAGATCGTGCCGGGTGGGTCCTCCTCGATGATGTGGTAGTAGGGAAAGATGTCCCCCGACTCCCAAACCAGGGTGAACTCGCCGGCGCCATTGGTGGCCGTCTCGGTCAAGAAGAGCCGGCCGTCCTCAGGCCACTCGTTGTCATCGCCCCACAGTCCGACCGTGACACCTCCAATGGGCGTGCTGGTGTCAGGTGGGCTACCCAGGTAGACGTGGCCGGTGAAGGTGTAGGGCTGAGCTTCGGGCAGGTGGTAGGTCACCGCCAATCGCGGCGGCATTTCGCCGCCCTCACGACTCTCGAAGGTGCGGTCGTACAGGGTCTCACCTTCGGGTCCCTGCAACATCAGGCCGTAGTGGGGTACATTGTGCCAGGCGCGCACGATGTCGGTGACTTCCAGGCTCTTGTAGCCGGAGCTGGTATCCACCAGCGTGGCCAGGAAGGGCTCGCCCGTGGCCGGCTGGTTGTTCCACGTCACCCCCGACTCCGACCAATCCTGGGTGACGAGGCCAGCAACCAGATTGACTGGATTCGCGCCCCCGCTAAACTGCAGGAACACGTCCAGACGAGCCGAATCGATGATGGCCTCGGCCGGCACCGAGGCGGCCAGGTTGAAGCGGATCAGCGCGCGCCCGATCTCGTTTTGTCCCCCGTAGTACACGGGCAGGGTGCCGGCATGGCCGAAGGTCGTGTCGGGTGCCCCGGATTCGATGCCGGCGTCGGCTACTAGACTGAGGGTCACCACAGTCTGAGCCAGCTCGGATCCGCTCAGAGCGGCCAAGCTCGCTGTCACGCCGGCGACCGGCAACGCCGTCACGGCGGCCAACAACAGAACCGTGATCGCTGTCGTTCGGGTTAGCATCTTGTCGCCTCCTTGACCGCTTTCTTGTCTGCCTCACCAGCGATCTCTCTCTTTGCTCGGTAGAGCCTCGTCAGAACGGATGGAGACTGTGTTGTGATTGTTGTCTATCTATTGATGCGCAATTGCCAGCCACATTCTTGCATATTCGTCAGGACGGGTGTAGACGGTGTTGTGATCAATTGGGGTGTGTCTACGGGTATATTTCTCCAGCGAACCAGGTGCGTGCTGGAATCCAACCATTCCCGCTACCACCCCAGCCCTGATTGACCCAGAACTGACGGCTGTACTGGGTTGTGTACCAGCACCAGATAAAGCACTTTTTCACCCGGCGCGACCACCATTGGTAGCCGTAGGCCAGCGGGTAGTGGTTGAGCCACCCCGTTCCGATGATGGCCGGCGTCTTCCGGTGCAGAATGGAGTTGCGTGCGTACACACGCAGCCGGCTTTCGGTGATACCGAAGACATTGTAGTGAGTGACCAGTCTGGTGCCGGTGCGGCCTTTGAGGTAGTCGGAGGCCTGGTCCATGTCCCAGGGAAACGTGGGAGCGCTGCCAAAGGCACACCACGTGGCAATGTCCGCGCGGATTTCCCAGGTCATGTTCCGAACGCCGGCGTCCATATAGACAGGCGCACGGGCATTCGCTCCGTAGCCGCCATTCTGGCGATAGATCCCCCAACGAGGCCTCCAGTAGTTCCAGTGAAGGCTTCCTGCCTGATAGTCAGCCCACCCGAACAGCATGGCCCAGGCGGTAGCGCCACAACCACTCGAACAACTGGATATGGTCGGTGGCGGATAGAAGGTAATCTGATTGTACATGCGTTGATCATTGGTGCCGGCCCAGGCCCAATACCAGGCCCATGAACCCTGTAGTCTGGGTGTGCTCTGTGTCATGTGGGCCGCCCCGGTCTCAGGGCCATCTCCCCGCCTGACCAGTGGCAGATAGACGGTAGCGGGAGGTTCCACGATCATGAACTTGACCGTTTCCTTGATGCCACCCGGACAGTCCACTGTGACGTCCAGGGGCAAATCCTCTCCCGGAGAGGAGTCCAGCACTTCAATCCTGTACGCCGACGGCAGTCCGTCCCGCATCACCAATTCCGTATCGACAAACGGGACGCCGGCTCCGGACAGCGTGATCGTTGGCGTTTGCGTCCCCGTGCACAGCAGGGCCAGCGTGTAGGTGTCTCCCTTGGTCAGGCCCTCGCCATATCGTGTCGAGAGACGTTCGATTTCCCACTCCTTGACGGCCTCGCGGTGCAGTCCCTCCAGCAGAACGCCATATGAATCTGCGTATTCCGTTTTCAATTGCTCCCACGATTCCCAGGCTCCCAACTGCAGTGTTGAAGTCACCGGCCCGGTTACCCTCAACTCACCACCAGTCGGTGGATTTGTGTCGTCAACCGTTTCTTCATCCGGCGTCCAAACGGATTCAGTCACCTCAGCCGGCTGATCGAGCCAGGCAGGGTCCAGTCCTGTCACCTTGACCAGTTCCGTTCCCACGGTGGCTACCAGATTGCCCTGCGCGTCCTCCGCAACGTAGGCCAGCGCATCGAGTTTGAAGAACTTCACTGCATTCTTGCCGGCTTCCTGTGCCTTTCGTTCCAACTCCTGGGTAGGAGACTCGCCGGTGAAATTCCAGTGGGCCATCGGAAAGTCGTGGTCTCCGGTGGAAACAATAATGAACCCGGCCGGCTCCGATTCAACCATCACCT
>JBHIAO010000421.1:0-5024 GCA_046758565.1 Anaerolineae bacterium
CAATGAACGATGTTGAACCGATTCGTCTAGGCCTCACGTTCGACGACGTCCTGTTGATGCCGGGGCCGTCGGATGTGTTGCCGGCTGAAGTCGATGTCTCGACGGAGTTAGTGGCCGGCGTGCGACTGAAGGCACCGCTGGTGTCCGCGCCCATGGACACCGTCACCGAATCCGAGTTGGCAACTGCCCTGGCCCAGTTGGGTGGCATCGGCGTGATCCACCGCAAGCTCAGTATCGCATGGCAGGCCGACGAGGTGTGCCGGGTCAAGTCGACGCGCGCTCGATCGCCAGACGCGGCGCAGGACGGCGATGGCCGGCTGCTGTGTGCTGCTGCCACGGGCGTCGGCCCGGATATGATGGAGCGTGTCGAGGCGCTGGTCGACGCCGGCCTTGATGTCCTGGTAGTCGATTCGTCCCATGGTCACAGCAGCCGCGTTGTGCACGCCGTTGCTGCCCTCAAGCGGCGCTTCCCCTCGCTGCCAACTATCGCCGGCAGCGTTGCAACAGCCGATGGTGCCCGCGCTCTCATGGATGCGGGTGCCGACGGCCTTCGAGTTGGCGTGGGACCGGGCTCGATCTGCACCACGCGTGTCGTGGCCGGCGTCGGGGTGCCGCAGATCACAGCCGTCCTGGATTGTGCGACGGTGGCGCGGAAGCACGGTGTGACCGTCATAGCCGACGGCGGTATTCGCTACTCGGGAGACATCGTTAAGGCGTTGGCGGCCGGCGCGTCAGCCGTGATGATGGGTAGTCTGTTTGCCGCCGCGGAGGAGAGTTCCGGGGCCAACATCTGGCACGACGGGCAAATGTACAAGAGCTATCGCGGCATGGGCTCTCTGGGGGCGATCATGGAGGGCTCCGACCGTTATGAGCAACCACATGGGAGCGTGACGGCCAAGCTTGTACCCGAGGGCGTTGAAGGTATGGTGAAATGTGTTGGGCCGCTGGAAGACGAGGTGGTCCAGTTGGTGGGTGGCTTGAGGTCGGGCATGGGCTACGTCGGTGCGGCCAGTATCCCCCAGTTGTGGGAGAGGGCACGCTTTATGAGAATTACCTCGGCCGGCCTGCGGGAGAGCCATCCCCACGACGTCATCCTACAAGAACAACCGCCGAACTACAAGAAATGAGTTCATGTTTCCAGGGGATTCCCTTCGCGGAGTGAACTATGCGTAATTTTGACGTTCGGATGCGCGGCAATGCTGACGACGGCTATCGTGTCGAAGTGACGGCATCGCCGGCCGGCGAAACGCCCGAAGCGACACGGATGCCGTCACCCTTGGAACACGCAACCGTCGAGTCGGCCTTGCGGGATTTGCGGGACTTTCGCGCCGATCCGAACACGGTTCGTGGACTGGGGAATGCCTTGTGGCACGCGGTTTTCCGGTCCCCGATCGCTGGCCGCTACGCCGAGAGCCTTGGCATGGCTGGCGACGAGGGGTTGCGTGTCCGCTTACGGATCGACCCGGCCGAGCTTCAGTTGCTTCCCTGGGAGTACCTTCACAACCCAGCAACCGAACAGTTTCTGGCCCTTTCGCGCCGCACGTCGCTGGTTCGTTACGTGGCCCGGCCCCAGCCGGTACCCCCACTTCAGGTAGACGGCCCGTTGCGCGTTCTCGTGCTGATCTCGGCGCCGGCAGATCAGCCGGCCCTGCACGTTGGCCAGGAACGCACGTTAATCGAGGATGCCCTGAACCCCCTGACGGACGCCGGCGCTGTCGAGCTGACGGTGGAGACCGACGGCCGGCCGGCTCGACTTCAGGACCTACTGCGCGAGCGTTTCCACGTGCTGCACTACATTGGTCATGGAATGTTGACCCTTGGACAGGGTTACCTGGTTCTGGAAGATGACGAGCATGCGTCGCGATTCGTGGGCGCTGCGGCGCTTGAGACACTGCTTGGGGGAACGTCGCTGCGGTGTGTCGTTCTGACGGCTTGTGAGTCGGCTGCCGCGCCTGGTGATCCCTTCCTGGGGCTGGCGCCGGCTCTGGTGCGGGGTGGGGTGCCGGCCGTCGTCGCCATGCAGATGCCCATGCCCGACGAGAGTGCCGTCGTCTTCACCCGGGAATTCTATCGATCGCTGGCCCGCCGCTGGCCCATCGATGCTTGCGTCACAGAAGGCCGGCTGGGCATCCGTACCGCTGTTCGTGAGATGCGTATCGACTGGGGAATCCCGACGCTGTTCACGCGCAGCGATGATGGGGTGATTTTTGCCGGAGGTAAGCTCCGGTCTGCCAAGCACGATCAGGAAGCAGTAGGCGAAAAGCCTCCTGTGATGATCCGCAGCGGTGGCTTGGACTTTCCCCCTGGCTCTAAGATCACCTTCAAGGGTGATGTAGCCGGTCGGGATGTGATCAGAGCAAACCTCGATCGTCCCGCGAAGGCGGACGAATCAACGGATGTGATTACCTCAGTTTGGCGAGCAATCCGCCGGCTGTTCAGCGAAAGATCCCCGTGACGAACCCATCTCAGTCCAGCGGTGTCCTGAGCCCGTCGAAGGGCGGCACATTGTACATCGTCGCGACCCCCATCGGAAATCTGGAGGATATCACGCTGCGGGCGTTGCGCGTGTTGAAAGAGGTAGCACTGATAGCGGCCGAGGACACGCGCACAACCCGCAAGCTGCTGAGTCACTACGACATTCATACCCCGCTGAGTAGTTGTCACGAGTACACCTCACCCGAGAAGGAAGAATACCTGCTGGACTTGTTGGCTGGGCAGGATATCGCGCTAGTCACCGAGGCCGGCATGCCGGGCATCTCAGACCCCGGTGTACGGCTGATCTGTGGCGCCATTGACCGCGGCTACCGGGTGGTGCCTGTGCCGGGCCCATCTGCGGTTACGACAGCAGTGGCGGTGTCCGGGCTGTCGACTGACACCTTTCTATTTCTGGGATTCTTACCTCGCGATTCGGCTGAGCGTGTAGAATTATTGACCTCCGTAGCTGCGCTGCCGCACACGCTGGTGGCCTTTGAGAGCCCCCATCGACTGCGAGACAGTCTGGCCGATCTTGTTGAAGTGCTCGACGACCGGCAGACCGTCATCTGTCGTGAACTCACCAAGGTTCACGAAGAAGTGTGGCGTGGGACGTTGCGCCAGGCGGTACGTCATTTTGAGGCCACCGAGCCGCGCGGGGAATTCACGCTGGTGATCGAGGGGGCCGCAGAGAAACCGCCGGCTCCCTGGACGGAAGATCAGGTTCGAGCCTTGCTGGCCGAACGCAAGGTCCAGGGCGCCCGAGCCAGATCGACGGTGAAGGAGGTTGCCGAATTAGCCTGGTGGCCTAAGCGAGACGTTTACCAAATCTGGATCGAGCTGAACGACTGACAGAAATTGTGAATTGTGAATTGTCAATTCACAATTCACAGTTACTCTACCTGCAGGAATCCATCCTGCAGCGCCACACAGTGGATGATCCGCTCGTCAATAATCTCGTCCGCCGGCGCAGTGCAGGCACGAACAGTCACGTAGTCCTTCAGCGGCGTTTGCAGCAGCTTGCGCACCAACGTTTCCTGAACCTGGAAGATGCCGGCTGAGTTGCTCATCACTACCTCGATCTCCACTGGCGTTATCTCACCCTGTCGAATGTAGACCTCTTCAATCGACAACGCCGATACAGAATGAATATCGATTTTGCCCAGGTCGAAGGCCATGCGGCCGCGACCCTTGGCCAAGTCCGTGCCGTCGGCCACGGCGACGATCCCGCCCTCCATCATGAGTGGCGGGGGGTCGCAATCATGGGTGGCGATGGTGGACAAGATGAAGCTCTGAATAAGCTGCAGTTGTTCGGGATCGGGATATAGCGGCGGTAACAACCGCTCGAGAATCGGTTGGGCCAGGATCACGCCGTATGTCACGTGGTTGTGTCGATGAAGCTGATTGCCAATGTCGTGCAGCATGCTGCCGGTCAACACCACAAGCAAGGCATCGTCCAGGTCGCCGACGCCTGACGCCACCACATCCAGCGGCACGTCGGCATTGATCAGCGCAGCAGCGATCTGCATCGCGCCGGCTGTTGCAACCTGAGCGTGCACCGGGCCGTGATCATTATACCCCATCTTCATCACGGCCGTATAGTTGGCCAGGTCCCAATGCGCATTGACCCTCGGATCCTCCAGCATGATATCGTAGAGCCGGCGGGTCCTGGCATATGGTGCGACTAGCTCGCGCACAATGTCATCGGCGTTATGTGCCAAATCGTGGTAGTCGCCCGGCAATTCAATGTGAACTTGGTGATTATGGTGGCTGCAAGGTTTGTGTTCGATCTTGATACGATTCATGATATTCGGTTTCAGGTTGCAGGTTGAAAGTTGAAAAGGGGCGACGGATGAACCCGCGCCGCCCCATTAGCACAGCCGTGGGCACTACTGTTATGTGGTGCGTAGCTCCTGAGGTACGATGTTCGTGGAAGACAGGTTCTTACAACTTGCAGCCTGCAACCTTGACTCCACTGAAAAACCGGGTCAGGGGACCCGGGCTGTCCATATTTTGTGGTGAGGTGAAGTCAACCTTTAACCTTCAACCGAACTAGTGCCGACGACGAAGGCAATAGCATATTCGCCCTCGTGGGCGAGGCTGACGGACAGTTCCGTAATACCGAGCGCAACAGCCAGCCGAGACGCCGCGCCGTGGAGGCGGATGTGGGGCTTTCCACGATCGTCGCACCAGATCTCAATCTCCCGCCATCGGACATCGCCCACGCCGGTGCCAAGTGCCTTGGCGACGGCTTCCTTCGCGGCCCAGCGGGCTGCCAGGGCTTCGACGCGGCCGGCGCAGTGATCACACTCAGCCGCCGTGAAGACACGTTCGAGGAAACGATCGCCGTGCCGGCCCAGGGCGTTCTCAATGCGTCTGATTTCAACAAGGTCCACGCCTACGACCAGCATGTTGTTACCGAGGAGTACACTTCAGCCCAACAGAACCCGTGGGTCTGGAGCATGTCCGTAAAACGTGAAACGTGAAACGTGATGAACTCACACCGGAAATCCTCACGTTTTACGTTTCACGTTTTACGCAGTTTGGTTGCG
>JBHIAO010000422.1:0-5013 GCA_046758565.1 Anaerolineae bacterium
TCGAAAATCGGACCCCGAAATGGGGTCTTTTTTTGTTCAAAGGTAGGGTAATACCCCATAGACAGGCAACCTAGTTTATGTTAAAATGAAAACGGGAGATTAGCACACCGGAGTCCCAAACTTGTTCGAGGGCAGGGAGATCAACTATGTCCAATCCGACAGACCTGGAAAAGGTTCCTAAGATTCGCGTCCTGCTCGTGGACGACCACGAAGCGTTTCTGCACATTGCTACCGAATTCTTGCGACGACACGACGAGCTGACCGTCGTCGGCGTGGCGCGTGGGGGCGAGGAAGCCCTGATCTTGGCCCAAGACCTGCAGCCGCAAGTTATTCTTGTTGACCTGAACATGCCCGGCCTGGGCGGGCTGGAAATCATCCCCCGCCTGCGGTCCATGCTACCCGAAGTGGGCATCATCGCTCTAACCCTGCTGGACCCCAAAGCCTACCGGCAGGCGGCGCTGGCAGCCGGCGCGGACGATTTCGTCCCCAAGGCCAACCTGAGCACCGAGCTGCTACCGGCTATCCGGCGGGTGGCGCAAACCGGCCAGCCCGATCAAGAGCCACCAATAATCGAGGGAAGGAGAACTTATGATGAGGACTGACATGAAACGCCGAGGAAGTACGTTACTGACGCTGTTTCTGTCTCTGGCCTTGCTGGCCGGGGCAGTCGTCACGCTGGAAGCGTTCGAGAGCTTTGTCGCCTCCCCCAACCCGGCGGAGGCTGTTCGGGAGGCATGGCAAAGGGCCCATGACACCGGCTATGGCTTCGAGGCCGGGGTCGAGCAGACACTCATCCCCCGACCCGTCTGGAGTCAGCTCGGCCGGCGGGAGGAGCGGGTCAGCTTCTACCTGGAGGGTGAGATGGAGCAACCTGGCCGCAGCCGCGTGCGGGTGTGGCCCGAAACTGGCCCACCCAATTCCCTGATAGCCGGTGCCCTGGCTCAGGCCAACCCGGCCGCCGTCGAGCCCCTCATGGAGGTCATCCAGGAGGGCTCGAAGACCATCATCCGCGAGCGGGGCCAGGAGCGCGTGGCGGAGAGTCCCATGAGCCTGATCGCGCCCGGCGGCGACTACCTGGCCTACTTGGAGGCCGCCAGGGATGTAGAGCGGATGGCCGATTGCCGGTTGCCATCCGGGGCCTGCTACCGCTACCGCATTGATGGGCCTCGCTTCGCCGAGATCTTGCGCCAGCGGATGCAGCACGAGTACGCCGCCGACCTGCCGCCCAACGTTCAGCTGGCCCCCTCCCCTCTCTTCCAGGCCATGACGGGCCAGGGTGAGCTGTGGGTGGATGCCGATGGCTTCCCCATCCGCCAAACCCTCGACCTGGACTTCCCCAAGGTGAGCGACGAGTACGGCGCCAGGGCCCACGTGGTAGCGGACTTTCAACAGGGAACTCCGGGGAAATCAGGGGAAATCGGGGGGACTCAGATCACTTTCCCTCTGAGTTCCTTCAGTTCCTTGGGTTCCCTTGCTGTCGTTCTCCTCTTCATCTGTGGTCTGATCACCCACCGCCGATGCAAGCCGCTTTACGTCGCTATCGTGACAGCGGTCATCCTCAGCATGGTGGGGTCGCCGCTGTACACCGCCTGGCGGGTGGATCGCTTCTTCCGCATACATCGCGCCGAGGCGGCTGGTCCGTCGCCCGATCAACCGCCGCCTCAGGGGGTGCGTCCCCCAGCCGAGCCCACCGATAAGCCCCTGAGACCCTCGCTCCAGGCCTTCATCGAGGGGCTGCAAGAAGCGGGCAAGCCCAACTCCGCCCTGCCGGGCTATGCCATCGGCCAGAAGCTCCCCCTGCGCGATCCGCGCCTGGCCGGCATCCACGAGCTGGCTCTACCGCCTGGCATGGAGGCCCTCGCCGAACCACCCCCCGACGGTTGCTACCCCGGCGATAAGGATTCCGACGGCGATGGCCTGTGTGATCAGTACGAGATATTGCTGGGCACCGACGACACCCACATTGACACCGACCGCGACCAGATCACCGACACTTTGGAGATCGAGGGATTTACTTACGCTGACAAGCAGTGGTACACCAATCCCTTCCTGAACGACAGCAACCAGGACGGCCTGGGCGACTTCGCCGAGTGGCCAGAACCAGTCGGCGAGGCCCCTTCGTGGGATCCAGACAACGACGGCCTGCCCAACGTGTGGGACGACGACAACGACGGCGACGGGGTGATGGACAGCCTGGACATGTCGCCGTGGAGCTACTCGCCTGAGGTCTCCGTGGGCCACTACTATGCGTTGGATGTGGACGCCCGCGGGCACAGCGGCCCCGTCTATCTGGAGTTCCAGATCCAGCCGTCCGATTCAAAGCACCTCCGTTACGCCATGAAGACGCTGGACTGGCCTGGAGACGACAAGGGTCAGATCACCGACCTGGATAGCTCTCCAGACGACCTGACCCTCATCCCCATGCTGGAGGTACTGGCTTCGCACCTGCCCCTCAACGCCAGCCAGTACAGCATCGGCTACACCCAGAACCAGGACAGCGCCACCAAAGGCACGTACCCCTGGAAGCTGTATGTGCCCACTACCATTGACGACGCTGAGGGGCGCCCTGCTGCCTTCCACGGCAAAGCTGTCTTCCAGGGCGACAAGACCATCCGCACCAAAGCGGCTCTAGTCTGGATGATCAACGCCAAGCTGGACAGCCAGGGATGCGTGCGCACGATAGATATCCCCTTCTTCGGACGGGTGTGCATCGAATACGGCGTTAAGGTGGACCAGGCGGTCGTGCAGACCTACCGTGACAGCTTCCGCGTGGCCGGGCTGCGGGTGAGTGGAGAGGGAGGCACCGACCTGGCCGTGGTGGGCACACCCCATCAGCAGGATAACGGCGACCTGGTCAAGATCCTGTTGGGCCTTTCCCAGACCTACCTCCTGGGCCAATGGGACAACCTGGGCGAGCTGCAGCGGCGCTTCACCTCGGGCAGCGACGTCGAGCGCTGGAGCGTGAGCACGTCCGTCACCGTGGCCCGCCACACCTACAGCCACATGGACGAGGCCATTGCCACGACGACGATGACCACAACCAAGCAGATCCTGGCAGGCTACAGCACCACCTGGACGCCGGCGCTGCTGGTCGTCTTTGAGGAACGGCTCAACATCTTGAGCCTGGATGACCTGCTGACCGGCTCCGGCCCGCAAACACCCAGCGTGGCCGCTACCTTTAGCCTGGACTCGGTGCCCATGCTGGTGGAGCGTGGTCTCAAGCTCAGCCAGTACCACTACGCCGACTCCGAATGGGCGGCCATGGACATAAATGAGATGCTGGCTGACCTGGATGCACGCTACGGCGCGACGGCCGGGACTGACCTGATGCAGATGATGAAGCTCTTCTGGATCTCCTGGAGCCAGGGGGTGATGCGCACCGTCAAGGTCGGAGCCCAGAAAATCACCTACCCCGACGTCATGGCGGATAGCGACATTTACACCATTCTCAAGCCGTTGGCCTCCAAAGTCAAGAGCGTCCTGGAAAAAGTGTTGGACCCCAGGGGAACCCTGGACTCGTGGCGGGGCGGCGTTGCTTGGGTGTCCAAGTTCATCAAGAACCACCCCTACTGGTCGGTGGTGATCGTCGCTGCGGCCATCACCTTCATCATTCTGACCCTGATCTTCAAGGGGGTCAGCAAGACGGTCGGGATCGTCCTCAAAGCCATCGGCGTGGGGCTGGCCATTCACAAAGTGTATTCGGCGTACAAGGAAGCCAAAGGGGTCTGGGCTTTGATCAAAGGGGCGGCCAAGGTCACCAAGGCGACTGTGATCCTGGCAGTGGTGGCCCTGGTGCTGGAATTGGTGCTCATCTGGTACGCCTTCTTCAGTGCCACCGCCGACGTCTCTGGCCCCGCCTATTACATGGCCCTCAGCCTGGCCATCGGCGCCACTATCCTGGCCATCGTCCTCTTCGTCCTGATGTTCTTTGGCATCGGGGTGATTATCTCAGCCATCCTGGCCATCGCCGACTTCATCGGCAGCTTCTTCGGTGTCAGCGTCAGCGGGTGGATCGCCAAGATCATCGGCGAGCAATACCTGACCGTCAAGGTGCTTACCAACATTGACGATAAGAGCATCAAGTTCGACGTCAAGGAGACCACCTGGCAGAACCTGGAAGCCGGCAGCGTGCCTGGGAATAAGATGATCTTCCGGGCCGAGTTCCGGGGTGACCTGGTAACAGAGGACGGGGGCGACAACGGTGATCTGCGGGCCAGCACGCTCAAAGGCTCGTGGCAGCCCAGCGCTGCTGACCCGGCTCAAATCTCCACGGACTCTGCCACCTGGAAGCCGACGGGCGAGCCCAGCGGTGGCCGGCGACCTGTCAGCAACAGAACCGAAGCCTACCTCACGCCGCTCCAGCCCGCCATAGACGCGCCCGCTGATCTGAGCGTCAAGGTAGGGTACACCATCCTCTACAAACTGGGCCACATCTGCACGGCCGGCCACTGCCTCTGGTGGGAGAGTGCCAAAAAGGATTCCGGAAGCACCACCTCCGATCCCAGCCGGATGTACCTGGACGTGCTGCCAGTTACGGTGGACCAACTATGGGCCTGGAACCAGCTCAGCAACTACGACCGGGATGGGGACGGCGTGGCCAACAGCGCGGAGGCCGCACTGGGCACCTCCCCGGAAGAGCCCGACAGCGATGGTGATGGCATAGACGACGGTGCCGAAGCCCGCCTGCGGCGCGAGGGCCGCGGCGTGGACCCGGCGAAATACGACACCGACGACGACGGCCTGAGCGATCGGGAGGAGCTGCGGTTGAATACTCGCCCCGACAATCCCGACACCGACAACGACGGCCTCTCCGACGGCGCCGAGCGGGCAGGGTACATGATGGACTTTCGCGGCTACTTCGTCAACCGCTGGGCTTTCCCTGACCCGCGCAAGGCCGACGCCGATGGGGACGGCCTGACCGACGGCCAGGAGTTCGCCCTCAAGACCAACCCCAACGCCGGCGTCGCCGACCTCAACGCCTGGATCTACTCCGAGCCCACCGGCGGGCCCTAC
>JBHIAO010000423.1:0-5000 GCA_046758565.1 Anaerolineae bacterium
AGGGATCGCAGGTTAGTTTGGGCCGGGGGTAGTCGCCTGGGGTCTTCGAGGGTGGGTTGACCGGTGTTCTTCGGGAATTCCTGGATCACGTCGGCCCGTCATAAAAGGAACTTCTGAATATTTAGCAAAGGAGGAAAAACTATGAACCAGTTCCAGTTCTCTCGCCGTATTTTTTTGCAAACTATGGCCAGCATCGCCGCGGCGGCCGCTACAGGTCGGATCCCCGACGTGGGCGCCGCCGAGGCCAAGACGCTGAAACTCTGGGCCTCGGCTGTCGCCAAAGTGGGGGCCAAGGACTGGAGTGCCATGGCGGCCCAGTCCGGCGCGAAGCTCGCTGTCACCACCAAGAGCGCGCGTGCCGATGAGGCCATTCAGAAGATGGTTGTCGGCGATGGCACCAGGCTTTTCGACGCCCTCACCGACAATGGCGGTGGTATGGAAGACGCGCTCGCGTCGCAAAAGGCGATCGTGCCGCTCGATACCAGCCAGATTCCGAACTTCAAAAACATTCTGCCCATCTACCGCGAGGGTGGGTCCGCGGCCGATACGATCCGTTACATGGGTAAGGTGTACGCAATTCCCTACATCGCGAACGCCGATTCGATGGCCTACGACTACAAAGCGCTCGGCTTCCATCCGAACAGCTGGGGAGTCATGTTTGACTCCCAGTTCAAGGGCCGGGTCTCCCTCCAGAACGACTTCGGGCCGACCTTGACCACCATGGCCATCTACCTCAAGGAAAGCGGGAAAGTGGACATCGAGGATGCGTCCAACATGAAGCCCGACGAGGTCAAGGCCGTCTGCCAGTTCCTCATCGACTACAAGAAGAAGGGCCAGTTTCGCACCTTCTGGGATGGCTTCCAGAATGGCGTCAGCCTCTTGGCCAGCGGCGAAGTTGTCATGTCATCATGCTGGGAGCCTGTCGCCCTGGTTGCTGATAAGAAGACCGGCGATAAGGCCGACATCCGTTACGGCACCATGAAGGAAGGCCACCAAGTGTGGAATAACATTGTGATGTTCACCAGGGGCGGCAGGCAGCGCGGCAAGGATGAGCTCTTCTACAAGCTTGCCAACCTCTATCTGTCACCCTGGTTCGGTGCCCGTACGCTGAAGGGTTTGGGGTTCGGGCCGCAGATGGTGGGGGTCAACGAATACATGGACGCCAACCCGCAGGACTTCGACGAGGCGACGCGCAAGACAGTGGCTGATCGCTTGGCGCGCAAAAACGAGCGTTATGCCGTGAAGGGCAATGCGTGGCAGAACGTGTTCCCAAAGCATATCCGGGCCTATCAGGACTGGTGGGCCCGATTGCAGGCCGCCTGACCGCCAATGAGGCCGAGCGCTTCAGCAACCACATCACGACCGGGACGGGGAGACCGGCGCCAGCCGGCCTCCCCGGTTTTTTGGCGTCGGCTGTTGGGCGAAAACGGTCTTCAGAAGTGGGCCTTTTACATTCCCGTCGTCTTCATGCTCCTGTTCTTCGCCCTGCCGGTGGCGCTCACTGTCGTGTGGAGTGTGTTCGAGCGCACCCAGTTCTGGATGGAGCCCGGCTTTACCCTCGCCGCCTATGAGAATTTTTTCACCTCAGCGCGCGCCGAGAATTATCTGTTCTCAATGTTTCATTCGGCAGCGGCCGTGGTCATTTCGTTCGTCGTGGGCTTTCCCATCGCGGTGTTCGTGCGCCGTCGCGTCCCTCAGGCTGCTCAGCACCGGGTTATTCTGTTGTTTATTCTCCCGTTCATGATCTCGGAGCTTGTCCGGGTGTTCGCAATGCGGCCGGTGCTGGGCCGGTACGGACTGATTAATGCTTTTCTTATGCACATCGGTCTCATCTCCGAGCCGATCTCGGTGATCCTGTTCTCACCGGTCGGGGTGATCATAGGAGATGTCGTGTCCTTCCTCCCGTTCATGGTGTTCGCCGGTTTCCTGGCAATGGAGGCGGTACAGCGCTATGTGTTCGAGGTGTGCGACGATCTCGGCGCCCGCCCGCTGCGCACCTTGACCGACGTCGTGATACCGCTTGCCGCGCCGGGAATTTTTGCGGGGAGCCTGTTCATATTCGTAAACAGCTTGGGGGTTGCTCTCGTACCCACCATCCTGGGCGGGCCGGGGGCCGTCAACGCAGGACTGATTGTGAACCAGGCAATCACCGCGCTCGATTTCCCTCTGGCCATGGCGATCAGTGCGATCATGATGCTGACGCTCATAGTTTTGCTCTACATCGGCCACCGATTGTTCGACCTGACCAGGGTTCTGCAACCGATAAGCTGAAGACGGATGCAAGACGATTACACTAGACTCTGGAGTTACCGGGCTAAATGGGCGTACCTGCTATCGGTGGTCGGCGTCCTGTTGGCGCCGGTGTTCTACGTCATTTACATCTCGTTCAACGAACACGGCTACGCCGCGCGCATCTACGAATTCACTTTTGAATGGTATGCCGTCGTACTTGGTGACACGATGCTGGTGGCGTCCCTGAAATGGACGGCTTATCTCGCCCTGGCAGCGGTGCTCACCGCGGTGCCCATGGGCCTGATGGCGGCAAAGTTTTACAAGAGGAGCCGGCAGAAAGTTTTGTTCGTCACCCTCATGCTCTCGCCGCTGTTCATTCCTGCCGACATAATGGGGTCGAGCTTGCTAGTTTATTACAAGCATCTGAACCATTTTTTCGAAGCTTTAAACGACAGGCTGGGAGTGACGTGGTTCTACGGCTGGTTTGAGCTCGGCTTTACCACCGCCATGATTGGCCAGATTGTCTATACCCTACCCTACGTGTTCGTCGTCATCCTGGTCACCATGTCGCGCTATCGCGAACAGCAGACCGAAGCAGCGCGCGGCTGCGGCGCGACTGCCTGGCAGGCGTTTTGGCAAGTGGAGTTTCCGCAAATCCGGGCGGGCGTCTTCAGCGCCTGCGCCTTCGTCGTCATCTTGTCATTCAACGAGGCCACCCGCACCGCCCTCCTAAAAGGGGGATTCGATACCTTTTCCAACGTACTGGTCGGGCAGATGTTGAATGTGGGCATGTCCGGAGAATCCTACGCCATGGCCGGGATCATGAGCGCCGTCTCGATGCTCGTTGTCGGAACGATCTTGATTTACACGCTTCTCAAGTCAGCACGTTCCGGCCATGAAATGCGAGCCAAGGCCGAGCCGATCAAGTCGAGCGAGCGGAGGGGCGGCAAAGGTAACCTGGCATACTTCGAAGCAAGATGAACAGCAAGATGGATATTGCAGTTGAGGTGATCGGCCTGACGAAGAACTACGGGCCGGTGACAGCCGTCAAGTCGGTGAGTTTTCGCATCGAAAGCGGCCAATATTTCGCGCTGCTGGGGCCGAGCGGTGGCGGCAAGACGACGTTGCTGCGGCTCATCGGTGGGTTCGCCAAGCCGACCTCAGGGCGGGTCCTTCTCCATGGCCAGGAGGTGAACGGTCTGGCCCCGAACGAGCGCCCGACCTCGATGGTCTTCCAGAGCTACGCACTGTTTCCACACATGACGGTGGAGCGCAACGTCGCCTACGGCTTAAGGCTGCGGAAGCTGCCGAAGGAGGAAATTTTCGAGAAGGTTAATGGGATGCTGGAGTTGGTTGGGCTGACGGGCTACAACGAACGCATGCCCCATGAGCTTTCCGGCGGCCAACAGCAGCGTGTCCAGCTCGCCCGCTCGCTGGTGTTGGAAAGCGACATCTTATTGCTCGACGAGCCGCTGGCGTCGCTCGATGCCAAGCTGCGTAAGGATATGTGCCTCGAGCTCAAGCGAATCCAGGAAAAGGTCGGCATCACCTTCATCCACGTCACCCATAACCAGGAAGAGGCGATGACCATTGCCGACCGAATCGCCGTCATCGCCGACGGCGAGCTGGTCGAGGAGGGCACAGCGCGCGACATTTACGAACACCCGATCAAACGATTCACTGCTGACTTCATCGGCGAGAACAACGTGATCGACGGCCGCGTTGTCGTCAAGGGCGAGGATCAGGTCACGGTCGACTATGGCTTTGCCAGGATCGACGTCCATGCCTCCGGCGCGCAGGTCCAAGAGGGCGACAAGGTCTCGGTGTCGATTCGTTCGGAACTCCTGCAGCTCATGGAGCCCGGTCACAACGTTAACGGGCAAATGCAGACCGTCCCCGCGACTTATGTGGAAGAGGTCTACCTGGGGCTCACCACCTCGCACCTGGTAAGCCTTCCGAACGGCGCCGAGCTCACGGTACGGCGGATTTCCGAGGCGCAAAGCGACACCCGGTTCAAGTCCGGGCAAGCGGTCAAAATCGGGTGGCGCACTGCCCACGCTCGCCTGCATACCGCTTGACCGGATTTCCGATCGCCGCTTTGTTCGTCATGGCGGACACATCGGTACAAGGGGGCTCGATATTATGGAACTGGAATTATTGTCTACGCTTAAGGAACGCATCGCGCCGGCGCACACCGCGCTGCTGATCATCGACATGCAGAAGGATCTCGTGCTCGACGGATTCCTCGCCGATAAGGCCGGGCGAGATCTGAGCGCTACCCGGTCAATCATCCCCAACCTGGTGAGGCTGCTCGACGCCGCGCGTGCATCGGGGGTGCTGGTCGGGCATGTCGGATTTCTGACGCTGCCGGATCACCGTAGCGATTCCGCCCCGTGGCTCGCGCAGCGTCGCCGCTCGACCTACTCTTCCGATGTTTTGTGCCTGGCGGGTAGCGAGGGTGCGGAGTTTATCGACGTGCTCTCGCCCCGTGACGAGGAGCTCACCATCTACAAGCATCGCTATAGCGCGTTCAAGGGGACCGATCTTGATATGATCTTGCGCGGCCGCGGAATTCGTACGGTCATCACCAGCGGCGTGTCCACGAATGTGTGCGTGGAGAGCACGCTGAGGGATGCGTTTGAGACCGGTTATTACGTCGTGATACCACGCGATGCCACAGCCTCATGGAAGAAGGATCTGCACGAAGCCACACTTCAGACCGTCACCCACCGTTTCGGCCTGGTCATCGACAGCGAAGAGATTGTCAG
>JBHIAO010000424.1:0-4972 GCA_046758565.1 Anaerolineae bacterium
TTACGAGGCGATAATTCACGCACATGACGCAAATGTTGCGGAGTAACGCCGTAAAGCGCTGACCATGGAAGATCCATTACGTTTTACGTTTTCACGTTTCACGCGCCGCCCGCAGGCCAAGTCCGGTCTCATGCAGGAGGGAAGGCCATGCTGCGTTACGTAATAGGGCGTCTGCTTGGGATTATCGGCGTCCTCCTTGCCGTATCTATCATCACCTTTCTGATGATGCATGCTGTGCCAGGCGGACCTTTCGACACGGCTCAGCACCAAGAAATGCCCGTCCCTGAACATGTTCGTGAAGCCCTGCTGCGAAAATACAACCTGGATAAACCCCTCTATCGGCAATACTTGAGCTACATGTTCCATGCGCTGCGGGGCGATCTCGGCATCTCCTTCCGCTACGGCGAGCCAGTCATCCAGTTCTTGCGCCGCAGTTGGCCGGCGACCATCCAGCTCGGGCTTGCAACTCTGGTTGTTTCTCTCGCCGTGGGCTTGACGATGGGAACGCTTGCGGCTCTGAAGCCCAACTCTAGAATTGACTATCTTACCTCCGTCGGTGTAGTGACGGGTATCGTGACCCCCACTTTCGTGATTGCTGCCTTAATGATCGTCATTTTCGCCGTCAAACTGGGTTGGTTGCCCACCGGCGGCTGGGGTACGCCCAAACAGATGATCATGCCTGTCATCGCTTACGCTTCGGGGCCGGCGGCCACCATTGCCCGGTATACCCGCTCCGGCCTGCTGGAGGCCCTGCGCGCCGACTACATCCGTACGGCCCATGCCAAGGGACTGCCTCCGCGCGTTGTTTTCCTGCGTCATGCGTTCAAGAACGCCCTCATCCCTCTCCTCACCATCACCGGTCCTCTCGTCGCATGGATGGTCACAGGCTCCTTCTTCATCGAAACGATCTTCCGCATCCCCGGCATTGGCAGCCAGCTCACTTTGGGCATCTACAATCGCGATTACCCGGTCATCATGGCCCTCTCACTCTTGTGGTCTTCCGTGATCGCCCTGGCTTATCTGGTGACCGACTTGTTGTACGTCAGAGTTGACCCACGGGTGCGCCTGACAGGGGGCGCAAGATGACAACAAGCGGAGGCGCAATTGCCCCACAACCTGTTTTTCGCCGGCCCGAACGCAGCTTGTGGGCCAATGCCATGCTCCGCTTCTCTCGCAACAGACTCTCCGTGGTCGCCTCATTCCTGGTCTCGATTCTGATCATCATGGCCGTCTTCGCCCCGTGGCTGGCCCCCACGCACTACGATAAGCAGGTCTATAGCGAGGCCTGGCAGTTTCCCTCCAAAAGGCACGTGATGGGCACGGATCCTTTCGGGCGCGATGTCTCGAGCCGCATCATTTATGGGGCGCGTATCTCAATGTCTGTGGCGCTGGTCGTCAATACAGCGGCCTTCCTGATCGGTGCACCCATCGGTGCCCTGGCCGGCTGGTTTGGCGGCGTGGTTGACTACGCGCTGATGCGTGTTGTGGATGTCATGTCAGCCTTCCCAACGCTCCTCTTCGCCATCCTGATGATGACTGTCCTCGGCAGTGGGCTGATAAACATCTACATCGCTATGGCTGTGACCAGTTGGATCGGTACTGCCCGTCTCATCCGGGGCCAGATCCTCTCACTGCGAGAGCAGGATTTCACTCTGGCAGCCAGGGCCATCGGGGCTACCGACTGGCACATTATCACGCGTCACCTGCTTCCCAATTGCCTCGCCCCGGTCATCGTCAGCCTGACCCTCGGCATTCCCAGCGCCATGATGGGCGAGGCCGGCTTGAGTTTCCTGGGCATCGGCGTCAATGCACCGACACCGAGTTGGGGCAAGATGCTCAGCGAGTACCTTCCCTATGTCCAATCTCACTGGTACCTGAGCACCTTCCCGGCCATCATGATTGCCCTCACGATGTACGCCTTTACACTTATGGGAGATGGGTTGCAAGATGCCCTCAATCCAGTCAAGTAAAACGTGAAACGTGAAACGTGATGACCCGTGGTGGAGGACTATCACGTTTCACGCATCACGCTTCACGCACAGTTCTGTTCCCGAGATCAGACGGCAAATGAAAACCTCACATGCGAACAGTGAATCTGACAACTTGACGTGGCAGCCGGCGTTCCGGGCCGAGTTCCCTCTTTTACAGAAGGTCTCCTATTTCCAAACGGGCTCCGTAGCGCCATTATCCAACACTGTCCGCGAGGCTGTGATTCACACCCTCGATGCCGAAGGGGATGCCGGCCTGACATCCCCTCGACTACTCGAAAACCTCGGCCCTCAAATTGAGGCAACCCGTGCTCACCTGGCCGCCTTTCTCGGTGTAAGCTCGACAGAGTTAGGCTGGACAAACAATGCCACCATGGCCATCCATTACGTCATCGGCAGCATCCAATGGCAGCCAGACGATGTGCTGGTAACATCATCTACCGAGCATATCAGCACTCGTACGCTGCAACAAGGATTAGCTCAACGACGCGGTGTGCGCAATGTGATTGTTCCGGTTGAGGAAGGAGACCAGCCCTTTCTGAGGAGCCTGGAACAGACGCTTGACCGTGAACACCAGACCCGATTGCTCCTCCTTTCCCACGTTTCTTGCCTGGATGGACGCCGGCTGCCGGTGGCGGAGGCCACCCGCCTGGCCCACGCGCATGGTGTGCCCGTGCTCGTCGATGGTGCTCAGGCGGTCGGTCAGTTCCCAGTGAACATCTCCGATGTCGGTTGTGATTTCTATGCCGGCTCTGCTCGCAAATGGCTCCTGGGACCTGCCGGCCTCGGCTTTCTGTACGTGACACAGGCACGCCTGGATCGGTTCTTCCCCGACTTCGTTATGGCGCCTGGTGATACCCCACCAGAGAGTCAAGAGGAACAGGCCGACTCGCTTTCAGTCGCCCGTCGCACCGAAATCGGCACGCAGAGCCTGGCGACGCGGGCGGGGTTGGATGCCGCTCTGACCCTACTGGAGACGGTGGGATTGACAACCATCGAGCGTTACGTCGCCCGGCTTTCCGCTCACCTGCGGACGGGCCTACAAGCCTTGCCTGGCATCTCGATTCTGACGCCTCTGGGCAATCAGCAGTCATCTGGCATCACCAGTTTCACCCTGCCGGACAATGACCTCGATCACGTGCAGCACGCGGTCAGCGAGTTGGGAGAAAGAGCACGGGTTGTCGTCAAGGTTCAGCTGGAGTTTCCCGCCGTCAGAGTCTCGATAGCGGCCTTCAACACACAAGACGACGTTGAGCGACTCTTGCAGGGTCTTTCCTCTCTTCTAGCGAGGCCACACATTTGGGGCAAGCGACGCCCAACGCGGTTGGGTTCCTACCCTTTTCCGAGAGACCCCGGTAGTTTTTAAAGGAGGCTTCACATTGCCCGCCTTGCAGTTGTATTTTCTGGGCACACTGGACATCCGCTGTGATGACCAGCCACTGCCCACGCCTCCCACGCTCAAATCCCAGTCTCTGCTGGCCTACCTGGTCCTGCATCGCGACCGGCCCCAGCCCCGGGATCGGCTGGCCGGCCTCTTCTGGGGCGATCGGCCAGAGCGCAAAGCGCGCCGCTCCCTCGCCACCGCCCTGTGGCACATCCGCCGTTGTCTCCCCGACGAAGGGTGCATCCTGAGCGATCCCCACACAGTACAGTTCGATCCCCAGGCGAACCTTTGGCTAGACGTCGAGGAATTCGAACGACTGGCAGATAGCCGATGGCAGATGGCAGATAGCCAATGGCCGATGGCAGATAGCTCTCCAAACCAGGACGCCATCAGCCATCAGCTATCAGCCATCAGCTATCAGCCATCAGCCATCAGCCATCTGCAATCAGCCATCAGCCTATATCGGGGCGAGTTCCTGGATGGCTTCTACGATGACTGGATCATCAACGAACGTTATCGGCTGGAAACCCTGTTTTTCGAGGCGCTGGCGCGACTGATGGTCGGTCATGAGGCGCGGGAAGAGCACGAGGCAGCGCTGGCCGCGGCGCTGCAGTTGCTGAGCCACGACCCGCTGCGGGAGGACGCGCACCGGCTGGCGATGCGCGCCTATTGCCGGCTGGGTCAACGCAACGCGGCACTGGAGCAGTACCGCCGTTGCCAGGAGATCGTGCGGCAGGAGCTGGACGTGGAGCCGATGGTCGAGACCCGCGAGTTCTACCAGGCGATCCTGGAGGGGCGCTTCGAGGTCGGGCGCGTGCCCCAGGTGCTTCCGGCTCAGGTACCGACGGTAGCGCCTGCAGTACCTTCAGGGCGCAGTCCCCTCGACGTGATGGCGCGCAGTCCGCTGGTGGGCCGGGAGCAGGAACTGGCGTTCTTGCACGAATGCTGGCAGGGGGCGGAAGCGGAGCAGGGGGGCCTGGTGCTCATCCGCGGCGAGGCCGGGGTGGGTAAGAGTCGCCTGGTCGAGGAGTTCGCCGGCCACCTCCGTTGGCAGGGGGTCCGGGTGCTGTGGGGACGCTGTTACGAATTCGAGCGCGTCCTGCCCTACCAACCCGTGGCCGAGGCGCTGCGAACCATTCGGCCAAGCCTGACGCCGGCCGGACTGGCGGACTTTCCCGCCTGGACCGTCGCAGAGGTGGCCCGCCTGGTGCCGGAGATGTCGGAGCAATACCCCGACCTGACGGCCCCGGCCTCCATCGGTTCAGATCAAGAACGGGCGCGTCTCTTCGACGGCGTCGCTCGTTTCCTGGCCGGATTGTCCTCTCACAGCGCGCTCCTGATCGTCCTGGAGGATCTGCATTGGGCCACCGAGTCCACCTTGCAACTGGTCCACTACCTGGCCCGCCATCTGGTCGGCCATCAGGTCTTGCTGACAGGCACGCTGCGCCCCGAAGCGATGGGACGGCGGCATCCCCTGCGGATGCTCCAACAGCAGTTGAGCCGGGAGGAGCTGGCAAAGTCGCTGCGTCTGGCACGCCTATCGCCGGCGGCCGTGAAGACGCTGGTGGTCGAGATGTCGGGGGCGGGCGAAGCGGTGGTG
>JBHIAO010000425.1:0-4970 GCA_046758565.1 Anaerolineae bacterium
GCCTCGAAAGCCCACCAATCCCCCTCTATCACGGCCCGATCCACCACGCTGACAGGCGGCATGGAAATCAGGTCGTAGATCACCAGCCGGCCCGGCAGGTCCAGAGGATTCATGGGATAGCTGGTCGTCCCAGTCTGCGATGGTTTCAGGGTTGCCTCAACCTCTGCGAGGGTCTGCACTTCCGCCTTGCTGCGCCACAACCCCAGGCGTATCCAGCGGGGCAGCACCAATGGTTCCTCGCTCAAAACAGCAAACTCGAAGCTGCTGCCCACGGCGATCTCCTTCGCTCGACCATATGACGGCGTGTTGCGCCGGCTCTTCACCATCTCCACGTGGTAGTTCTTGTTTGCATACTTGAAAGTGTTGAGCTCGTATGCGATGTCCACACCCCGGGCCGGCGTCACATAGATGCCATGCTCGTTGAGAGGGGCCAACTGTTCCTCGTAACCGGGAATCTGCTCGCGATGAAAATAGGGAGCCACGGCCAGCCCAAGAGCATAGGTTAGCGCGTAGTTGTGCAGATAGCGGCCAGTCTCATACAGACGCCCTATCTCGCGGGTAGCGTAGAACAGGTTTTCGTGGAGGACAAGCTGGCACACGTACACGCGCATAACGACACCTCACTTCTTCGCAACGTAGGCTTCATAGTAGCGCCGGCTGTCGGCGAAGGCCGCTTCCAGCATGGCCCGGGTATTGGCACCATCCCCCATCTCAACACTCCAGGCATTTAGAGCCCGAGTCAGTTCCTCCCCTGTCAGCAGTTGATCCACGGCCACCCCGTCCTCTGCCAAGAGATCCGGGACCAGTGCGGTGGCTGTGATCAGGGCGGCGTTGATATCCACGGGATCAGGAGGGTTGATGGCTTCCCGCAAAGCATCATACAGCGTCTGGGTGAAGCGTAGATTGGAGAAGACCTCCCCGTCAGTCAAGGCAATTGCCACGAGTTGATTCTCCATCTTGCCGGTGCGACTGGTCTGCGCCCCGTAGCGACGGGTGCGCAGGACGTTGCTCACAACAAAGGCGAAGAGGTTGGCCGTCAAATCGCGGGCCGTGATCACTCCAGGAAAAACGACCTGCGGACGAATGTGGTCCTGCTCGCTGATGCGGCTCGTCACCTCACCCTTCCTGCTCATCGTGCCGTGCTCGTACGGCGCGTTCAGGGTGAACGCTTCGTGGCTGTCGTCGTAGGGCGTGAGTGAGAACGCGGTATCGGTGATTACCTTGGATTTCTCGGAGCCGGCGTCACCGATGGCGAATCCGTAGGTGATGCAGTCAGGACAGGTCTTGCAGAAGTCCACGTTGTAGTCGCACTCTTCTTCTGTGAGCAACCCGTATCGGCGCAGCAGTTCGCGACCAGTGAGACGCTCGGGAGTTGTCTGTTTGCGTTTGAACATCGTGATGCGTGTGACGATGTCTGATGCCTGCCGGCCAGCCTGCACCCGCGCGGTGTTCAGCTCACCATCCGTCTGGAACAGCGGATACGAGTCGGTCACCCGCAGCAGGATGAGGTGAGCGTAATAGCCGCTCGGCTTCGATGGAACGTCCTTGGGGAACCAGTCCGTGTTCAAGAATTGCATGTCGGTCTCCTTTCTCGATTGTCTTTCAGATCCTGGTGTCAGCTACTCGGCTGCCTTCCGAGCCGCCCAGTCGGCAGCCTCGGCGTCCCGATAGATGACCTCACAGGCGCTCTTCAACAGGTTCAGTTGCTTGCCACGCAGTGCAGCAACATCGCCGTTGAGAGCGTCGTAGAAAACGTCTCTTACAAAGTAGCCGGCGAAGTCGCGCATTGCCTCCTGACGGCTTTGCCAGTTACTGCCCGGTGCGAAACGGCCATCGGCCCGCCCGCTTCCCACGCGATCCATGAAGCTGTACAACTCCCCATAGACCGCTTCGATCAGTCCTTCCTCGCCAAAGAGCCGGCGGTCAGCTTTGAGGATAGCCTCGGATGCGACAGCAATGGGCCGCAAGATACTGTTTGAATTGAGCCGTTGTGCGCGGTAGAAACGACGATAAAGATCCGTCAATTCACGTGCATAGCTCATGGTCACACCTCCCT
Source organism: Anaerolineae bacterium (assembly GCA_046758565.1). Lineage (GTDB taxonomy): Bacteria > Chloroflexota > Anaerolineae > Epilineales > JAANWY01 > JBHIAO01. Next base: position 2,057 of record JBHIAO010000425.1, read on the forward strand.
TCTGAGAATAGCCATTGGTTTCCAAGAGATAACTGACGTAGCCCATGTACTGTTGGGCCTTGTTTTGGGGGATGCCGTCGGCCTCAATGGCACGTTGCCATTTCTTCAGATAGTAGAACGCGTACAACGGCGACGTACTCAAGTCCCGGGCAAGAGCCGGGATGTCGGACCAGCGGTAATCGTAACGACCTCGCCGCATGCGGCTGTTGGCATCCAGATGGATGAGATATGCAACCGCCAACCGCTGCAATTGAGGCAGAATACGATCAACGTTGATTCGTTCGACACCGGTCAGATAACGCACGAAAGCGTGAGGGGCATCCAGGTATACCAATTCTGTCATTTCATCGGCTTCGACCAACAGTGGCAGCGGCGATTCGCTGGCCACCACCTTCACATCCAGCAGCAACGGCATCAGCAGGGACAGAAAGGCCGGGTGAACCCAGGATTCAGCGTCTTTGGCGTCGCGGCCGGGCGGAGGAACACCCAGGAAGTAGAAGGTAATGGATTCGTTGGTGGGGTAGTGCATTCGCACAAAGGGATCACGGGCCGGGTCTTCCAAGAGCGAGGGGTCTAACAGAAGATCTTCAATCTGTTGCCACGTTACCGGATCCAGATGCAACTGAACGCCGCTGTCGTCCGTTGTCACCAATCGCCTGCGCAACTCGGTGAAGCTGATACGTCGTATCTGGTTGTGGGCTGCACGAAAGACCTCCAGGGTCTCCGGAGTGAAGAAGTAGGTGGGGTAAAAGTACAGGTAGCGGATGTTGCGGCCCTCGAAGCGTGCGCCGCTGAGATTGGAACGGTTCATGAGAATCTGGCGCAGCATCATCTCCAGCCCGCAGATGGCGCAGATGTCACGAATGGCTTTACCGCCGTGGAGTACCATCTTGTTGCTGTACACCTGGGGAGCGAAGAGGACACCGGCCTCTTGTTGTTTGTCAACCGTATACGACGATGAGCAAAGGGAGCACATGGCTGTGGTCCCCCGGCCACGGCGTTTGGCGTTGCGATAGCGCTGCAACTCAGTGGCAAAGAGACCTGGGATGGTCTCCTTGTCTGCCTGCCGCGGAAGGTTGAGGGTTTGCTGTACGTATGCCCGCAGATCGTCCCATCCATCGCCGTGCGGCTGACCAGGGGCTGGTCTGTCCGACTCCGGCGTCGCGTAGTCTTCCGCTGGGAGTGCCTCTGCTAGGGTGCGAGCCAGTTTCTCGACCCTCGCCTGCCATTGATCGGGACTCAAGCCAGGATGATGTTTGAGATAGTGCCCAGCCGCGAAATACCAGTGATAGCCAACGCCGCCGGCCCGATTATCGCGTGGCACGGCCTCAAATTGAGGACGAAGATCCATCAGATCGAGGGCCTCCAGTAGGACGCTGGTGACATCAAGCTCCGACTGGCGTTCCCCTACGATTTTCTCGGCCAGGTAACAGAATTCAGCCAACTGATCTACCCGGAGGTCATCTGGCAGGCCGGCCAGAGCTTCCTCGGGGAGGAACTCCTGTTGGATCATTTTGTCATAGCGCCGGCCGGCTGACGGCGTCTTGTTCGGAGTGATCAGCTTGAAGGCTGCCCTGGCGCTCAGACCCAGCATCTGCGCCAGGTCGAAATACAGCCAGTAGTAGTCGGCGAACTTGATTCCCTTGCCATCTCGTCTAAAGCCATCCAGCGACGTGGTCAATCGATGACCGCAGGTTTGTCGTACCCGCCGGACAGTATCTTCAGCCACGCTACCGGGACCGGGCAACGGCGGCGCGCCAGCGTGTTCCAGGTACACCACGCCGCTAGGGGCATAGAGTAGCGGAACGCGTGCTTCACTGCCCATGGCACCCAGCGCAGCGTTGTGGATCAGATTGGTCAGAACACCCCGATTGTCGGCCAGGTGGTGATAGGTCAGTGATGCACTTCCGTTGCTGAGGCTGGTGATCATTTCCCCGATGGAAGGATTCGTCGCAGCGTCACGGGGGTTGCGCCCGACGTAAGCGATGCGGTCAGCCAGGCGGCACAACTGAACCAACAGTTGCCGCGTGCGACCGTCCAATATCTGGCGGGGCAGAGCGCTGAGATTGCGCAGGGTGCCCCATCGGTCCTGCGTGTTGCTCGCCAGGTAGATCAGATCGTGCAACACGGCATCGACACCGCCGATGGGCTCCAGCAACAAGTCCAGGCCCAGTCTCGCGCACCATCGGAGGAAGATGTCCTCGATCAGCGGCAAGTGCAGGTTCGGGTTGGCATCGTGGCCCAGGCCGGCCTCCTTCAGTTCGCGCTCTACTTCTGGCAACTTGACCCAATCGTGCAGGGTGAAGCCGGCGATGAAAAGCCGGCGCGCACGGTCGTCCCAACGCCGCAACTGGGGTGCCCCCCAGGCTTGCAGATGCTTCGCCACGTGCAGTGCGGGGAACAGGCCATTGACCAAATGAGCCCGCATGGTCTGATCGTGGGCATAGCGCACCGCCTCCCCTTTCTCCTGCGCTTTCTCCGCAGCGAATTCGCCCCCTTTGGCCGATTTAACAGCCAGCTCGACTGACAGCCTGGGCGCCACATGGGTCACAAAGTCGGCCAGTACAGGGTCGTCCGGCCAAAGCCGGTATACCACGCGCCGTAGCAGCGCAGAGAAGAGCGGTTCGGGCGGCAGTTCGTCGTCTGCCGGTGCTTCGGTGTGCTGATTCTCGTCAACGTACTCTTCTTCATACATGGACATCCTCCTTCAGAAGATCATCGCCCCGCCACCGCACTTGACGTCAGAGCGCCCGCCCAGGGCAGTCTCCAGCAACAGAGCCTGGCGAGCGAAGGCGACGCTGCCCTCCATCCCATCACGGCTTTGAAAGATGTACAGCGGAAACGGGAAGGGCAAGCCGAGACGACGCGCCAGTTCTGCCGGATGCAACAGACAGAACAGAGCCACGAAGTGGCG
>JBHIAO010000426.1:0-4950 GCA_046758565.1 Anaerolineae bacterium
TGCAGACGCTCCCCTGGGCCTGCCGCATCCGGCAGTACGGGCAGGAAGTCGCCATCCTGGGCACCAAGGCGGAGGTAGACCTGACCGCGTGGCCCCCAGACGTCGCCGGGGAAATCGCCACGCTGCTGAGCGAGTTGCTGGAGGTGCGTCTGCAGCCTAGCGCCAGTTTCCTGAGCCTCACCCTGGCTGACACTGGCCAGCTCATCCACCCCGGCGTGATGTACGGCCTGTTCCGCGACTGGGATGACCGCCCCTACGCCGAGGCACCGCTCTTCTACCAGGCCATCGACGCAACCACGGCCGGCATCCTCCAGCAGTTGAGCGATGAGGTGCAGATCCTGCGCGCCGCCCTGGAGCGTCGCCTCCCCCACGTGGACCTGTGTGCCGTGCGGCCGTTGGACGAATGGCTGCGCCGTTCCTACGGCGACGCCATCGCCGACGCGTCGTCGCTGCAGAGCTGCTTCGCCACCAATCGCAGCTACGCCGGCCTCCGCGCCCCCATGCGCCCAACCGGGGGCGGGCTGGTGCCGGACTTCCAGGCGCGCTACCTGGCCGAGGACGTGCCCTACGGCCTGGTGGTGACCCGGGGCATCGCCGAGCTGGCCGGTGTGGCGACGCCTACGATGGACCGGGTGATCATGTGGGCTCAGAAATGCCTGGGGAAGGAGTACCTGATCGAGGGCAAACTGCAGGGGGGAGATGTTGCGAGCTCAAGAGCACCACAGCGGTATGGGTTCGAGAGCCTGGATGACGTAAGACGTAAAACGTAAAACGTGAAACGTGATGACTGATACAGGACGGTCAGGCTTCACGTTTCACGTTTTACGCATCACGTTTCACACAAAAAAGGAGCTACCCTCAATGGACACAACAGACGAAGAGGCCAAAGACAAACCACCAGAACGGAGCCCCAAACGGCGGGTCATGGTGGGCGCTATCGGCAAGTGCGTCCACAACCTGGGTGTTGAAACCTTCGCCGACTGGATGGAAGACCAGGGCCAGGGCTACGTCTCAGTCAAACTGGGCCCGGCGGTCCCGATCCCGGAGGTCATTAACAAGGTCCGCGAAGCGCGGCCCGAGGTGGTGGGCGTCTCCATGCGCCTGGGCGACCTGCACGTGGACAAATTGATCACCGAGTTTGTGGAGACGGCCACGCGGTACGGGCTGCACCCCCGAGACAGCGGTATCCGCTACGCCTTCGGCGGGCTGCGGCCGGCGGCCAACCTGGTGCGGGCCATGACCGGCCTGCCCCTGGAGCCGGACCGCTTCTCCCGCGAGGACGAGCAGAATTACGACCTGGAAGCGGTGGCCGAAGCGTACAAGGACCAGGAGCACTTCCAGGGCTTCTTCGAGCTGGTGGCGGACGACTTCGTGACCATGGAAGAGTTGGCACACTTCGCCCGCCGGCAGCCGGCGGCCGACGAGGAGGAAGCGCCCGAATGGTCCGACTTCCTGGTTGAGCGCATTCGCCAGGTCCGGGAGCGGGAGAACCGCCCCGTGATCCGTGCCCACATCGGCATCGCGGCCGAGGTCATCGAACCCACGGTGGAGGCCCTCGAGCAGTTGGCCGACGCCGACGCCTTCGAGATCGTCTCCCTGGCTCCGGACCAGACCTCCCAGGAACTCCTGGCCAAGTTCATCCGGGGCGAGGAGGATCCCGGCAAGTACCTGGCCGGCCAGGGCGGGGCCCCGATCCGCAGCATCGAGGACCTGAAGCGGTTGAAGGCCGCCACGCGACGGGGCAACTACCCCATGACTCGCATCTACACCGGCACCGACGAGTTGGTGGAGTTGGCTCAACTGTGGGAGGAGCACCTCAATATGTGCTTCCCGGCGGTGCCGATCTTCTTCTACAACGAACTGGACGGGCGAGGTCCTATCAGCATTCGCGATGCCTTTGATGAGCACTTCCGCACCATCGAGTGGTGGGCCCAGCGGGGCAAGCCCCTGGAGATCAACGACCCCCACCAGTGGGGCCTGCGCTACGCCAGCGACGACATGCAGGTCACCGATCACGTTCTCTGTGCTGTCATCGCTCTGAAGAAGGGCATCCGGCACTATGTTATGCAGATGATGTTCGAGCTGCCGCCAGAGATTTCGGCCCTGGACGATTTGGCCAAGATGAAGGCGGCCTACGATCTGGCCGAGCCCCTGACCCGATATTTCCACTTCAATATCATCAAGCAGGCCCGATCGGGCCTGCCCAGCTTCCCGCCGAACCTAAACCAGGCCAAGGGGCACCTGGCCTTCGGCATCTACACTCAACTCTACCTGGAACCTGATATTCTGCACGTGGTGACCCACTCCGAAGCCCATCACGAGGCCTCAGCCGACGACATCATCGAGTCGTGCGAGATTGTGAAGCAGGTGTGCTGGGATTTCGCCAAGGGCCACGTGCCGGACATCTGGGACGACCCCGTGATGAAGGCCCGCAAGCGGGAGCTGAAAGAGGGCGCCATGTACAACGTGCTCCACGGCGCCATCCTGGGCGGGTACGACGGTCCCATCACGCCCGAGAACTTCTGGGAGTGGGCCAAAGAGCCCACAGAGGACCCGGAGCAGAACTTCGAGACCATGCTGCTCAGCCTGATCGACGAAGCGAACTATCCCACCGGCACTTGCGGACTCATTGCCGCCGACACGCTGGACCTGGGACTGCAGATTGGCCTCTATCAGGGTCCCCACATCACCGTGGTGGACCGGCGCTACGAGATGGCCGGCGCCTGCCGTACCAAGGTCGTGGACGGCATGTGCCGCATCGACGAGTGGGACGGCGTCAGGGTGAACAGCGAGTTCGAGCGCGTGGACCTGGTGCGCCAGCGCTATCCGTGGTATTTCTACAAAGACGTCAGCCGCGCCGACGAGGTCAGCTTCATCGCTAAGGACGCCGAGGTCGAGCAGGTGGACGACCAGGCCGTCGCCCAGTTTCGCAAGGCGATCGGCATCACCGGCCTGGCCGCTGAGAAGATCCTGGTGGTAGACTTTGGCAGCACCTACACCAAGATCGGCATCTTCGACACCGAGGACGAAGCCTTCGAGCTGCGCTACGTGCCGACCACGGCCCAGGATCTTCGCATTGGCCTGGCAGACGGGCTGGGGGTGCTGGAGACCTGCCAGACGCGGGGCGACTGGCAGCCGCTGGCGCGGAAGATGAGCGAGTTCGCCGTGCGGTTGCCCTGCTCCAGCGCCAAGGGCGGCCTCAAGATGGTTACCGTGGCGCTGGTCAAGGAGGAATCCGGCTTCGCCGCCGAGTTGGCGGCCCTGACCGCCGGCGCCAAACTGATGGGGACCTACGAGGGCCGGCTGCCCCCCGAGCAGGCCCGTGCCATCTACGAGGTGGACCAACCGGAGATCATCCTGCTGGCCGGTGGCACCGACCAGGGGGGCGATACTGAGACGCAACTGCACAACGCCCGTATGCTGGCCAAGGCAGCGAAGTACGCCACCTACACCGACTATGGCGTGCCCGTGATCTACGCCGGCAACCAGGACGTCCGCGAGCAGGTCGAGAACATCTTCCGCCACCACGGCGTAGACATCTGGGTGACACCCAACGTCATGCCCGAGATCAACGAGTTCCACATCGAGGTGGTGAACGAGGCTATCCGCGAGCTCTTTCAGACAGTGATCATCCGCGGCAAGGGCTTCGACGTCGTTGAGGAGTACATGGACGCTCCGTTCATTCCGACACCGCGGGCGGCCTTCCGGGGTATTAACCTGCTGGCGCACGGATACGGGGACGAGGAAGGGCTGAGCAATATCCTGGCCCTGGACATCGGCGGCGCGACGACGGACTTCTACTCCAACGTGAGCGATAACCCGCTGTACCTGTTCCCGGGCGACGACCCACGGCGCAAGGTGAAACGCACGATTTTGAAGACTCCCAATGTGCCGCTGGTCTATCGCCGCGTGGAGGGCAAATACGGCCTGAGCTACAATGCCGAGAACCTGAAGGAACTGAAACGCTTCCAAGACGGTGCCATGGCCCGGGAGTTGAGCCACTACCTGGCGGCCTGCTTCCCCCGCGAGTTTGGCCCGGGGGATGACCAGTTCCGCCGCTTCATGCGCAGCTACAACGGTGCTTACCAGGTGGACCTGGACGGCTACCTGAACTGGATCAGCCAGAATCCGCACATCACACCGCAGACACCTCTGGAGAACGCGGCCCAGTCCTATCTGGCGAAAGAGATCATGGCCGTGGCGACGGGCAAGCATGCCGGCTGGGTGAAGGAGACAGAGACATACTTCCTTCAGCACGGTGTGAATTTCTTCAACCAACCTGTGACAGTGCTCCTTATTGGTGGCACCATCTACCACAAGTGCCGGGATCAGGAACCCGGCTTCCAGGAAGAACTGGCGCTGATTGCCAGCGGGGCGTTGTACAATCCCCACGAGTCGCACGTCCTGCGGCCCACAGGACCGGTGTTGCTGGACGCCCGGTACCTGGTGACCATCCTGGGTGGCCTGTACGGCCGGGTGAACCCGGAGCAGGCGCTGCGGGTCATGAAGCGTGAACTCGTGCCGCTGGAACTCGAGGCCCCGGCACGTGAGCGTGAGTTGGTGCCGGCTTGTTGAGCAGAGGGGCAGAGGAGCAGAGGGGTAGAGGTGACAAGGAGACAGAGGGAAGGGGAGACAAGGCGAACTGTGGGTTGCAGACCTTTCACGAAGGTAAAGGTCACCTTGTCACCTTGTCTCCCTGTCTCCCTCTCACAGAAGCTCCTCCGCTCCCTTGCACAGAAAGGGGGTGGTGAAAAAGAAACGCTGCCTGACTACGAACATATTTGTAGAGGAGTCAACATGCCCCCAGGGGCACCATGACATGAGAATGCTGGATGGTTGGATGGTTAGATGGCTGGTGCCATGCGAACCATCTAACCATCTAACCAACTATTTTCAGGAGGAGACATGCTCACTCGAAAGAATCTGATCATTCTGATCGCTTTCCTGCTC
>JBHIAO010000427.1:0-4944 GCA_046758565.1 Anaerolineae bacterium
GTGGGATCTGAGACGTCAATCACACGGAGTTCCTCGGGACGACTTAACTCACTAGCTGCCACGTACGCGTAATCACCGGATACGTGGATGGCGTGGTAATCTGTGAATTGCGTGATGGAGACCCCGGCTAGCGTCGGTGCTCTGGGGTCTGAGACATCTACCACCCACAGGCCATCATAACCGGCTATGTAGGCGTAGTCGCCGGCGACGTAGAAGTCCAAACCAGGACCTGGAGTGTCGCGAGAGTCCACGTCCATGTCGTAGGTGCCCACATTCACCGGGGCAGTGGGGTTCGAGATATCTACTACTCGTAGGCCGAAAGCACGAACCCTGTCGTTCCTTTGCCACAACAGGTAGACGTAACCGTTGGTGACGTAGATGTCGGAGACGTGCCCCGGTACTTCGTAGGTACCCAACTCTATCGGCGCGGCTGGGGCGGAGACATCGACCACAAACAGATCTATACCCGCGCTCGGAGCAGCTACATAGGCATATGAGCCGACGACATGAACACTCGAGGCATCGTCCAGCGGAGTATATGTGCCAACCTCTACTGGTCTACGCGGGTTGGAAAGATCAAGTACCCAAAGACCTGTTTTTCCTCCATGTTCCCAAGTGTACTGATAGGTAGCCAGGTAGGCGTGGGAGCCAGCAACGTAGATCTCTCGAGGTGTACCCGGGATTCGGTAGGAGCCTGTCTTGAATGGTGCGGTGGGGTTGGAGATGTCAACAACCGTAAGACCACCAGAGTTCAACAAATAGGCGTAAGAGCCGGCCACATAGATATCTGAGGCGTCTTCCGCCGCGAGTCCTACTTCCACCGGCGCAGTGGGATCTGAGACGTCAATCACCCGCAAGCTATCCTCGGCAGCAACGAAGACATAGTCTCGGGTGACATACATGTCATTGATACCTACCGGTATCGCGAGAGTTCCCACCTTTACAGGCGTAGCAGAGTTCGAAACATCAAATACCAGGAGGCCGCCACGGCAGACGACAGTATCATAGGGAGGATATCCACCGGTTGAGTAGCAATACTGCCACACCACGTAGGCATAATCACCGGCAACCTGAATACCCAAGGCAGCACCCTGTGTCTCGTACTCCTCGTAGCCTACCTCCACCGGCGTAGTGGGATCGGAGATGTCCACCACCCGCAGACTATGGACATAGCACGAGCAGATCGAGTCCCACTGCCCTGCAACGGCTGCGTAGGCGAAGTTGCCAGCGACGTAAATCTGCCCTGGCGTATCATAGGTCCCTACCTGTATCGGCGCGGTGGGGTCGGAGATGTCAATTGTCCGCAGACCGGCGGCAGTCACGTAGGCGTAGTCGCCGGCGAGATGGATATCCTGTATCCCGGAAGAGGTAGCTACCTCTGTCCGGCTCACAACCGGCATATTGGTCGGGTCGGAGACATCCAACACTACCAGCCATCGCCCAGCACCGACATAGGCATAGGCTCCCCGCACCGCGACGGTGGATATCGGGGTGTCAAGCTGGCTGATGAAATCTATATTCCACGCTGATTCCTGCCCATCACCGCCCATTGCTGCTGTCTCAGACGGGTCCAGTTCCTGACGGTAGCTAAGCGTATCGTAGGTAGCGGATAACTGTCGCGTTTGGCCAACGCCGGCTTGAGCTAATAGAAGCTCGAATCCCACGATGAGAACAGGCACGGCGAGAATATAAATGGTGATCAATCGTGATCTCATTGCTTCGCTCCTTGCTGCATGCTCTGTGAATGAGTTGCGTCCGCCGGCCGGCACACCACCAACTGATTCGCCCCCAGCTCGAAAGGCCGATACTGCACAACTGAGAAACCATGAGCCGCCAGCAGTCCCTCCAGACACTGGCGATCATAGGCGCCCTTATGCTCCTCGGCGGCGTGAGGGTGGAACAGGCCCACCCTCACGCCCAGCCAGTGGACGCGCTCACCCCTCGGCGTGGGCGTGGTGATCACCAGCCGGCCTTCCGGTCGGAGGTGGCCGGTCACCTGGTCCAGCACCCAGCCCGGATTGGCCAGGTGCTCGATGATGGCCGCCATCAGCACGGTATCGAAACGCATCTCCCGCAGCGGCAGGGGTTCGTGGTCTACGTCGCACACGTAGAATTCATGCTGTGGGAATTGCTCGCGCTGGTGGGCTACCAGGGTGGGGCGGTAATCGATGCCAACGTAGCGCTGGACGGACTCCAGGGAAAGGGCTGTTGCCGCGTTACCGCAACCAATATCCAGCACTTTTCCGCGCAAGAACGGCTCGACCATGGCATAGCGCCGGCGGCGCAGGTGCTCGGTTAACAAAGGCATGGGTTCGCTTCTATGATTCTTGACACTTCCCTGGAACCATGTTACAATCGGCTGAGCTTCTGACACCAGGGCTCGTTACGTTCTTGACAGAAAGACCGCCATCGATGACGCACTCAGCTTATGATTGTCCCCATCTATCCCTATTGATGCAAACCGGCTCGAAATCCTTTGGCTGTCCCAGTCCCAGTTCTCCGGGTGCATGTTCATAGTCCGGTCGGCGACGCGATTGAGAAGCACATCTGCGGCAGGCTTGAGGAGGTAGGCGCTATCTTCCTGTACTGCTGCAGAACGATTTCCGACCGGTGCAGGACGAGTTCTGACCAGTTCAGAACGATTTCCAGCCAACGTAGAACGATTTCCGACCGATACAAGACGATTTCCGGCCATTGCACAACGATCTCCGACTGCTGCAGAACGACTTCTGACCAGTGTAGAATGGTTTCCGACGGGTGAAGAATGATTTCCGGCTCTCACTATATACTAGCGATGCAAACGAGCTCGAAATTCTTTTATGCCGTGGAGCGGACGATGATCTGGCATGGCGGTGACGATGTTGGCTTCGGTATTCACCGTGCTCGTGGGTTCCGTCACCCACTGTGCGCCATCCCAGGGGGCAGGCCAGCGGTCCTCGATATTCGGGTCAAGGAAGGATTACCGTAGCCGTCCCGGTAGCAATCGATGTCAACGTCGGTGTCAGCGTCAGGCTCACTGTGGCCGTACTTGTAGCAACCGATGTCGACGTCGGTGTAAATGTCGTAGTCACTGTGGCCGTTCCCGTGGCAACCGATGTCAAGGTCGGTGTGAGAGTCGTGGTCATCGTAGCCGTTCCTGTGGCGACCGATGTCAAGGTCGGTGTGAGTGTTGTGGTCACTGTGGTTGTGGTCGAGGCCGGCGTCTGCAGGACAGCCGGCTTGATCGGTATCGGTGCCCTCGTCGGCGCCGGCGTGTTGATTGACGGCGCTGGTGGCGCTGTGCCAGTCGTCGCTGGCAGGCCTGACCTGGGTGTCCGTGCAGGTGTATCGGTTGGCGGCCCGGGTGTCTGCGACTCTTGCGTGGGAGTGGGTCCAATCTCAGCAGGCGCCGGCGTAGCGGGCTCGGTTGACTCCGGCGTCGGCGTTGTCGTTGGCGTGGGTGTGCTTGGCCCCACCAGGATCACCCGGTTGAGATAGAAGAAGACGGCGATGGCAAGCAGGATCACGCCCAAGAAGATGGCGAATTTGATGTTTTCGGCCAGTTGGGCGTAGCATCCCTTGCGGGGCGAGGCCGGCAGATGAATCTCGATTTTGTCACGGCCGGCGATGTCCCGGACTTCGACTGCGCTTTCGCTAAGATCGATGCCGCCTGAGCGACCAGTCTCTTCTGAGGGTTGATCCATCATGTTACAGGTCGGGCGAATGTTGGCGAATCGAAGCCTTCAACGACGATTAGTATGATTACCCAGGCGCTTCGCTTCACTGCTCTCCTCCCTGATTAATCGGCCATTAAGCGCCGCAGAGCGATCAGCGCGCGATGTTGTAGTTCCTTGAGGGAGTCCTCGGTTGTGCCAAGGATTTGGGCTATCTCATCGTTGGATAGCTCCTCAACGAGCTTGAGAATGAGGACCTGCTGCTGATCGGCCGGCAACCGACGGATAACCTGCCGGAGTTCTGAATTCTGGGTATCTTCCGACGGTGTTTCTGACTGTGACGGCTGCCGGCGCTGGTGCTCGATGACCAGGTGGCCGGCGATCCGGTACAGCCACGTTTGAAGCGACGTTTGCGAATCGACGGAGCTGATGGTTTCCAGGAATCGCATGAACACATCGGCAGTGAGGTCCTCTGCCAGCGATCGGTCGCCAGTCCAGCGGTAGACGTGGTCGTAGATCTGCCGGCTGTAACGGGTGTGTATTTCGGCCAGCGCCTTGGAATCATAAGTCTTGGCACGTCGTATCAGTTCGCGTTTATTCAATTCTCCGCACCCTCGTTCCACACCAGAGTGCTCGTGCCCGGCATAGATCGCACTGATACCGATGCAAATCATGCAACGAATCTGTTAATCTTCGCGTCGAGATGACCATGGGCCGGCGGTTATCGCACCGCGCCGGAAGGTCGAGGGTCATCACTCAGTATCGATCGAATCTTCTGTTTCACTCTGCACCAAAAGTGATAGGTGGCGAGTCCTTCTCTCACTGTCGAGTCTCTCTAGCGCCGGATAAAGCTGAGCCGTACGCGTGAGAGTCTGGGTTGATAAACCGCAGTAACGTCAATGCCAACTGGGCCTTCGTAGCGAGTCAAAGTGCTCTTGGCCTCAAGCCTCGTCTCGAACGTGCCGTATCCTGAGAGTGTGCCGGCGTTGGCACAGACCTGGATGTCCGATGGCACGGGTACTGATCGCAAGTCACCGGGGTCTCCTATCGTCAGCCAGTCCGCGTTGGATTCTAAGGTCCACGTTAGAGGTCCTGTTCCGTGGTTCCATACGCTCTGACATGTGTGATTGACTTGATCATCTAGCAGGAAAACCAGGGCAATTCGATCTTCCAGGTTGGGCGTGCGCAACCACAGGCGATGCGGGGTCCGCACCAGGGCTTCAGCTGCATCCAGCCTGCCATAGCCGTATTCTTCGTCGTATCCAGGTCGTCCGAGATCAACGGCCGATTC
>JBHIAO010000428.1:0-4937 GCA_046758565.1 Anaerolineae bacterium
CAAGGTTGAAAGTGCATTCATTGTTAAAGAGGTGGGTGCCTCGGAGGAACAGCGGCGTAAGAATGCGCAATGGGTAGCGCCTACGTCGGATGAACGACTGACACTCGTCTCGTGCTGGCCGTACTGGACCAACACGCACCGTGTCATCGTCGTCGCCAAGCCGTACATCCCTCCGACGCCATCGCCTGGAGCACCTGAGTATCGGTAGCGAGTATTGGAGTGATGGGGGATCGTATTGCGTACTGCGTATTTCGTAATCCTGAGAGAACGCCGTCCGCTTTCGGAATACGTAGTACGCAGTACGCAATAAAGGGCCTCTCACCCGGCGCTGCTTCTTGGCGTCAGTTCTGGAGGTAGCGAAGCACGCCAATGAAAGAACAACTGCGTCACCTGCCTAGCATAGACAAACTCTTGAGCGCCCCTACACTTCGCGCATTGGAGGTGAGCTACGGTCATGACATCCTCGTCGAGACTGCCCGTACGGTTCTCGAGCAGACGCGAGTGGAGATCCGCGCCGGCCACTCAGCTCCGACTCACGAGGAACTCGCCGACACCGTCGCCCAGGGGGTACGTGCAGAGCTCCGCCCCACCCTGCAGCCTGTCATCAATGCGACTGGCGTGATCATTCACACCAATCTTGGACGCGCCCCACTCAGCGCGGCCGCTATCGCTGCAATGCACGAAATCGGGGCCGGCTACAGCAACCTGGAGTACGAGCTGGACGCCGGCCGGCGCGGGTCGCGCTACACCCACGCCACGGATCTGCTGCGCCGGCTGACAGGTGCTGAAGCATCGCTGGTCGTCAACAACAACGCCGCCGCCACGTTGCTGATCCTGACCGCTCTGGCCCGTGGCCGCGAAGTCATCATCTCACGGGGGCAACTGGTCGAGATTGGTGGGGGATTCCGTATCCCGGAGGTCATGGCTCAGAGTGGTGCACGCCTCGTCGAAGTTGGTACAACCAACAAGACCTATCTGCGTGACTATGCCGCAGCCATCACTGAAGAGACAGCCCTGCTCATGCGGGTGCACTCCAGCAACTTCCGCATCACTGGCTTCACCCACGAGACAAGCATTGAGGAACTGGTTGCCCTGGGAGCCGAGCGGGGGTTGCCAGTCTTGGACGACCTGGGGAGCGGCAGCCTGATAGACACTACTGCTTACGGCTTGATGCCCGAACCGACCGTCCAGGCGTCCGTCGAGGCCTGTCCTGAGCTCGGTCGAAGGGCCGGCGCCGACCTGGTGTGTTTTAGTGGCGACAAGTTGCTGGGCGGGCCACAGGCTGGGGTTATTGTAGGCAAAGCCGAGCTGGTCGAGCGGATCAAGCGCTTCCCCATGACTCGGGCACTGCGCGTCGACAAGACCACGTTGGCCGGCCTCCAGGCGACACTGTCGAGCTACGTGCGCGGGAGGGCCACGGAAGAGATTCCGGTATGGCGCATGATCTCGACGCCGGCAGCAATGCTTGAAAGGCGTGCGCTGGCATGGGCCGACCACCTGCGGGCTGCCCTTCGACAACCCTTCCCTTCGACTGGGCTCAGGACAGACGACAGGGCTCAGGACGCCACAGGAGTGATGGTGAGGGTCGAGCCGGCAGAATCAACCGTTGGCGGCGGGTCCCTTCCCGGTGAGACACTCCCCACCCATGTGCTGGCCATCAGTGTTCATTCACCCGATACTCTTGCCGCGGAACTTCGCGCATCCGACCCACCGGTGATCGGTCGGATAGAGAATGATCAACTGCTTTTGGATCCTCGCACAGTCCTTCCCGAACAGGACCAGCAATTGCTGCACATCCTCACAACCATCCTCTCCCGGCGGTCCACTTGCGAATGAATCAGCCGGCGGTAGGCGCACGCCAAGTCGGAGTAGGGGCGAGGCGAGGCGGATGGAGGGCTCATCGGCGAACAAACCTGCTCTCCGACTTGCCTCGTCCCCTACCAGGCTCAGGTCGGCCTTCGTTTTTGACTTTTGTGTGTGCCAATGGTAACATTTTATGTCTGTAACTGTCTAACGAAAGCCCCGCCTCAATCCGACAAGATGAATGGCTCACGGGTGGGTAGATAATTGTGAATTGTTGATTCACAATTCTTTAAGGAGCAAACAATGAATTTCCGCCGGACTGGCCGCATTCTGGCTGTTATCCTCGTCGCATCCCTGTTGTTCGTGGCGGGGTTCGTCTCCCCATTTCGAATTTCGGAATTCGGTATTCGAAAGGTTTCTGCAATCCACAATCCGAAATCCCCAATCCGAAACGCCGCCCTGAGCCTGTCGAAGGGTCCACAATCCGAAATCCCCAAGCTGCCGCCGGCCGCTCTGGCGAAGATCGAACCCTTGGTGCTAAAACAAATCATCGAAGAGGGCCGGGCTACATTTATTGTCTACTTGCGAGAGCAGGCTGATCTGTCTTCTGCAGCACAAATCAAGAGCCTGGCCGAGCGCCGGCTGACTGTGTTCGATACCCTCCGGAGTACGGCGCAGCGCTCGCAGCGAGACATTCTCGCGTTCCTAGGCAAGCAGGAACAGGCCGGGCACGCCAGCGACATCATCCCCTTGTGGATTTTCAACGGCGTAGCGGTGACAGGTGACGGCCAGACACTGGCCGACATTGCGAATCGGGAAGACGTAATCAGAATCCGCGCAAATCACGTCCGCCACCTTCCCGAGCCTGTCCCTTCGGCAAGCTCAGAGCAAGCTCTGAGCCCGGGCGAAGGGCCAGTTCAGAACGGCACAGAGGTCTCCGAGTCGCAGATTGTGTTGTGGAACATTAAACAGATCCGGGCAGACGCGGTCTGGGATGACCTGGGGATCACCGGCCGAGGCGTTGTCGTCGCTAGCCTCGACACGGGTGTAGATTGGCAACACAATGCGTTACGGGACAAGTACCGTGGTCGGGATGAAGAGCACGATTACGACTGGTTTGACCCTACCGGGACGTATCCGCAAGCCCCTAACGACAACCCTTCCGATCCCATTAGGGGCCACGGTACTCACACGATGGGAGCGATCGTAGGCGACGGCGTCGATGAAAGTGGAGAGCGCCTCCGCATCGGTGTGGCGCCGGGTGCCCAATGGGTCGCGGTCAAGGTATTCGACGATACTGGTGCGGCGACCGACCTGTGGATTCACCAGGGTTTTCAATGGATCCTTGCCCCGACCGATCTGCAAGGAGAGAATCCAGATCCCTCAAAGGCGCCGGATGTCGTAAACAATTCCTGGGGCAACGCCACCAACGGAGCCGACATCACTTTCCGGCCCGACGTACTGGCATTGCGCGCTGCCGGCATCGTCCCGGTCTTCGCGGCGGGGAACCTGCGGCAGGTGCACACAACGAGCGGAACGGTCACCTCACCTGCTGCTTTCCCCGAGAGTATCGCGGTCGGCGCAACGGACCCGGATGACCTTGTCGCATCTTTTAGTGCCCACGGGCCATCCTTCTGGGATGAGCTGAAACCCGAGTTCAGCGCGCCAGGCCAGTACATTAGGTCGAGTGCTCCGGGCGATAAGTACAGCGTTGTGTCCGGCACCTCGTTTTCCGCGCCACACGTTGCAGGGTCCATTGCTCTGATGCTCGAAGCGGCTCACAATGCATCTAACGCGCTGGCGGCGGAAGCCGCCCCGCCCGTCGATGGTATGGCGGTGCAGCGTGCCGATCCCATGCCGAGCATTGACGACCTGGAGCAGCTTCTGGCCTTGACAGCCTCCGATGTCGGCGCGCCAGGTCCAGACAATGAGGCAGGCGCCGGCCGCATCGACGCCTATCGAGCGACGGTGTGGGCTATGACCGCTGGGAAACTCTACGGCAACGTGCGTGCTAGCGAGACCGGTGCGCCGATTGTTGCGGCCGAAATCGCCGGCACGTCTGTGACGAACCCGGAAGATCAGTTCACCACGCGCAGTCAGAGCGATGGCGAATATTCGGTCGCTGTGCCCAAAGGCCACTACTCAATAAACGTCACAGCGTTCGGCTATGAACCAGCGACGATTAATAATGTCGAAGTAGTAGCCGGATTCCTTGCGTTGCGGGACATTGAACTCAAGCGCTCCGCAACGGGCATGGTTGCCGGCCAGATCAGAACAGCCGACGGCGTTCCCATACAGGCGACCGTCGAAGTGGTCGATACGCCGGTTAGGGCGCAAACCGACGGCAAAGGGACGTACAGCATCGATCTGCCGGCAGGTACGCACACACTGCGCGTCACAACGGCCGGTTATCGGACCGAAACGGCCGAGGTGGCGGTCACCGTTGGCGAGCGAACCGTCCAGACCTTCGTTCTCACGCCGGCACCGTCCACCCTGTTCATCGATGGCGATCAGTGGGTCGGCGACAACGTCAGCGTGTATTATGAATTCGTGCTCAATAAGGCAGGCATCCCCTTCGACACCCGGCCGATCACGACGACAGAAAACGTTCCAACAGTGGAAGAGTTGTCGGTCTATGACATCGTGGTATGGGCTCATCCCTGGACGTCACCGGGGACCATTGACCAGCGCCGAGAGGATTCTGCCACGGTGGATGCGCTCACGGGCTATCTGGCGCAGGGGGGCCGGCTGTTGCTGACGGGGCAGGACATCGGCTGGCTGGACGGCGGCGGTAACCCGGCCAACCCCAGTCCGCTGGCGTACTATGAGGACTTCCTACACGCTCGCTTCACCGATAATTCGCTTCCTCGTAACAGCACCATCATCGGCACCAGCGACGACATCGTGGCCGGCATTGATCTTCAGTTCGATACCACCTATGCGTACAAGCGGACGGACAATGGCTTTTCGCCGGATGGGATTGAACCCATGGACGATACAGCCCAGGTGGTTTTCGAGTACAATGACGGTGCTGGTGCTGGCATCAAGGTGCAGGCCGGCAACTACCGTCTGGTGTATCTGAGCTTCGCCGCTGAGACCACCGGGCCACGGGAATCTCTCATCGACGCATTTGC
>JBHIAO010000429.1:0-4936 GCA_046758565.1 Anaerolineae bacterium
TGCCGGTCCTCGTCGGGTGTTTCGGGAACTTCCTGATTCCGCTCATGATTGGCGCGCGGGACATGGCCTTCCCGACCCTCAACATGCTCTCCTTCTGGGTCGGCGCGGTGGCGGGTGTGGTGATGCTAACGGGGTTCTTCGTCCCCGGCGGGCATGCGGCCGGCGGCTGGACCGCGTACGCGCCACTCACCGTCAAGGCGATCTACACCGGGGTGGACTGGGGGCAGAACCTCTGGTGCATCAGCCTCATCATCCTTGCCATCTCCTCCATGATGGGCTCGATCAACTACATTACCACCGTGGTCAATATGCGAGCCCCAGGGATGACTTGGTTTCGCCTGCCACTGGTTATCTGGACCCTCTTCATCGTGGCGATCCTCCTCTTGCTCGCGTTGCCGGTGCTCACCTCCGGCCTGGCCATGCTCCTGTTCGACCGGATGGCCGGAACGCACTTCTTCCTCCCCGAAGGCGGCGGCGAGCCTCTGCTGTGGCAGCACCTCTTCTGGTTCTTTGGCCATCCCGAAGTCTACATCCTGATCCTCCCCGCCATGGGAGTCGCGTCGGACGTCATCTCTACGTTTTCGCGCAAGCCCATCTTTGGCTACCGCTCCATGGTGTATGCCATTATCGGGATTGCCTTCCTCAGTTGGCTCGTCTGGGGTCACCACATGTTCCAGAGCGGGATGAACCCGGCGCTGGGCACCAGTTTTATGATCTCGACGATGATCATCGCCGTCCCCTCGGCCATCAAGACGTTCAACTGGCTCGGTACCCTGTGGGGTGGGTCGATCCGGTTCACGACGCCGATGCTGAATACCCTGGCCTTCGTCTCCATGTTCGTGATTGGGGGTCTGAGCGGCATCTACATGGCGAACACGCCGGTGGACATCTTCATCCATGATACCTACTTCATTGTTGCGCACATCCATTACGTGGTCTTCGGCGGGAGTATCTTTGGCCTCTTCGCGGCCATCTATTACTGGTTCCCAAAAATGTTTGGCCGCATGATGAACGAACCGCTGGGGAAGATCCACTTCTGGCTGACCTTCGTCGCCTTCAACTGTGTCTTCCTTCCGATGCACATCCTCGGTGTGGGAGGCATGATGCGGCGGATCTATAACCCGACACAGTATGAGTTCCTGGCGCCGCTCCAGCCAATCAATGTGTTCATCACGATCAGCGCGATCGTTCTTGGCCTCGGACAGATCCCGTTCGTCATCAATTTCTTCTGGAGCCTCTTTGCCGGCAAGAAGGCAGAACTGAACCCCTGGCAGGCAAATACGCTGGAGTGGACTGCACCCTCGCCGCCCCCGCACGGCAACTGGGGAGAGAAGATCCCGGTCGTTTACCACGGCCCGTACGAGTACAGCGTGCCCGATGTAGCTGAGGACTATCTGCCGCAGGATTCGCCTCTCGTCGTGCCCGCATTGGCGAAGCATTGAGGACAGACCGGATGTCAGAATCTCACCCATCCTTCCACATCCGTCGACCCGTGTGGCTTCACCGGTTTGCCCTGTTGACCGCAGGGGCGACTCTGGTGTTGATCCTTGTCGGCGGCCTCGTTACCAGCACGGGCGCAGGGCTTGCGGTGCCCGATTGGCCGACGACATTTGGACATAACATGTTCTTTTTTCCCTGGTCGAAAATGGTTGGAGGCGTTTTGGTGGAACACAGTCATCGGCTGATCGGGGCGGGCGTTGGTCTCCTGACGCTCACGCTGGCCGTCTGGCTTTGGATCACGGAGCCGCGGGGATGGGTTCGCTGGCTTGCGGTGATTGCTTGCGTTTCGGTGATCGTTCAAGGGGTCCTCGGGGGTCTTCGGGTCGTCTTACTTGAACAGACGCTTGCCATCGTCCATGCCGCCCTGGCGCAGGCCTTTTTCGCGCTGGCGGTGAGCCTGGCGTTCTTTACGTCCCGCGAGGGGAGAGAAGCCCCACAGAAGGTGCAGGCGGCTGGTCGTGGTCGAGTGCGACACCTCTGTCTTCTGACGACCAGCGTCATTTATCTGGAGCTGGTTATCGGGGCCGTGCTCAGACATACGGGCGTGGGAGTTGCCGCCCATCTCCTCCTTGCTGGCGTTGTGAGCATCCAGGTCTGCTTCCTTGCCGTCCTGATCCTCAAAGGACATGGAGATCAGCCGAGGCTGGTGCGAGCCGTCGCCCTGCTTGGCGGACTGCTCATCCTGCAACTCGTACTGGGTCTGGGGTCATACCTGGGCAGATTCACAACCCCGGGAATGGCTTTTCGCCCTCTCACCCCGGTGGTGCTCACCACGGCACACGTCGCCACCGGGGCGCTGATGCTGGCCACGTGCCTCGTGCTGACTCTTCGCGTCTATCGACTGGTGTCTCGCAGCCCTGTGGGTGCTCGGCAATTCGTCCCCGCCCCTCCGGCAGGCAGATCGGAGGAGGCGCCTGCATAGCGCTCGGGACGGAACGGGGGACATCGAAGTGACTCGCGTACAGAGACAAGTAGCGGACTTTCTGGCGCTGACCAGACCCCGTGTGGTCGTTATGGTCCTGGTCACAACCCTGGTCGGATTCTACTTGGCCTCGTCGGGCGCGCCAGACTATGCTCGGCTGGTCTACACGTTGATCGGCATGGGCCTCGCGGCGGGTGGGACGTTGGCGCTGAATCAGTATCTCGAGCGGGATGTGGATGCGCGGATGAAGCGCACGCGGCTTCGGCCATTGCCCGACGGGCGGCTCCGGCCCACCGAGGCGCTGGTCTTCGGTGCGACGATCACTGGTAGCGGGCTGCTCGTTCTCGCTCTCGTCGTAAACCTCTTGAGTGCGTCCGTGACGGCCATCAGTGTGGCGAGCTATCTCTTTTGCTACACGCCGCTCAAGCAGCGGACCGCGCTTTGCAGCCTCGTGGGAGCGGTGCCCGGCGCCCTGCCGCCGGTCATTGGCTGGGGAGCGGCTCGGGGCGCACTGGGCCTCGAGGCCTGGATCCTCTTTGCCATCCTGTTTCTCTGGCAGACCCCTCATTCCCTGGCGATCGCCCGGCTGTATCGGGACGACTATGCGCGGGCGGGCATCCAGCTCCTTCCGGTGATCGAACCGGACGGCAGGAGCACGGGACGCCAAATTGTGAGCCACTGCCTGGCCCTGCTCGCTGTGGGCCTGTTGCCGACCCTCATCGGCCTTGCGGGATCGGTGTATTTTTTGGGGGCCTTTACCCTCGGCATCGCGTTCCTCGGATGCGGGATCGGTCTTGCGGTTTCCCGCTCGGAGGCGGCCGCACGTCGCCTGTTGTTCGCCTCACTACTCTACCTGCCGGTGCAGCTCGGGCTGATGGCGCTGGACAAGGTCCCCTTCTAGATATGACGCGGCTGAGTGCCTCGGCACGGACGGGATGGCTGCTACGGTGATCGGGAGAATTGCACTTATTGCTTAAATAAAAAGGATTCGCATTCGACGCGTTACCCCATGAGGGCGGTGAACATGGCACGAGGAGTCGAGACGCCCGTCGTCGACAAGCGAGCGGAAGATCTGGCGCACGGGCCCCCGAGCCGTGGCGAGGGCCCGCCTCCGGAGTTTCCTAGGGACCCCTTCGGTCGCGGGGATGACCACCGTGTGGAGCCGCCAGTCAGCAATGCCCGCTTAGGAATGATGATGTTCCTGGGGGCGGAGGCGATGTTCTTCGCTGGCCTGATCGGCGCCTTCCTGGTCTTCCGCCTTGGGAGCGCGACTTGGCCTCCTCCCGGGCAGCCGTATCTGCCGGTGGGGGTGACCGGTGTCAACACCGTCATCTTACTCTTCAGCGCGTACACAATGCGCCGGGCCATCCGTGGGAATCGACAGGGGGTTGTCCGATGGCTTTCGATGACGGTGCTCCTTGGGACCGTCTTCCTGGGGGTGCAGGGGTACGAGTGGGTTCGGCTGGTGCATTTTGGCCTCACGTGGGCGAGCGGAACGTATGGCGCCACCTTTTATACCTTGATCGGGATCCACGGGGCCCACGTGTTTGGTGCGGTGCTCTGGCTGCTTATCGTTTTGGCTGGGGCAAGTGGGAATCGGTTCTCGGCGACGCGACATGTTGGCCTCACACTTTGCGGGATGTACTGGTACTTTGTGGTGGGCCTCTGGCCCGTCCTCTTTACACTCGTGTACCTGAGCTGAGCCTGGAGAGAGAGCTGCTGGCTGTGGGACGGCGTATCCACACAGTGTTGGATGCCGGCGGTTCCGCGATGAGGCGATTCGCGGTTCTTGCGCTGGTGATTTTGGGAGCGGTGGTGCGAAGTCCGTTTACCGCGCAGGCATGTTCAGTGTGTGGAGGCTCCGCGCTTGGTACAGATCCTGGTGCGGGTTTCAACTCGAGTATCCTGTTTCTCCTGACGATGCCGTATGCCGTTGTTGGGGCGATCGCGGGGTGGCTGATTTACGCGTATTGGCGTGCGTCCGGCCGTCGGCAGAAGCGGAAAGTTGTCCCCTCCGTGGCCTCGATACAGAAGGAGAGTGAAAGTTGAGTCAAGTTGCTGCCATCCATCCGTCTGCCGAACCCGCGGAATCGCCCCTCACTCCTGAAAGCTGGGGCAAGCTTGGGATGTGGGTCTTCCTGGCCGGGGACGCCATGTCATTTGGGGCCCTGCTGGCCGGATACGGCGTCCTCCGATACGGCAGCGTCGACTGGCCCGTCCCGTCGAGCGTTCTCGGGATCAATCTCACGGCAGTGATGACTTTCCTGCTGATCTGTAGCAGTGTCACGATGGTGTTTGCTCTCGCGGCGATTCAGAGAGGTGATCAGGCCGGGCTGAGGAAATTCCTCGCGTTGACCGTCCTGGGTGGGTTAGCCTTTCTGGGCATGCAGGCCTACGAGTGGACGCACCTGATACACGAAGGGCTAGGGTTCACTGCCAATAAGTGGGGGGCGTCATTGTTCGGGACCACGTTTTTCGCCATCACCGGCTTTCATGGCGCGCACGTGACCGGAG
>JBHIAO010000430.1:0-4929 GCA_046758565.1 Anaerolineae bacterium
GTGCAGCCCATCGGTGAGCCCCTGGCCGGCCATCGGTCTATGGTTCAGGAGGTGGCGTTCAGCCCAGACGGCCAGATGCTGGCGTCCGGTAGCAGCGACCACACCGTCATTCTGTGGGATCTCGCGACCCGCCAGCCCATCGGCCCGCCGCTCGCCGGCCACACCGATGAGGTGTGGAGCGTGGCCTTCAGTCCGGACGGGAAGAGGTTGGCGTCCGCCAGCCTGGACAACACGGTCATCGTGTGGGACCTCAGCCTCGAGTCATGGAAAGAGCGCGCCTGCCGCATCGCAAACCGCAACCTCACCCGCGCGGAGTGGAAGCAGTTTCTTGGGGATGAGCCGTATCAAAAGACGTGTCCCGATCTGAGAATGACGGGGGGCGAAGGACCAACCTTCGATTGACGGACTGTTCTTCGCGATAGCCTACCCCGACCTGATGTTATCTGGCCGCAAGGCAGCGTCCCAGTTTAGTCACCTGGCGGAAACATATCCAGCGGAGTAGAAGTGCCGGCCACGAGATCCGTGTATGTCTCCCGCTCCCGAATCACCCACCAGCGATCCCCGCGCACGGCAACCTTTGCCGGCCGCGGTCGGCATTGGCGGCATCTGGGTCAATGCCGGCGCTTGCAGCGCTGAGATGTTCTGGAGCACGGCTGGGGGGAGAGTTGTCCATGATTTCTTTCCTGAAGACGCGCCCCGTCATATCCATACGTTGCAAGCCGGCCATCACCTCGAGCATCTGGAGCGAAATGTTGAGGGCAACCTGCGCCCAGTGGGAGCGCCGGATGGCAAATCCGACCTACATGTTTTGAGCATTTCTGGCAAGCGTGCTATACTTGTACAGCAAGGGAAAGCTGCAGAACGCTGGTGAATGGAGGGACTTTGATGACGGCCATCCAGATGAAAGATCGGATCACGTCTCTGCTTGACGCTCTGCCCGAGTCCAAGATTGCGGTCGTATTTGACTTCGTGCAGTTCTTGGCGGAACGTGAACTCCAGGCTGCCTGGGCAAGCGCTCAGAGCCAATCCGCCGCCTATCAAGAATGGGTCAGCAGCGACAACGACATCTACGACGAGCTATTCTCCCATGCCGATACAGCGCGGTGACGTGGTGCTCTGTCGGGTACCGATGCCCTCTACGGGGCTCACGCAGTTCAAGTTGCGTCCGGCGATTGTGGTCTCGAAGGATATGAATAACCGGCGCCTGGATGATGTCATCGTCGCCCCTTGCACATCTAATATCTCGCGTAGCAGCGAGCCGACGCAGTTCCTCATTGACGGCGCCGAAATTGCCACAGCCGGCATTCGTGTCCCTTCAGTGGTCCGGTGTGAGGTACTTCTAACCATCCCAAAGAGTCTCATCGTGCGCACGTTGGGCCACCTCTCGAATGCTGCTGTGGCGTCCGTCAACGAGTGCCTGAGAGATGCGTTGGCATTGTGATCACGCTGCTGTTGGCGGACCATTTCGACGAGCGCACCCGTATTGGTACGTTTCGTCACTCATCATGCGCCAGCATTTCAGGCAGGATTGAAGTACCCTCCACGAGATCTGGGTATGTCTCCCGCTGACGGATCACCCACCAGCGATCCCCATGCACGGCAACCTCGGCCGGCCGCGGCCGGCCATTGTACGTCGAGGCCAGCGAGAAGCCGTAGGCTCCGACGTCCATGATGGCCACCCGGTCCCCCGGGGCCAGGAAGGGCAGATGCCGGCCTCGCCCCAGAACGTCGGTGGATTCGCACACCGGTCCAACCACGTCAAACTGGCCGGCGGCCGGCGCCTGGCGCAGGGGCTGAATCGCGTGCCAGGCGTCGTAGAGGGCCGGCCTCAGCAGGACGTTCATTCCCGCGTCCAGCACCACGCGATCCGGCTCTCCGCGCTTCACGTGAACCACCGACGCCACCAGGACGCCGGCCGGCCCGATGATCCATCGGCCGGGTTCCACAACAAGATCAACGTTCAACTGGTTGATGATGGGCAGTACGGCCGCGGCCAGGTTGGCCGGGGCTGGCGGGATTTGATCACGGTAGCGGATGCCCAATCCGCCCCCCAGATTCACGTGTTGGATGGCGATGCCGGCCTGTCGCAGAGTAGCAACCAGATCGGCAATGCGTTCGGCAGCTTCGACAACGGGCGCCACGTTGGTGATCTGGGACCCGAGGTGGCAGTGCACGCCAACGACGTCGATGTTGGGAGTGGTGGCGGCCTGTTGATACACCGCAAGTGCATGGTTGATGGGCACGCCGAACTAGCTCTTGCGGAGACCGGTGGCAATGTGGGGGTGGGTGCCAGGGTCGATGTTGGGGTTCACCCGCACGGCCACTGGTGCGCGCACCCTCAACTGGCCGGCCACCTGAGCCACGGTCTCCAGCTCTTCGGCGGCGTCCAGGTTGATGACGCCGATACCCCCGGCCAGGGCGTCTCTGATCTCCGACGGTGTCTTGCCGTTGCCGTTGAAGACGATGCGCCCGGCGGGCACGCCGGCCTGCCGAGCGATGAACAGTTCGCCGCCGGAGACCACATCAGCGCCGGCGCCGAGGCGCGCCAGGAGCCGGCACAGGGCCAGGTTGGCGTTGGCTTTGTAGGCGTAGGCGATGAGGGCGTCTGGGAATGCGCCGGCATAGGCCTGGTAGCGGGTTTCGATCTCTGTGAGACTGTAGACGTAGACCGGAGTGCCCACTTCGGACGCGATGGTCGCGAGAGGCACCTCATCGCAATGGTAGGGATTCCTCACTCCGCTGCGCTCCGTTCGGAATGACATTCGAAGCCCCCGTTGTCCAGGAACTCTGTCCACGGCCCGGTCTGGAAATGCCAGATGGGACCTGCAGTGGTAGCGCCCTCGCTATCCCGGGCGGTGGCCTGCCAGTACTCATCCCGCCACTCTGGAATCGCTGTGAAAGAGGTCGTAGTGTGATCTTGTGCAACTCGAGTCATTTGCTCGGGGCTGGGTCCGTTGTAGATGTCGTAGGTCACGGTGGTCGGTTCTCTGTGACGCGCTGGCTGCTGATCTCGCCCAGGTTCTCACCCTGTTGGCCGGAGAGGTGTAGGATGATGAACTGCGGGATGGCGGGCGCAGTGAAGACGAAGTTGAAGGTAGCCGGCTGATCCACCCGCAGGGGGCTGTCGGTGGTAAAGAAGCGCAGCCCGTCTTCGATGGTCTCCCACTCCTACCCTTCCGGCGCGGCGGCGCCCAGAGCACTCGTCCAGGGCGGGTCCTGTCGATTCAGGAAGATCTCCACGTCGTAGATGATGGCGTCCACGTCCTCGCGGATCGGCGTGATGCGCATCTGGGCAAAGTGATTGCCTTCGGCTGTCTCAGCACTGAACGTGGAGGATATGCCCGTCAGAACGGGCTTGCGTGTGGGAGTGGCCGAGGGGGTGACGGTCGGAGTTGGTGTGGCTGTGGAGGTCGGTGACGACGTCTGCGTGGAGGTGGGGGAGGGTGACAACATCGGTGTGGGTGTTGGTGTGCGAGTTGGCGACGATGTGGGAGTGGGAGTGCCCGTCACGGTCACCGGCCGCTGCACGATAACCTCGGCCTTGTCGGTATCTACCTTGAAGTGGTTGCCATGGCCGCCCCGAGTGTGGTGATCGTCCCAGACGATGAGGGTCACGGTGTATATGCCTTCGTTGGTGTAGACATGGATTACGTTGACGCCTTCGTCGTCTCTGTCGTCGTCGGCTTCGTCGATGCCGTCTTTGTCCCAATCGCCGGCGTCACTGTTCACGCCGGCGTCGAAGTCCCATATCCATCGGGTCACCGTGCCGTCGGCGTCAGATGAGCCGGACCCGTCGAACGAGACCAGGACACCCACTTCTCCGAGAAATACTACCTGATCCTCGCCGGCATCGGCCACCGGTCGGTAGTAGCGGTGCAGGAACTCGTCCCAGCCCGAGTCCTGCGGGAACGGGAAATTCTGCGTGGCCGGCAGCGGATGGCCCGGTGCGGCCCACGGATCGGCAGCATATCCTCCGGTGACTCAACCCTCCCAAAGATATGCTTCGACCTCGGATCTCACTTCAGGTGTGATGTGCCCGTGGCGCTCCAATGTTTCCAGAATTGAGGACAGGGAGAGGAGGCTGTGCAATTGATAGCCAGCCTCAGCCAGCTCCGCGCCGCCACCTTGCTCGCGGTCGATGAGAACGACGACGTCGAGAACCCGAAGGCCGGCCGCTTCCAGCGGTTCAATCGCTTCGAACTTGCTGCCGCCGGTGGTGATCAGATCGTCTAGCACGACCACCGTCTCGCCGGCCCGGTACCGCCCTTCGATGGCACGGCCCGTGCCATGACCTTTGACCTCCCGGCGGGGATAGATCACCGGTCGCCCGGTTTCCAGCCCGACAGCAGTTGCGATGGGCAGACCGGCGTACGGAATGCCGGCAATGCGGTCAAAGCTCAGATCGCGCAGCAGGCCGGCGTAGGCCCGGGCGACCATGCGCATGACTGCCGGATCGCTGACCAGCAGCCGCAGATCGATGTAGATGGGTGTAGCCAGACCCGATTTCAAGGTGAATTGGCCGAATTTGATGGCTCCCAGGTCGTGCAGAGCCAGGATGAGGGATTCCTGGATTTCGGATTTCGGATTTCGGATTTCGGATTTGGTTTGGGATTGGCGGCGGATGGTGTTGATGCGGTTGCGCAGGTCACGGGCGGCTTCGCGGGGGTCGTTGGCGTAGATGATGCTGCGAGCGGCGTTGATGATCAGGCCATGACCGGCGGCGTTGAGGCCGGCGGCCACGGCGGCTTCCAGGTCACCGCCCTGCGCCCCGACGCCGGGGACCAGGATCCATGTGTCTGGCGCGTTAGCGCGGACGGTGGCGAGCTCTTCCGGGAACGTGGCGCCGATGACCAGGCCAACGTTGCCATGCCGGTTCCAGCGTTGGGCCAGTTGGGCGACGTGTTGATACAGGGGCCGGCCCCCGGTCTG
>JBHIAO010000431.1:0-4916 GCA_046758565.1 Anaerolineae bacterium
CCTCGGGGTAATTGAGCCCGGCACTGCTCAAGCGATTGACGTGCTGTGGGATGATCCACGGCTGGCGCCGACGACCGGTCGCATGCGTCTTGACACGCTCAGACGGATGGCGCGTGTATTCGTACCAATTGTTGGCCGCTTTGTCCTCTGTCTCGTGCGACCAGATCTTGAGCGAGAGCGATTCCTGCGCTGGGGTGAGAGCGTCGTTGTTTCATTCGAGGCCAGAAGCACAGCCGCAACCACGCTGGCCGCGCGCGTCACCCTGCTTGAAGATGCCCTCGACACAACCTTTCGCACGCTGCTGCCCAACTTCCTGCCCCGCATGGCGGCCGGCATGGCCTCACTTAACCTGCTTCGCCACCTGGCCGCCAGCCTGCCTGAGGGCACACACGACGCGTTGGAGATGACGCGCGGATTGCCCCACAACGTCACCACCGCGATGGACCTGGCCCTATGGGCCACCGCCCGCGCTATCAAGGCCGATCCATCAGCGGCGGCGCGTTTCGAGGGGACCGACGCGGCTACGCTGGCGGCCGACTACCTGGCCGGCCGGCTGCCTGCTGCAGCGCAGTCGGCCATGGCGGACTTCCTGCGACGCTACGGCATGCGCGGTATCGCCGAGATCGACCTGGGGCGGCCACGTTGGCGCGAAAACCCGACGCCGATCATCCAGGTGTTGCAGAGCTACCTGCGCATTGAGGACGCTGAGCAGGCCCCAGACATAGTGTTCGAGCACGGCGCTGCCTCGGCCGAGGCTGCCATCGACCGGCTGGCTGAGGCCATGCGCCGGACGCGGTGGGGGTGGCTGAAGGCCCGGCTGGTGAGGTGGGCGACGCGGCGCATGCGGGCGCTGGCTGGCCTGCGCGAGAGCCCGAAGTTCCTCGCCATCCGCCACATGGGTATCGTGCGCGAGAGCCTGCTGGATTGCGGTCACGAACTGGCCGCTACAGGGGTCCTGGCGCAGCCAGATGACATCTTTTTCCTGCGCCTGGTGGAGCTGAAGGCGCTGGCAGCGGGGGAGACACGGGATTGGCGGGCGCTCGTTGCCGAGCGACACCAGGCCTACCAACGAGAGAAGCTGCGTCGCCAGGTGCCCCGCTTGCTGCTTAGCGATGGCCAGGCTTTCTACGAAGGTGTGAGTGCACCAGCCGAGACCGGCACTGGTACTGAGCCCGGTCGAAGTGCTGGTACTGAGCCCGGTCGAGGTGACGGCTTTCTGGTGGGCAGTCCAGTGTCGCCAGGGGTTGTTGAGGGCATAGTGCGCGTGGTACTGGACCCCCACAGTACACAGTTAGCACCAGGTGAGATCCTGGTCTGTCCCGGAACTGACCCCGCCTGGACGCCACTTTTCCTGGTCGCCGGTGGGCTGGTCATGGAAGTCGGCGGACTGATGACCCACGGGGCAGTCGTCGCCCGGGAGTACGGTATCCCGGCGGTCGTCGGCGTGCACCAGGCCACCACGCGGCTGAAGACGGGCCAACGCATCCGGGTTGACGGCTCCACCGGTCAGATCGCCATTTTAGACTAATGGAGGAATCAAGCAGACTCAGCAGATCCAAATTTCGTTCCAAGGGGATTGTCAAATCCCCGTTCGGCAGCCGGCCAAAGCTATGGTATCATTTGTAGTCCGAAGACTTGAAGGTCGAAGATGATATACGAGGAGACGCGCAATGGGCGTACGAGGCATCTACGACATCGAGGGTGAACTCTTTGGCTACATAGAAGGGAGTCTCGTTTACACGCTCGATGGCGAGCAGGTGGGCAAGGTCAAGGGAACCGAAGTCGTCAATCTAGACAACGAACCGATGTGGTTGATCAAGGGAGACGGCCTATATACGACGGCCGGAGACCCGGTTGGCTATCTCGGGAGTGAGAGATCGGCGGCGCGTGGTGCCTGGGAGTAGTTGGTGCGGTAGATTTGTCCCAATCTGCCAGATATTGCGGTGTTGCCAGCGACTCACCACCATATCTAGTCGCTTACAAGAATTGTCAAAGTTCGATATGATATGAACGTGGACGATGCACGCACTTGACGATACCATAGCCGCCATTGGGACGCCACCGGGTCAAGGGGGGATTGGCATTGTGCGCCTGAGTGGCCCCGAAGCCTTGCCTATCTTGAAGCAGGTGTTTCACGTGGCGGGCGGCGGCGGACTAACGCCCCGCCAGATCACGTTTGGACGGGTCATGGATCCTGATACCAGGGAAGTTCTCGACGAAGCTCTCGCGTTCTACATCCCTGCACCCCACACCTACACCCGACAGGATGTGGCTGAGATCCAAGGGCATGGCAGCCCGTTATCGCTCCAGCGAATCCTGAACCTCGTACTGTGTCGCGGCGCCAGGCTGGCTGAGCCGGGTGAGTTCACCCTGCGGGCTTTTGTCAACGGCCGGCTTGACCTGGCGCAGGCCGAAGCCGTGCTGGATCTGATCCAGGCTCGGACCGAGGCCGGCCACCGTATCGCCATGGGCCAGCTCGGCGGTCGGCTTTCTGACGCCGTACGGCGCGTGCGCCGGCAACTTCTGGATGTACTGGCCTACCTGGAGGCAAGCATCGACTTCACCCATGACGAGGTGCCTCCGCAGGACATCCTCGGGCCGCTCAGCGGCATCCTGGATGAAATCGAGCGCCTATTGCGGAACGTCGACCAGGGGATAATCTATCGCCAGGGTGTGCGTGCGGCCATCGTAGGCCGGCCCAATGTGGGAAAAAGCAGCTTGCTCAACGCGCTGCTTCGGGCAGAACGTGCCATCGTCACAGAGATTCCAGGCACTACGCGCGACACCCTGGAGGAGACGATCAACCTGCGCGGCGTGCCACTGGTGCTGATCGACACCGCCGGCATTGCAGAGACTGAAGATCAGGTAGAGCGACTAGGGATCATCCGAAGCCGAGAAGCACTGCACAAGGCTGACCTGGCCCTGCTGGTTGTGGATGGGAGCCAACCTCTCGGGGCCGAGGATCGCGAAATCGTCGCGCTGATCGGCAACCGACCGGCTGTACTCGTCGTCAATAAGATTGATCTCGGATCTCCTGAGGTCCACGTTGACGAGTTGCTGGCCGATGCCCCGCACGTGCGTGTATCGGCGTTGTCGGGGGCCGGCCTGCATGCGCTGGAAGAGATCCTAGTCGATGTCGTCCTCTCTGGTCGGGCGATCTCAAGTGACCGCCTGATCGTGAGCAACCCGCGCCACAAGGCACTGCTGACGCAGGCAGCCGAGCACGTCCAGGCGGCCATGAACGCCCACGAGCGAGGGTTGCCGGCGGATTTCATATCGATCGACGCGATGTCGGCAGCTACGGCGCTGGGCGAGATTACGGGCGAGACCGCCGGCGAGGATCTGCTGAACGCCATATTTAGTCAATTCTGCGTCGGAAAGTGAGCCGCCATGCACCGATCCGGAAGCTTAATACGCGTTTTATCTGTCCTCGTCGTGGCAACCATCATCATAGGGTGGCTGGTCTCCGCAATTGCGGCGTCCGAAGTGTTTGCTGAGCCCCCGCAGACTACGCCGGGGCCCAGGAGTGTGTTCATCATCCCGACTCCGCGACCGACATCAACTGCCGACACCACATTCCAGCCGCTCCTCACGATACCGTTTCCACCGACCCCGCCCGATGTCAGCGCTCTGACCGGAACCTATCGTATCACGGCACCGGCAAGCATCGTCGCCGAAAGCGCCTCCCTATTGGGCGAGGAAGTATCCCACACGCCGGCATCGTCGACCGAAGAATCAACCGGCCCGCTCCTGGTCGAGGCA
The DNA here is from genome assembly GCA_046758565.1 of Anaerolineae bacterium. GTDB lineage: Bacteria > Chloroflexota > Anaerolineae > Epilineales > JAANWY01 > JBHIAO01. The sequence continues at coordinate 3,763 of JBHIAO010000431.1, forward strand.
CCTGAGGGCGTTATCAACATTGTGCTGCTGGGGACTGACAAACGGCCCGAGTGGGGTGACTGGCGAACGGACACCATCATTGTTGTGTCAATCAATCCACGGGCGCAGTCGGTTGGCATGCTATCCATTCCACGTGACCTCTGGATTCAGATCCCGGGTTTTGGCGTCGGACGCATCAACACGGTGGATTTTATCGGGGAGTGGAAGGACGCGGAAGGCGGCGGTACGGGCCTCCTCAAGCGAACCATTGAGACCAATCTTGGTCTACCGATTCATCGCTATGCGCGCATCAACCTGGAGGGGTTCATTCAGGTCATTGATGCACTGGGCGGCGTGACAATCGATATTGATTGCCCGGTTCACGATGCATTTCTGGATGAGCCGCTGACCGGCGAGGAGGGGTTCACGCCGCTCGATCTAGACGTGGGAATGCATCACCTGGACGGGCTCACGGCGCTCCGCTACGCGCGGTCTCGTCAAGGCGGAACCGACTTCAATCGTGCCAAGCGACAACAGAAGTTGCTACGCAGCCTCGCAGAACAGAATCTTGATTGGCACCTCATCCTCAAGTTGCCTCGTCTTTGGGAATCCCTGGGCAGTGCAGTTCAGACGGATTTGACACTGCCGGAGATGCTTCAATTGGCCTCGGTTGGGGTGCAGATTAAGCAGAATCGAGTCCAGCACCGATTCATTGACTGGCGAACGACAGAGAACTGGGTCACACCCGGCGGTGCGCAAGTGCTGCTGCCGAATCATGAAACATTGCCGCAGGCGGTGGCGGAGTTCCTCAATCCGCCCAAAGAAGACGTGCGCCTGGTAGCGGAGCACGCACGCATCGAGGTCCAAAACGGCACGACAATCGAGGGACTGGCCGCGGTGGTCGCCAAACGATTAGTGCGAGAGGGGTTCCAGGTGGTCAGTACGGGACGGGCTGGTCGTGTGCAACGATCGATACTGCTCGTCTACAACGACAAACCCCGTACTGTCGAGGCACTTCAAGATGTCCTGCGCCTCAGTCCTGACGCTGTCCTGCGTTCCCCGGAGCCCGATGACTGGGTAGACATCCGGGTGATGCTGGGGAGCGATTTGGAACCCTGTCCCTAGCAGTTTGTCGGAGAACCGGGTCAGGGGACCCGGGCTGTCCATATCTTGTG
>JBHIAO010000432.1:0-4914 GCA_046758565.1 Anaerolineae bacterium
ATGTCGGTGCGACCGAAGTGACCGTAGCTGGCCGTGGCTTCGTAGATGGGCCGGCGCAGATCCATATCGCGGATGATCGCCCCCGGTCGGAGGTCAAAGTAAGCTCGAACGAGGTCTTCAATGATCCCATGATCCACTCGAGCTGTACCGAAGGTGTTAACGTTAATCGAAACCGGCTGTGCGACACCAATCGCGTACGCCAACTGAACCTCGAAGCGGTCGGCGATGCCGGCCGCGACGATGTTCTTGGCCACGTAGCGCGCCGCATACGCACCCGATCGATCTACTTTCGTTGGGTCTTTGCCGGAGAAAGCTCCGCCGCCGTGACTGGCCATGCTCCCGTATGTATCCACCATGATTTTGCGGCCCGTCATGCCGGCATCGCCCTGCGGTCCGCCGATGACGAAACGGCCTGTCGGATTGATGAGGTACTGCGTATTCTCGTCCAACAGTCTATCACGCACGACAGGCTTGACGACATGCTCGATCACCTCCTCGCGAATCTGAGCCTGCGAAATCTCCGGGGCATGCTGCGCCGAGATGACGATGGTGTCGATGCGCGCCGGCCGGCCGTACCGATACTCGACCGTGACCTGGGATTTGCCGTCGGGCCGCAGATAGTCCAGGGGGCCGTCGCGGCGCACCTGGGCCAGGCACTTGACCAGACCGTGGGCCAGGTTGATGGGCAGCGGCATCAGTTCGGGCGTCTCGCGACAGGCGAAGCCGATCATCATCCCCTGATCACCGGCACCCACCACTTCGATCTGTGTGTCGGTCATCTCACCTTGTTTCGCTTCCAACGCCCGATCAACACCGAGTGCAATGTCAGCCGACTGCTCCTTGATAGAGGTGATCACGGCACAAGAGTCAGCATCGAAACCGTATTTGGCGCGAGTGTAGCCAATGCGACGCAGGGTATTGCGGGCAACCGTCGGGATGTCAACATACGTGGAGGTCGTTATCTCGCCCATGACGACGATCAGGCCGGTGGTAGCTGCGGTTTCGCATGCCACACGCGCATGAGGATCATCGCGAATGATCGCGTCCAGGACAGCGTCGGAGATCTGGTCACAAATCTTGTCCGGATGGCCCTCCGTCACGGATTCCGAGGTGAAAAGATAACGCGGCGCTTCCATCAATGCTGTGCTCATGGCTGTTCCCTTCCTCACAATTTCTGAAACCGGGGCTGACGAGAAGAAGTAGCTTCTGGTGATACTGGCCTACGTGAAACGTTATGCGCGAAGTCTAGTGCGTGTTGCTCGTCTTCACGTTTCACGTTTTACGCTTCACGCCCTGGGAGTCTCCAATACCGTACCCTCCTTGCACCCATGCTCCCCTGCACAGACTACGTTCCTTCCTGCCACGACCGAAGATAGCGCTCTTGTTCCGGCGTGAGTGTATCGATCTCGAAGCCCATGGCGTCCAGCTTGAGGCGGGCGATCTCCTTGTCAATCGCCTCGGGCACGGGATAGACCTGGGGCTCCAGGTCGCCGGCGTGTTGGACGATGTACTCCGCGGTCAGGGCCTGGTTGGCAAAGCTCATGTCCATCACGCTGGCCGGATGGCCCTCGGCAGCGGCCAGGTTGACCAGCCGGCCTTCGCCCAGCAAGTTGATCCTGCGCCCATCGGCGAAAACGTACTGCTCGACGGACTCCCGAGGCCGGCGGACCTCGACAGCCATCTCCTGCAGCGCCAAGATGTTGATCTCGACGTTGAAATGCCCCGAGTTGGCGACGATCGCCCCATCCTTCATCACTTCGAAATGATGACGGTCGATCACGTTGATGTCGCCCGTCGACGTGACGAAAATGTCCCCCTGTTTCGCAGCCTCGATCATCGGCATGACGCGGAAGCCATCCATCACCGCCTCAAGGGCGCGCAGCGGATCGACCTCAGTCACGATGACGTTGGCCCCCATGCCGCGGGCCCGCATGGTGATGCCGCGGGCACACCACCCGTAGCCCCCAACGACGATGGCTTTGCCGGCCAGCAGGATGTTCGTCGCCCGCACAATTCCGTCAATGGTCGACTGGCCAGTGCCGTAGCGGTTGTCGAAAAAGTGCTTGGTCAGCGCGTCGTTGACGGCAACGATAGGATAGTGCAGCACACCGTCAGCCGCCATGGCACGCAGGCGGATTACCCCCGTGGTCGTCTCCTCGGTCCCACCGATCACATTGCCCAGCAAATCGGTGCGCTCTTGATGCAGTGTCGAAACGAGATCGGCACCATCGTCCATGGTGAGCTGTGGGGCATCATCCAATACCGCGTGGATGTGTTCATAGTACGTGTCGTTGTCCTCACCCTTGATGGCAAACGTCGGGACATGGTACAATTCGACCAGCGCGGCTGCTACGTCGTCCTGGGTCGACAATGGGTTCGAGGCGCACAGGTAGACATCGGCGCCGCCGGCTTTAAGCGTGCGCATCAGGCTAGCTGTCTCTGTGGTGACGTGAAGACAGGCCCCTATCCGAATGTCGTCCAGCGGCCGCTCACGCTCGAAGCGTTCACGGATCAGCCGCAGGACCGGCATCTCCTGCTCGGCCCAGTCGATCCGCCGCCGGCCCTGTTCCGCGAGACTCAGGTCTCTTACATCGTATTCCAGCACTTTGATCATGTATTTCACCTCTCGGGTCAGCCTTCTACTGCGTATTGCGTACTGCGTATTCCGTTTTGACAGAAGTTCTTTCAGGGACGCAATACGCAGTACGCAGTACGCAATACGCTTACTTTAAAACTGCTCCAACACCTGCTGAATCAACCTTCTCCGACCACTTCCCTCGCCGCCGAAGGTCCTCCACTTCCGGCCCATCGCCAAAAACCTGGCAGTAGCGCTCGGCGAATTCTTCCAGGGTGTACTCGTGATTCTGCGTTCCAGTCCGCTCCAACACGTAGGTCGCTGCGAGGGCGCCGATGCGCCCCGTCGACTCCCACGAGTATCCTCGGAGATAGCCGGCAATTACGCCGGCGCGGTAGGCGTCACCAACACCTGTCGGGTCCACGTTCCGGCGCGGCGGCACGGCAGGAATATCGATTCGCCGGTCGCCCACCATGATGTACGAGCCTTTTTCGCTGCAAGTGACGATCACTGTATCGACCATGTTCTGAATGTCTTCGCTCGTCAGACCCGTCTTGCGCTTGATCAGGCCGTACTCATAGTCGTTCGCGATGAACATGAGCGAGCCGGCAATACCCTCCACCAGCGTCTCTGGATCCAGCCGGATAATCTGCTGGCTCGGATCGTAGATGTACGAAATGCCCAGCTCCCGGCACTCGCGCACGTACTGCGCCATGGCGTCGGGATCGTTGGGCGAGATAATGGCAATGTCAATGCTGTTCGGATCCAGATCGTGGAAGGAGACCTGGCCGGCATGCCCCATCGCACCAGTGTAGAAGCTGGCAATCTGGCGATTCTCCTGATCCGTGCTCACAAAAAACGAGGCCGTGAAATCGTCCTCAATTTCCTTGATCAAGGAAGTGTCGATCCCACGCGCCTCGAGCCACTCACGATAGCTACCGAAATCCTGCCCGACCGTCGCCATTACTCTCGGCCGTTCGCCCAACAGCCTGAGGTTGTGGGCGATGTTTGTGGCATTTCCACCACGCTCCCGACGCATCGAGTCGACGAGGAAGCTGACGCTCAGGATCTCGATCTGGTCGGGTAGAATGTGGTCGGAAAAGTGTCCTGGGAAGGACATGATGTAGTCGTAGGCCACCGAGCCGGCGCAGACGATGTTCACATCAACCCCCCTGTCGTTTCTCGAAAATCGTCGCGAATCCTTCTTCGAACGGAGGGTGGACGACACTCTCCTCTGTGATGATTGCCGTGATGTAACGATGCGGCGTGATGTCGAAGGCTGGATTCGCAACTTCGACACCTTCCGGCGCAATATGCTCACTGCCAATCCACGTCACCTCGTCAGGGTCGCGTTCTTCGATCGGGATATCTGCACCGGATGCAACGGACATATCAATGGTTGATGTTGGCGCAGCCACGTAGAAGGGAACGTCGTTCTCCCTGGCGAGTACCGCCAGCTTATACGTGCCGATTTTGTTGGCAACGTCACCGTTGCGTGCCACCCGATCAGCGCCCACAATGACGGCATTGACCTGACCCGACTGCAGGAAATAGCCGGCCGCGTTGTCGGCGATGAGGGTCTGAGGGATGCCGAGGCGCTTGAGCTCCCATGTGGTCAGCTTGGCACCCTGAAGCCGGGGCCGCGTCTCATCCACGAGCACGCGGATGTCTTTGCCCTGCTCGTGAGCCGCCCGAATGACACCCAGAGCTGTGCCGTAATCGACCGTAGCCAGGGAACCGGTGTTGCAGTGGTGGAGCACCGTTGCTCCCGATGGAATTAACGCTGCACCGTTCTCTCCGATACGGCGATTGACCTCAACATCTTCGTCGGCGATCCGCTGAGCCTCATCCAGAAGCACCTGCCGAATCTCATCGGGCACCTGCAGAGACTCATCGTACGCGCGCTTTAGGACCCGATCCAGTGCCCAGAAGAGATTGACCGCCGTCGGGCGGGCCTCGCGGAGGACGCCGGCCGCCTGATTCAGGTCGTCCAGGAGTTCATCGCGGCTCGTGGCGTCGCTGTTCTGTGCCGCGAGGGCCAGGCCGAAGCCGGCGGCGGCGCCAATGGCCGGCGCACCGCGGATGTACATCTCTTGTATGGCCCGGGCGACACCTGCATGATCAGTGAACTCGGCGATCTCGTATTCATGTGGCAGCTTGCGTTGATCGACCATGCGAACAACGCCGCTGTGCCACTCAATGGTGCGTTCCACGGTTAGCGCATCCCTTCAACAAAAAAGGCCTCTCCAGCCGAGAGACCAGGTTGTCTCTCTCATCTTTCAGATGCGTAGAGCAGACAGACTGCTCGCCGTCGAGTGCACCTGCCGGAATTGGCACCT
>JBHIAO010000433.1:0-4904 GCA_046758565.1 Anaerolineae bacterium
GAGATGGATTTGATGCTTAAATACAACGTTGTTATTTCCTCGCTGATCATGAGCAGGGAGAACTACGAGTGGCATCGCCGATACAGGGCGCCGCTATATCGCAACATCGAGAGGGAAGGGATAGACCTGTGGATGAGAACACCAAAATCATCATCGCCGTCCGGCTAGAAAAAGCCAAAGAGGACATCGCCACTGCGCACGACCTGATAGCCCTGAAACGACTTCGAGGAGCGGTCAATCGGGCTTACTATGCTATTTATCACCTGGCTACCGCCGTGTTGCTGACTCAGGACATAGAGCGCAGCAAGCACTCCGGCGTGCAATCGGCTTTCGGCCATTATCTCGTAAAGCCGGGCTTGATCGTGCCGGAATATGGGCGTATCCTGACCAGCGCTCGTAAGGCCAGGGAAACCAGCGATTATGCGGACCGGATTGAATTAGATGAGGAAACGGCACAGCGCATCGTCGCTGACGCCGACCGGTTCGTGGCGAGGATGGAGGAATATCTCGCTAACGTGCGGGCACTGTAGCATGGGGATAGCGATGGAAGCTCATACTGACGATGTGCATCACCGGCTACGGGAGGCGCTGGAAGCGAGGGCGGAAATTGTCTTCGCCTACCTGCACGGTTCTTTCACCGAGGGGCTCCCTTTCCACGATATAGATGTGGCCGTCTATTTGAACCCAGCTTTGGCCATGACCACGGACATCTTCGATTATGAAATGAGTCTCTCAGTGGAGCTGACCCGAGCTTTTCGTTTTCTGGTGGATGTACACGTCCTCAACGGCGCTCCCCTGGGTTTTCAACACAGCGTTCTGCAAGGGGAGGCGTTGCTGGTGCGCGATGAGGATGTACTGACCGATTTCATCGAACGAGTGAGTCTTGAGTACATGGATTTCGCCTATCTGGGGCGCCAATATCTACTGGAGGTGTTCCGCTCTTAACAATAGCTTGGGAGGAGGAAACTAACTGAGGGGAGGATTATGACCGATAACTCGATCGTTGCTTATTGCATGAAGTGTAAAACCAAACGCGAGATGAAGAACCCGCAGCCGGTGTTCACCGGCAAGGGGACACCGGCCACGCGGGGCGTGTGCCCGGTATGTGGCACGAAAATGTTCAGAATGGGCCGTACCCCGGCTCACGAAGGGCTCGATCCTGACGAGCATACCGTTGTGTCAAAGGCCAAGGCCGACCTGGCGAAGAAGCCCAAAATGGTGATCGTCGAGTCGCCGGCCAAGGCGCGCACGGTGGGCCGTTTCCTGGGGAAGAAGTACACGGTACGGGCTTCGGTGGGGCACGTACGCGACCTGCCCTCTAATCGGATGGGTGTAGACATTGAGGATGATTTTCGACCCCACTACGTCGTTCCCGCCAAGCGCAAGGACGTGGTGCGGGAACTGCGAGCGGACGTCAGGAACTCGTCAGAGATTTACCTGGCGACCGACCCGGACCGCGAGGGCGAGGCCATCTCCTGGCACTTGCTCCAGGCGCTCAAGTCGGCCATCGGACGGCGACCTGTGAAGCGCGTCGAGTTTCACGAGATAACAGGCGACGCCATTGAGCACGCCTTCGCTCACCCGCGCAAGATTGATATGCAGCGCGTGGAGGCACAGCAGGCGCGGCGCATCCTCGACCGGATCGTCGGCTACACGCTCAGCCCGCTGCTGCGCGACAAGATGGGCCGGCGTGGGCTTTCCGCCGGCCGGGTGCAGTCGGTGGCTGTGCGGCTGGTGGTCGAGCGGGAGCGGGAGATCGAAGTCTTCGTGCCGGTCGAATACTGGTCTATCGAGGCGGAGTTGGCCAAACAAGAGAAGGCACGACGCAGTTTCATCGCCAGGCTGCACCGCATTCGCGGGGAGGAGCTGGAACTCCACAACGAGGCCGATGTCCAGGTCATCGTGGCCGACCTGGAGAAGTCCGTCTACACCGTGGTGAAGGTAAAGGAAGGCCAGCGGCGACGCAGACCCGCGCCCCCCTTCATCACCAGCACCATGCAGCAGGAGGCCTCGCGGCGGCTGAGATTCACGGCCCGTCGCACCATGCGCTACGCCCAGCAACTGTACGAAGGGGTAGACCTGGGAGATGGACCGGTGGGTCTGATCACCTACATGCGTACCGACAGCACCAACGTGGCCGAGCAGGCGCAGGCCGAGGCCAGGGAGTTCATCCAGGAGAAGTACGGCGAGAAATTCATGCCGGCCAAGCCGCCGAAATACAAGACGAAGACCAAGGGAGCCCAGGAGGCCCACGAAGCCATCCGCCCCACCAGCGTCTTCCGCACGCCCGCGTCCCTCAAGCCGTACCTGGATCGAAACCAGCACCGACTGTATCAACTGATCTGGCGGCGCTTCGTCGCCAGCCAGATGGCGCCGGCGGTGTACGACACCATCTCAGTGGAGATCCTGGCCGGTTTCCCCGAGGTGGAGGAGAAGCCCTACCTCTTCCGCGCCAGCGGCTCCAGTCTGCGCTTCAAGGGTTTCCTGGCCGTGTACGAGGAGGCGAAGGACGAGGATGAAAAAGCCGAGGAAGAGCGCAAGCGGGAGGAGATTCCGCCGCTGACGGTGGACGAGGTGCTCGATTTGCTGCAGTTGTTGCCGGCGCAGCACTTCACTCAACCGCCCCCGCGCTACAGTGAGGCGACCCTGATACGGGCGCTGGAGGAGTACGGCATTGGCCGCCCCAGTACCTACGCCCCCATCATGTCCATCATCCAGCAGCGGGGGTACGTCGAGCGACGCGATGGGCGGCTGTATCCCACCGAAGTGGGGATTGTGGTCAATGACTTACTGGTCGAGTATTTCCCGGACCATATTGACGTCGGCTTCACGGCCCAGATGGAGGGGGACCTGGACTTGATCGCCAGCGGCAAGCGAAAGTGGGTGCCGGTGCTGCGCGATTTCTACGACCCGTTCTCCGCCACGCTGGCTCAGGCGCGAGACAAGATGCCCATCGTCCAGATGGGCAACGAGCCAACGGGTGAACTGTGTCCGCAGTGTGGCCACCCGTTGATCTACAAGTACGGGCGGTTCGGCAAGTTTATCGGCTGCAGCAACTTCCCTGAGTGCCGTCATAGCGAGCCGATCCTGATCAAGACCGGGGTCAAGTGTCCGGAGTGCGGCGGCGACCTGGTGGAGAAGCGGACGCGACGGGGGCGCACGTTTTACAGTTGTGCCAACTACAAGGCCGATGACGATGACTCGTGCAAATTCGCCGTGTGGAAGCGGCCGCTGGCACAGCCCTGTCCTGTCTGTGGGGGCCTGTTGACGGTGGCTGGTAAAGATAAAGCCAAGTGTGTTAAATGCGAAGAGGTGGTGGCATTAGAAGAACTGGAGGGAATTGAGAGAGAAGGGGAAGAGGAGGAGGGATGATGAGGGAGGAGACCATTGCAGCTAGCCGTCACGTCTGGCAGGTGGCTGAGCTGGTGCGGCGACTCGATCAAGGTGAGATTCGAGAACTGATCCGGCTGGTGCCCCGACTTCAAAGGGAGGTCACTGGAGAACGGGGCGGTCTGGTGCAGTGGGCCCTGAGCAGATGGCCCAATACGCAGACGAAGTCCGCCCTATGCAAGGGGAGGACGCTTTCGTCGGCGATACGACGGTGGAAGCGTACTTCGCTTTGCCGGAGGCAGAACGGGAACGCATCTGGGATGAGTTATGTGCTGCGGCTATTGAAACTGGCCGGGAACGCGAGGTAATGCACGCCTAAAGAACCCATGGATGAACATCTCAACAAATTCATCACCTACCTCATAGCCGAGAAAAACGCCTCTCCCTACACCGTCAAGAATTACCGCCACGAGATCGGGCAGTTCCTTGACTTTCTGAAAGAGCAGGAGATTGATTCCTGGGATGGGGTGGATCGCTACGTCCTGCGTCGGTATCTGGCCTGGCTGCAAGCTGAAGGCTACGTCAAGGCCAGTATAGCCCGCAGAATCTCGGAACTGCGCTCCTTTTGTCGCTATCTCGTGCGGGAAGACATACTGGACACCAATCCCATCAGGGCTATCTCCTCGCCCAAGATTCCCAAGCGTTTGCCCGATTATCTGGATCTGTACGAGGTCGAGGCCCTGCTGGCAGCCCCGGACGCGACGGTTCCCCAGGGCCAGCGCGACCGAGCGATCATGGAGGTGCTCTATGCCTCAGGACTAAGGGTCAGCGAACTAGTGAGCCTCAACCTGAGTAATGTGGATGTCCCCCACGGTGAGCTTCGGGTCTGGGGCAAAGGGGCCAAGGAGAGATTGGCCTTGTTGGGCGAGCCGGCGTGCAGAGCTCTGAGGCGTTACATCCGGGACGGGCGGTCAAAATTGATTAAAGAGAACAGGGTGACCAACGCTCTTTTTTTGAACCGCCTGGGCAGTCGCCTCTCGACGCGCAGCGTGAGCAACATCTTGCACAAATACGCTAAACTGGCCGGATTGGAGAGGCGCGTCACGCCCCACATCATGCGGCACACCTTCGCCACCCACCTTTTGGATGGCGGCGCCGATCTGCGGACTGTTCAGGAGCTCCTGGGCCACGCTGATCTATCCAGTACCCAAATCTACACCCACGTCTCCCAGGCGCGGGCGAAGGAGGTGTACCGAAAGGCGCATCCGAGGGCGAGGGAAAAAGAGAATGAGCCAATGACCAATGAACCAATGACCAATGAATCAATGGTATGAGAGGAGGCCAGGAATGAATGAGCGATTAACGAAGCTACGTGAGGCCCTAGCAATGGACGGCCTTGACGCCATCTTAATCACCCAGCCGGAGAATCGGCGCTATCTCAGCGGCTTCACCGGCTCAGCCGGGGCGCTTTTGATCTCTCAGGATCAAGCCGTTTTGGCCACCGACTTCCGCTACTACGAACAGGTTGAGAAGCAAGCTCCCGACTTCCGCCTGGCAAAGGTTACGGACAAGTT
>JBHIAO010000434.1:0-4890 GCA_046758565.1 Anaerolineae bacterium
CAGCAGCAGAAATGCCTGGCTTTTGGATACCTTCTCCACCACTCCTCGCACGGTCATTACCCCTCGCGGTCAAATAGTCTTAATGCATCGCCCTTCGCTTTGGCCAGGGTTTCGTCACGCAGCCGGGCGTCGCCGGGGTTATCTTTAGCCAGCAGAACTTTGATGGCCTTGTAGCTCACGTCTTTCCATTCTCCGGCAGTTTGACAGGCGCCGATCAGAAGTCCTCGATCGTTTTGACCCCACTGATGAACTGTTCCAAGGTCGCAGGATCCGGAGTAACCGTTTAATTGGATGTCATGCACCGTGGCCCCATAACGTCTTCTCGGCCTGGATAAACGGCCCCAAGGTTGTATTCGAACATCAGGGTTCCGATAATGCTGCCTTCCACGAGCGCCCATACTCTCACGCTCCAGCTTCGCGAAATTTCTGGCGGCAATCTGGGCAGACGCAATGGGTAAATCTAGCGCCCACATGCTGTGTGATGTAGTTTTCGACCTGCTCCCAGTAATTCTGGTCGTTGCGGATCTTCTTGCACCACGCACACATGGGCAGAAGTTCTTGGAGCTGCTTGATACGTGAGAGGATGCGGTGCCGCTCAATGGCATAGCGGAGTGAGCGGATCAGCAGACGGCCATCCACCTCCCCCTTGACCAGATAGTCCTGCGCGCCTTTTCGTACCGCTTCAAGCGCAAGTGCTTCGTCGCCAAGCCCGGTCAGGACGATGATCGGAGCTTCGGGCGCGTGTGAGCGTACCGTGAGGAACGTATCTAGCCCTTGGCTTTCCGGAAGAGAGAGGTCCAACAGGACCGCGTCGGTGCCGTCCACGGTCAGGAGCTCAAGGCCGCTCACAAGCCGGTCGGCCCACTCCAGATGGAACGGAGCGTCCCTGGCCTCGGCCAGCATTTCGCGGATCAACCGGGCGTCTCCCGGGTTGTCCTCAACCAAGAGTATTTTGATCGGTGTATCACTCATCCTTTGGAATCCGGCGGCAGCTTCACGATGGTCAACCAGAAGTCCTCGATGGATTTGACCACTGTGATGAACTGCTCCAGGTCGACCGGCTTGGTGATGTAGCAGTTCCCGTTGAGGTTATAGACTTTGAGGATATCCTCTTCAGCCTGCGACGTGGTCAAGACGACCACCGGGATGCGGCGCAGGCCTTCGTCGGCTTTGATCTCTGCCAGCACCTCGCGGCCATCTTTCTTCGGCAGGTTCAAATCGAGCAGGACCAGATCAGGACGAGGCGCCCCTGCATACTGTCGTTCCCGGTGCAGGAAGGTCAGGGCCTCTACGCCATCCCGCACGACGTGCAGGGTGTTGCGCAGCTTGTTAGTCCTGAAGGCCTCTGTCGTCAGGCGGACATCGCCGGGGTTATCCTCCACCAACAGGATCACAATGGGTCTGCCGGCCCGTTCGCTGTTCATGACTGCTCGCCTCCCCTCCCTGGCATTGTGAAGCAAAACGTCGACCCCCCGTTTGGTTCTGATTCCACGCAGATCCGCCCGCCGTGACGTTCCACGACCTTTTTGCAAATCGCCAGGCCAATGCCGGTGCCGGGATACTCCTCTTTGCCGTGGAGGCGCTGGAAGATCATGAAGATGCGGTCGGCATACTTCGGGTCAATACCTATGCCGTTGTCGCGGACCGAGAACCGCCACTTGGTATCTTGACGCTCTGCTCCTACGTGGACTTCCGGCGGTTTCTCGGTACGGAACTTGATAGCGTTGGCGATAAGGTTTTGGAACAACTGCACCAATTGGGTGTTGTCGGCCATCACCGTCGGCAATGGGTCGTGGGTCACCACGGCGCCACTTTCCTCAACAGCCGCCTTCAGGTTGGACATTGCCTGGTCAAAGACGACCTCGCAGTCGGTCGGTGCAAAGGAGTTGCCCCGGGTGCCCACCCGCGAATAGGCCAGGAGGTCATTTATCAGTCCCTGCATCCGGGTGGCCCCATCGACGGCATAAGCAATGAAGTCATCGGCGTCCGCACCGAGTTTGTCCTTGTAGCGCTTTGCCAGCAGCTGCGTATAGCTCGCCACCATCCGCAGCGGCTCTTGCAGGTCGTGCGAGGCTACATAGGCGAACTGTTCCAGCTCGGCATTGGACCGGGCCAGCTCCTCCGCGTGCCGTGCCAGAGCCTCCTCCGCCCGCTTCCGCTCGGTGATTTCATGCTTGGCTATCCGATGCAAGGCGACCAGCTCGTTATGGCTGCGGCTCGCCTCGCGTGCCAGCCTCTCTACCGACTTGCTGGCGAGCCACACGAGAACAGGAGCCAGCACCGAAAATAGGGCGACTTCCACCACCGCCCCAAATGTCACGCCTTCGCCCTCCCACAAAACCTCAGCTGCCTCCCACAGAAAGAAGGCTGCCCCTATGAACAGGAAGAGGTACCGGGCCGCGCGAAGCAGACGGACAATGTGCGTCAGCGATGGCTGCGATTCTGGCTTACTCCCTGACTCTATTACGAGTTGGTCTTTTGTCTCGTCTTCGTCTTCCATTTCTAGATCCCGCTCTTGGTAACCGAGTGCGCATTCCGAGAAGTAGACAGTACCACTTGGCTACTCCTGGATGGCGTACAACACAGACCTCCAAGGAGTGCATCTTCGGTCCGCGTGTATTCCGGGATGGTTGCATGCAAATCCGCTATGCCATTTGGCTTCCCCGGACCAAGACCACCAAGATGTGCGACATTTGCATTCACGACTTTGTTTCCGTCACATGCTCCGCGGCGAGCTGGCTCAGGAAGCGGCGATATTTTACGAGGTCGTCCTCCTCCGTAAAGCGCAAGAGCTGGATGCCATGGGGGATCTTTCCCTCGCCGAGCGGCTGGATGTATTGCCAGATCACGATGCCGTAGGCGGTGATGGGACCGTCACCCAGATCCAGCCGGAGGCGTAAGACCGTGCCGGGCTCCAGCGTTTCGGGCAGGAGGACCAGGAGGCCGCCCAGACTTACGTTTTCAGTTTGACCCACGAGTTCCCGGGCCGTCTCTGCATCTCCACGGACGAGGCAACGGATGGGAAGCTCCGCCGGGAACCGCGGATGGTGGCGGGCGTGCTGCATCGCGGTCTCGGGGTGAGCTGCCTGTACAGCCAACTCCACAACCTGGACCAGGCTCTCGGCGCCAAAGGGCTTCGGCAGAAAGAACCGGGCCCCGGCGCGAAAGGCCTTCTCGGTGTAACTCAAGTCCGTCGAGCCCGTAATGCCCACCACGGGAATATCCTGGAGGGCGGGATCCCACTTCAAGCGCTCACACGTCTCGATCCCATCGAGGCCAGGCATCATCATATCCAGAAGGATGACGGCCGGCTGCGCCGCGCGGGTCGTCTCAATCCCTCTCAGCCCATCCGAGGCCGCTAGGACGTCGAAGCCCGCGCCGGTGAGCACCGAAGTGACGAGCTCGCACACCTTGGGATCGTCGTCGATGATCAGGATCGGACGCTTCTCCACGGGTTTAGCTTCCTCCCCGCGTCGGCCGGCATCGGGCGGGCGGGTGCTGTGAGGTCTCTCGTCTGCGATTTTTCTCGCCTCGGTCCGGTTGTAAGAGGACCGATGGCTTGTGTTACTTGGATTTGCAAGTACCGTGCCTTCCTATTAGGTATGTATAGGAAATTAGCCAATCCACATTTGGGGCTTTTCCTACAATGGACTACAACAAAAAAGAGCAAGTCTGTCAAGGGGTTACGATGAGGGGTTACTGTTTCAGTAAGGAAGGGGGGAAGTAGGGTGGGCTATACCGAGGCAGGGGGCCCAATAAATAACTCATTGTTTAGTGGGAATCTAGCTGTTGAACTACGGGAATTTCGCCCGAGGGGGAGGCGGGACTCATTTTACCAGTCCAGTCCGGATGGCGTAATGGATTACATCCGCGTTGGTCTTGAGGCGCATCTTCTTCAGCATCCGGGTGCGGTGGGTTGTGATGGTTTTGACGCTGACGCCTAAGTCCTCGGCGATCTCGGTCAGGCGCTTGCCGGCGGCGATCAAACAGAGCACCTGGAACTCCCGGTTGGACAGGATCTCATGCCGGGGTTTTGGGGGGTCGGTGGCAAGATCTGATGTGAACTTTTTCGCGAGGGCAGGAATCACATACTTTCCTCCGCGCGCCACCTTTTCGATGGCACTGACCAATTGTTCGGGGGCGCTCTCCTTTGTCAGGTATCCGGCCGCGCCCGCCTTCAAGACCTGCACGGCATACTCCTCCTCGGCATGCATACTCAGGATCAGGACGGGCAGCCTGGGGTGCCGGCTCTTGATCTCTTGCAGGACAGACAGGCCGCTCCGGTCGGGCAGCGCGATGTCCAGGACGACCACGTCCCACTGGCCCGCGCGCACCTTCTCCAAGGCTTCCTGGCCACTGCTCGCTTCACCAGCCACGACCAGATCGGGCGTATCCGCTAGGATTTGCTTTAGGCCTTGGCGTACGATGGCATGATCGTCCACAACGAGAATCTTGATCATGCGAGGCCTTCCGAGCGTTCCAGGTTCCGGTCTCTTGCGGGTAGCGTTCCGTTTCTTGTGTTGTGAGAGGGTGGGTCGCAGGGCCTCACCCGCCTGCTTCGCCCGGCGGCGGGTTTGAACATAAGGCTCGGCCCCGCGACCTTTTCGTCCTCCTAAATCGGCGAGCGAAGGTTCTTGATCAGAGAACTCCTGCCACCTCTTCGTGAGAGCACTACGGGTCAAGTTTCATCCCCTTTGTAGGCGCGATCGCAGGGCCCAGGAGAAATCATTTCGGTTGCTTCGTGTACGATTTCTGTGTGAGTTGATAGGGCGTCTTGCCTCCCATGGCCTTGGGGGACCGATCGGGAACGAGGTCGCGCTGAGAGCCATACGGGATGTGGGCGAGTTGCGAGATAATGTCATGGTGTTGCCACTCGAACGTCTCGGGCTT
>JBHIAO010000435.1:0-4876 GCA_046758565.1 Anaerolineae bacterium
GGGTTTAGACCTTGAGCCCGCATCGGTAGTTTGAGCAACACTGGTCCCTTATGTCTCCTCACTGGCTTGGGAGGCTAACATGACTGACCTGGTTGGCAAGGTGATCGGCCACTATCGCCTCCTGGAGTTGCTCGGTCAGGGGGCGATGGCGCAGGTCTACCGTGCCCGTGACCTCGACATGGGTGGTGACGTCGCGGTCAAAGTCCTCCACCCGCACCTCACCGCCGATCCCGAGTTTGCCACCCGCTTCGAGCGCGAAGTCCGCGCTGCCGCCGGCCTCGACCACCCCGGCATCGTGCGCATTCTGGACCACGGCCGCGAGGGGGGCCTCCACTACCTGGTCATGCCGCTCATCGACGGCCCTACCCTCAAGGCGTACCTGCAGGAGCGTGAGGATCACACCCTCCCGATAGCCGAGGCCGTGAGCCTCATAGCCCGTCTGGCCGATGCCCTTGATCACGCCCATTGTCAGGGTGTCGTGCACCGCGACGTCAAGCCGTCCAACGTGCTGTTGCCATCCGGGGATCCACGAGAGGCAGTCCTGAGCGACTTTGGCGTAGCGCGCATGGTGGAGGCCACGGTGGACACCGCCAGCGGTACCACCCTGGGCACGCCGGCCTACATGTCGCCGGAGCAAGGGGAAGGCAAGCTGGCCGATGCCCGCAGCGACGTATACGCTCTGGGCACGATGCTCTTCGAACTCGTCACTGGCCAGCCACCCTTCCAGGCAGAATCACCCTACGCCGTCGTCCTCCACCACGTCCACACACCGCCACCTCGCCCGCGGTCCCTGCGCCCGGACCTGCCTCTGGCAGTGGAGGCGGTCATCCTCCGCGCCCTGGCCAAGAGCCCGGCCGACCGCTATTCGAGCGCGTCCGCCTTCGCCGCCGCCCTGCGGCAGAGTCTGACGCAGCCGGCCCAGCCCCGCTCTCGGGTTCCCATTCCTTCGCTGCGCTCAAGGACAGGCCTCGCAGTGGTCGCAACCCTGGCGGTTGTGCTGGTTGGCGTCCTGATGGCTCTGTATGCCGGCTGGTTGCCGGTGAGTCGCTTCGGGGGCGCTGTTGCGGCGGATGCCACGCCGGTGGTGCAGACCCTCATCCTTCAGGGTGCGCCGGCGGTTCGCGGCGCCTGGCTTGACCCCGACCTTCCCGAGCGGGCTGCTGCTGAGGACCCCAAGGTCCATCTCCAGGGCCCCAGCACGCCCGATCGCATCGCTTACCGACTGGTCCTGCCCGAGATGCCGCCCGCCACGGAGGTGCTCACGGCCACTCTCTCCCTCTACACCGTTCCCTGGGGGGAAGATAACCGCTATGCAACCGTGGCGCTCCACCGACTCCTGCGAGATTGGGATCCGGCCACCGCGACCTACGGAGCGCCCTGGACCAGTCCTGGTCTTCAGGCCGGCGTGGATCACGAAGCCGAACCCTTCTTCACGCTGAAGCTGGACGAGTTGTTGAGCAGCGAAGGGTGGTTGGATCTGGATGTCGCTTCAGCCGTGCGAGACTGGCTCACCGGCCAGACCAATCACGGCGTCATGCTGCGCATGACCGACGACAGCTTCGGCATGGCTCACTTGTGGGTGTATACTGCCGAGTATCCCGACCCGGACCTGCGCCCCAGACTGACCATAGTCTATCGGCAGCGGTGAACGCGCATGAGCGAGACTGAGTATCCTCACCTGGTGGACCCCCTGGGTCACAGAGTTACCCTCTGCGACGAGGTCGCACTACTGGGCCGGGCGCCCGATTGCGATGTGGTGATCCCCGATCCGCGTGCATCGCGCCGGCATGTGGAACTCCGGCGTGACGAAGAAGGCGTCACCCTGCATGACCTGAACAGCACGAACGGCAGCCGGCTCAACGGCCAACTGGTGGAAGCTCCGACTCGGTTGCGCGACGGCGACGTGATCGAGATCGCCGGCGCCCACTTCACCTTCCGCGACCCCGATGCCACGCTGAATCAGGCACGCTTCCCCACCCTGGTCGTGGACGAGGCCAGTGGTGAGGTGTGGGCGGATCGCCGTCCGGTGTCCCTTTCTCCCAAGCAGTATGCCCTCCTCTCCCTCCTCTGGTCGCGGCGGGGTGCGGTGTGCAGCAAGGACGAGATCGTACCGGTCGTGTGGCCGGAATGTGCTGGCGCGGTCTACGATTACCAGATCGAAAGCCTGGTCAAACGCGTGCGCGCCAAGATCGAGCCGGATCCATCCCACCCCACTTTGCTGCTCACCGTGCGTGGCCGAGGCTACAAGTTGGCCGTGAGCTCCGTATGACAGTGAACTGAGAGGATTCAACGAATCGCCCCAACCGCTGGCCGGCCTCCTGACCGTGCCAACCGCTGGGGCCGGTCTCCTGACCGTGCCCCAACCCACCCAGCCAGACCACGAATGGTCTTTCACTGGCATACCGCTGGCAAGCCGATGGGAAAAAGCTGGGCAGACTAAGCCAAGGTCGGCTATCCTGTGAACCAGGAGGTGAACTGCTCTTGGGCTCACGACTCCGAGTTTGGATTGTTGCCATTGCCACCGCTGTGCTCATCACTGCGCTGGCTCCTTTTGCGTTCGGCGTCAGTCGGGGTGCGCAGCCCTCGGTCCTGGTCGTCATCTCACCACCTTCAGGGTTGGGTCTGCCTGTCGGCCAGCACGTCGGCGTGCGCTACCGCTTCACCGGAGAGACGCCGGCCATCCTGGAGCTGGCGGCAGATGGCGTCACGCTGGTGGCCGACGGAGTTCAGCCTGGACAACAAGTGACCCATGCCTGGACGCCGGCCAAGCCAGGTCCCCACCAGGTTCTTGTACGTGCCCTTGGCCTCGACGGAACTGTGCTGGACAGTGCCGGCCTGGTCGTGATCGGGCTTCCCGTCGGTTCCCGTGTTCAGGTTCCGTGATGTGCCCGTCCTACTTGCCTATCCGAAAACTGCTCGAGGCGGACAACAGTCCGCCGCTGGACTGTTGTCCAGCATGAGCGGTTGACGTTTTCGGATAGGCTCTAAGTCCGCCGCCGAAGATTGTGAGTGTTTGAGGAAGATAGCAGTGCGTAGGTGGCAGGAGAGGGAGTGACAAAGTGTCTCCACGAATCTCAATCACCCGCCGGCAATTCCTGACCCAGATGGGGGTTGCCGCATCGTCTTTGCTTCTGGGAGCTTGTGGCCGCCGCCAGGTCCTGCGGCTGACGGCCACGCCACCCCCGCCAGCAGCCACTACAGTCCCGCCGGCCGGCCCCACTCCCACCTCGCCGGCCCAACCCGCCGACCAAGTGCTCCTGGGCGGCAAGGTCATCACCATGGACGCCCGCGACACCGTCGCACGGGCCGTCGCCATCCAGGGCGACCGCATCCTGGCCGTTGGCAGCGACGACCAGATTCGCGCCTTCGTCGGTCCCCAAACGCAGGTGCTGGACCTGGCCGGCAAGCTCGTCACGCCGGGGATGATCGACGCCCACAACCACCTGCAGGTGTGGGGAACCCTGCTCAACGACTGGGTGTCGCTGATCCCACCCGAGGTACGCACGCTGGACCAACTGCTGCGTCGCCTGTCCGAGGTCATCGCACAGACGCCGGCCGGCGAATGGGTGCAGGGCTACTTCTGGAACGTGGACCCGCCCTCCCGCGCCGATCTGGACCCCATCTCGCCCGACAACCCGGTGTGGCTCATCCAGCGGGGCGGACACTTCGGTACGTGCAACACGATGGCACTGGAAATCGCCGGCATCACGGCCCAAACCCCCAATCCGCCCGGCGGCGTGATCGAGCGGGATGCGACCGGCGTCCCCACCGGCCGCTTCTACAACCACCGGGCCATGGACCTGGTACGGCGCTTCGCCCCCCAGCCGACGCAAGAAATGATCCAGGCCAACATCCGCATGGCGGAACGCCGCTTCGCCGAGGTCGGTGTCACCACCTTCCAGGACTGCAACGCTCGCTTCAGCGCCCTGCAGGCGTATCTGGAGGCGGGCCGGCAGCAGGCCATGACCCTGCGCGCCGACGTTTTCTACACTGTGGAATGGAAAGCCGACCTGGACCGTGCGCTCAACCAGATCGATCCATACGCCGACGACTACATGCGCTTCTCTGGCTACAAGTTCCTCATCGACGGCCAGTTTCCCACCTGGTACACCCACGAGCCCCACGCCGGCATCTCCTGGGACATGCCCACCTGGGACCCGAAGACGTTCAAAGAAGCCATCAAATCCCTCCACGACACCGGGTTCCAGATCGCCGTGCACTGTGGGGGCGACGCGGCTGTCGATCTGACGCTGGACGCCTACGAAGCGGCGATGAATGCCAATCCCCGCCCCGACCCGCGCCATCGCATCGAACACGCCACACTGTGTACGAAGGATGCAGTGCGCCGGATGAGGGACCTGGGGGTAGTGGTCTCCACGCAGCCGCAATTCATCCGCTTCAGCCGGGACTTGCCCGAGAAGCTGGGGGAAGAGCGCGCCGGCCGCATCATGGTGACGCGCGACTGGTTGGAGGCCGGCGTCACCGTTGCCCTGGGCTCCGATACGCCCTCGGCACCCTGGTACGAGCCCCAGGTCACACTGGTGGGGGCGGTGCTGCGCCCGGACGCCGATGGCCAGCGCTACCATCCCGAGCAGGCGATGACGATCCAGGAGGCGCTGCGGGCCCACACCATGGGCTCGGCGGTGGCCGGCCACGCGGAGCAGGTCAAGGGTTCGCTGGAGCCGGGCAAATATGCCGACCTGGCGGTGTGGAACGAAGACCTCACGCGGATCAGGCCGGCAGAAATCCTGCGCAGCACTGTCGCCTTAACCATGATCGGTGGCAGAATCGTCTACCGGGCCTGAGAGGATGTCTGAAAAGACGCCAATCGGAAAAAGTAACACACCATGAAGATGCGCAGACGGCCCTTTCCCCC
>JBHIAO010000436.1:0-4826 GCA_046758565.1 Anaerolineae bacterium
TACGAGGCGATAATTCACGCACATGACGCAAATGTTGCGGAGTAACGCCGTAACGGTGTCGTATGAGGTACAGCAATGAAAATGGTGAGAATCGCAACCCCCATGCTCGCAGTCTCCCTGTTCTGGGCGCTGCAGGTCTGGGCACTTTCGCCCCAGCCGGCGCCTCTCTCGAACGCCAGGAGGATGGTGGACGCTGCGGCCCAGAGCATGTCCGCGCCGGGCTCCGACGGGACCCGGTCTGCAGCGAACCAAACTCAACCGCTTGTCATGGGCCCGTTGCCGGCCTCTACGTTTCTGGGAGGCGAAGTCTACGACCACGCCACTTCCATCGCCGTGGATTCGGGTGGCAACATCTATGTGGCAGGCTGGACCGAGACCCAGGCCTCCACTTCCGCTCCCTTCCCCACAACGCCAGGGGCATACAAAACCTCCGGGAACTACGTGGATGCCTTTGTCGCGAAATTCGACGCCAACCTTGAGAATCTGCTGGCATCCACCCTACTCGGCGGGGGCGGCTATGATGCTGTCTATGCCATCGCCATCGACGCCGCCGGCAACGTGTACGTAGCCGGCCGGACCGACAGCGGCGACTTTCCCACCACAGCCGGCGCGTATGAAACGCAGTTCGGCGGCTGGCAGGAAGGCTTTGTCGCCAAACTGGACAGCAATCTTGAGACCCTGCTGGCGTCCACGTTTCTCGGTGGGGATCGCCGGGACGCCGTCTACGCCATGGCGCTCGACAACAGCCAGAACGTGTATGTGACCGGCCGCACCGAGTCGTCAGATTTTCCAACCACAGACGGCGCTTTCAACACTGCCCCGGCCGGCGGCTTCGACGCCTTTGTGTCGAAGCTCGACAGCAATCTCCAGAACTTGCTGGCGTCGGCCTATCTGGGTGGCACCGAGATCGAATCCGGCCGTGCCATTGCTATCGACTCAGCGAGCAACGTATATGTGACGGGTTATACCTGGTCAGGGGACTTCCCAACAACCTCCGGGGTTCTTCAGGATGCGGCCCAGGGTGGCTTCGATGGCTTTGTCTCAAAGCTGGACGGCAATCTCCAGGCCTTGCTGGCGTCGACCTATTTGGGCGGCAGCAGTTGGGACTACGCCTATTCGCTGGCCGTGGATGGGGGTGGCGACGTTTTCGTGACCGGCATCAGCAAGTCGTCGGATTTCCCCACCACCGCTGGTGCCTACGCCACAACCCACAGCGCCGGCTATGACGCCTATGTGTCCAGGCTGGACGGCAATCTCCAGGCCTTGCTGGCGTCCACCTATTTGGGCGGTAGCGGCGGCGACTACGCCTACTCCCTCGCCATTGACCCCACCGGGGACGTATTTTTAAGCGGCATGACCCTTCGACAGGCTCAGGGCACCGCCGGGTTGGCCGACTTTCCGACCACCCCCAACGCCTACGACACATCATACCACGGCGGCCAGGTGTACGGCGGCTATGGCGATGCGTTCGTCTCCAAGCTTGACCCCGACCTGGCAACTCTGCTGGCTGCTACCTACCTGGGCGGCAGCGGCCACGACGAAACCCGGGCCCTGGTCACCGACGCGAGCGGCAATGTCTTTGTGGCCGGCGTGACCTGGTCGCTGGATTGGCCCGCCACGGCCGGCGCTTACGACACCGCCTTCAACGGCAACTACGATGCCTTTGTCGCCAGGCTGAACGGCGACCTTTCCGGCTCGGCAGCGCCCCAGGACGCGCTTGTGGTCGCGCCCACCAGCCACGACTTTGGCAGCGTCGATGTGGGCAGCGTATCTCCGGCCCAGAGCTTCGCCGTCACGAACACAGGCGCGATCTCCCTTTCCCTTGAGACCCTTGTCATCAGTGGCACCAACGCCAGTGAGTTCAACATTCAGGATGACAATTGCTCCGGGCAGACCCTGGACCCATCGGCGGCCTGTACTGTCGGTGTGACCTTTTCACCAGCCTGGGAGGGCAGTAAGTCGGCGACCTTGAGCATCCCCGTCAATGCCCCGGGTAGCACAATCCATGAAGTGCTACTGAGCGGCACCGGCGTGGTCCAGCGGTATACGCTGACGGTTCACAGGACCAGTGGTATGGGCCGGGTGCGCAATTCGGGGGGCGGGATCCACTGTGGTACGGACTGCACCGAGGCCGTCAACGCCGGGGCGCAGGTCACGCTGCGGGCGCAACCGTTTGCCGGCGCGACCTTTGCGGGTTGGTCGGGTGGTGGCTGCAGCGGTACGGGCGACTGTGTGGTCACGATGGATGCCGATGTTGCTGTAACGGCGACTTTTGATGCGCCCCTGGCGGGTGTATACACATCCCCCGACGCGCTCTGGTATGTGGTCCCGCCAGAGGCGAACTCAAACGTGATACCGCTGAAACCGGGCTGGAACCTGGTCAGGCTGCCGCACGAACCCCTGGACCCTGGGGGCGTTGAGACGCAACTGGCCGCCATCCAGGACAGCGTGTACGGCGTGTGGGGCTGGGATCGCGATCAGGACGCCTGGCGGTTGTACGCGCCGGGCCTGCCGCTGGAAGAGGTGGCCCAGCAGTGTGATGCCGGCGTCCTGCCGCTGACACGGCTGGAAGGCGGGCGCGGCTACTGGTTCCACATGGCCCAGACGGATACCCTGCAACTGGCGGCCGACCCGAGCAGCCCCACGCTGCCGGTCAGCGGGGCCGGCTGGCACCTGCACGGCGTGGAGCGCGAGGTCTTCGAAGGCGGTGCTCTCCTGTCCCCGTCTGATGTTCTCTCGCTCACCTTCGCTACACAGGGCAGTATCTGGGGTTGGGATGCCGATGCACAACAGTGGCAGGTTTTCTCCACCGAAGCCACGCTGGAAGAGTTGCAGCAACTGTACGGTGGTGACCTCCTGGCACTGGAGAGCCTGGGGCCTCGCGATGGCTTCTGGCTGGACATAGCCGCTCAGGATATCGCGGTCTTCCAGTCGCCGGACCCCAACCCGAGGGGGATGTTCTACGACGGTCAATACATCTACGTCCAGGGATTGCACAATCGTCAGACATATCGGCTTGATCTGGGCACCGGCGCCGTCGTCACCACCTTCAACCAGGGGCTCGGCGGCACCGACGCCACCTGGGATGGGGAGTACGCGTGGGGCATGGGCTGGTCCATCGTTCAGAAACTGAAGATTGAAGGTGATCAGTTAGTCCCCGTGGTCCAGTATGAGATGCGGCCGTACCTGCACCACATGGCCGGCATCGCATCGGACGGCCAGTTCCTGTGGCTGGGCGGGTTCTTCAAGCTGGACCCCGACCATGTGTCCCAGGAGGAAATCCTGGAGGAGACGGACAGCGGGCTGGCGTATATCACCCAGATGGAGTGGGTGGGGAACTACCTGTACGCTCTGGACGGCTCCAAGTTCCTCTATGTGCTGGATCCCAATGATCCTCGCGGGCCGTTCCAGATTGCCCAGACATATGCACTGCCGGGTGAGAAACCGTCGGGTCTGGCCTGGGATGGCGCGAACCTGTGGGTCAGCGATGAGGAGACGGGCCTCATCTACAAGATCCCGGGCACGGCCCTGGGCGGACGCTCCTACGACCTCATGGACGACTACCTGAAGCCGGATGACACCCCCACAGTGCTGCAGAACTACTATGTTGACAGCGACACGACGCTGACCAAGGCGGAGTCGCCCTATGTTCTGAACGGCGGATTGACCGTGGCAGCGGGGGTTACGCTGACCATCGAACCGGGCGTCCGCCTTCTGTTCCCCGAGTACTCCGGCGTCTCTGTGAACGGCCGGCTCGTGGCCATCGGCACGCCGCAGGAGCCGATCATCTTCTCCCACGTCGATCCCGACACCCGCTGGTCTGGCGTGATGGTAGACCCCTCCGGCGATCCGTCGCAGCCGCAGTCGGTCTTCCGTTATTGTCGCATTCAGCATGCAGACCGAGGGATCGAATCCCGCAATGCTCCCATCGACGTGCAGCACTGCTGGATGCGCGGCATGCCCACTGGGCTGAACGCG
Organism: Anaerolineae bacterium; assembly: GCA_046758565.1. Taxonomy (GTDB): domain Bacteria; phylum Chloroflexota; class Anaerolineae; order Epilineales; family JAANWY01; genus JBHIAO01. The sequence goes on from JBHIAO010000436.1 coordinate 3,979, forward strand.
CCGCCCGGCGGTATCCAGATCGAGGTGGCCAACGGCCTCGATGCCCGGGTGGCCGGCAACGTGGCGCCCAATATTGCCATGTACCTGGGTAGCGGCAACCCGGCTCAGGTGACGGTGGAGGACAACCGGGGCTCCTTCATCTTCCTGCGCAGCGGCTACACCGCCAACCCTGCATCAGTGCGGCGCAACCTGCTGGACGGCGGCATCGTGGTGGAAGGGGCGACGAACCTGGAGATGGAAGGCAACCAACTGGGCCGGCCCCTGGAGTGCACCCCGACGGCGGACGCGCCCGTCACCTTCAACGGCAACCTGATCGAGACGGACTACCAGATCAACGGCCTGTGCAGGGATGGCACCTCTTTCACCGCCCGACACAACACCGTGACCAACGGCTTCTCCCTGAGCTGGGCCGACCCGGCCGCCGACCTGCTGTCCCTGCTGGACATCCACTTCAACAACATCCTGGGCGGGGCCAACTACTTCCTGCCGGCGGAGGTGAACATCGCCTCGACGCAGACGGTGGACCTGTCCCAGAACTGGTGGGGGACGACGGACACCAACGAGGTGCGGGCGCTGATCAACGACCAGGAAGACGACCCCAACCGGGGCCGCGCCATCTCCAACCCGATTCTGACCGCCCCTGACCCTTACGGCTTCGTGCGTGGCCGGGTCTTCGACGCCGACACCGGACGGCCGCTGCCCGAGGCCACGGTGGAGATCAGTGGGACAAATAAGATGGTGTCTGCCGACGGCTACTTCGCGACGACGCTGCCGGTCGGCACGTACACCGTCACGGCAACTGCCAGCGGATACCAGACCGTCACGCTGGCCGGCGTGACGGTGGTTGC
>JBHIAO010000437.1:0-4822 GCA_046758565.1 Anaerolineae bacterium
GGCCATCCCGCATTCCGTAACCATGCGACGTGTCTAGGCTCACTTAGGTCCCGCGTTCGTACCCTTAGCACTGCCATCGTCTCAGCGCCGGCCCAGCAGGGGTCTTTTCGGTACGGGGACATCGTAGCCCCATTGCAGCGCAACGCAGGCTGCACCTACTGCTGGGTGCGGGTTTCAGCCAGTCTTCCCGCAGATGTGCCCTTGCATCCCTCGGATACTGCGGTTCAAGCAGTTTAGCCTTGACCATATGAGCCAGTCGTTGCGGACGCTTCTTGGAAGTATCTGGCCTTCCTCACTCCGCTTTCCCAGGATGCTCTGTTGGGGGTCGGGTTTCCCCTTCCCTTGACCTGGGTCGACTCGTAGGGCTTTTGACCCCTTCCTACGTCACTCTCTGAGTGGAATCGCATTGTCCGTTATGCGGCGCACCGGTGTAGGGCATGCAGGGAATTTTACCATCACACTCTCAGCCTGAACAAGCAGTGACTAAAAACTGTCTTTACTTTCGAGGCACTCAGAGGCGATATCAGCCCCTAACCTGATCCGAGACATATATTTTGGACTCTTTCAACCCCTTCGCCACAGGAAGCCCTATCCTGGCTCCTCAGAACTGCTAATAAGGTCCAGTCCCGGCCACCAAAGAAAAAGCCACCTGCATTGATCCCTCATATCAAGATCGGTGGTAAGCACACCATCGCAGATGGCTACTTGTCGATGAGCGTCTCCCCCTCCGGATCCGCCTGGTAGCTCGGAGCTGCAGGCGACAGCACACAGCCGGCCCGAACGGAAGAGCCAGGCACGCTGGTTAGGTGCCGCTGAGCAGTTCCGACAGGCCCGCATCGCCAAAGAAGTCCGCCAGATCCTTGCCGCCAAACTGGCCACTGGCCCAACCGTCCATCCGTCGTTCGACTTTCTCCTCGGTTTCGTAGATGCCCAGGATAATAAAGCGGTCGGTGCCAAGTTCTCTGGCGTACAGTTCACCGGTGTCGTCGATCCAGCTCACACGCCAGCGGGGAAAGTCCCGGCCATGCACTTTCCACCAGACCCCAAAATCCAGCTCAGGAGACCTCCGTCTGGCAGGATCGTTGATCCACTCTTCGTACCCTGTCCGAATCTTAAGCGTGTTCATCACGCTCCGTCCCGCAGTGTCAACTCCCACGGTGTACCGGCCAAGTCAGTCTCGTCCCAACCCTCAGTCTCATAACACCCGGGGCACACGTAGATCGTGACGATCTTCCCGTCAACGTGAGGAACCCCGGGCCGCTGCCAGATCGTACTCACCTTGACCGGCTGGGTTGCCGGCTTGCCACAATCACACCGCTTCACAGTTTCGGTTGTCATCGCTCATTCCCTTCGCTAACCACCTTCCGTACCACATCTTGATCCTGCATCTGTGTCAGCATTGTGGTCGCCCAGCCACGAAATTCTTGCAGGATGCTCGCGACCATTTGTGGATCATCCTTGAACACCTCTACGACTTCATAAATCGCGAGGTACTCCGTCTGACCCACCCTATCTGGATCCACGAACACGTCTTCAAACCAGGTTTCAGACACCACTGCCTCCTCCCCTACTTCAGTCTCAAGTCTAGTCTCCTGGACACGGATCATTATATCGCCTTTCCCCGTTCAATCAATTGGATCGCTGATCCAACAACATATGCGCGCCAAAGAAAAAGCCATCTGCAGGGCGGTGGATACCGCCGAACCCAGAATCGGGGTAACTGCAGATGGCTTCGGTTGTTTCTCAATTTGGCACAATCAACAAGCGTGAGTAGAATTCAGTTACTCATCGAGAGGCTTTATGCCTCTTGGGGATTGTAAGCTCTGAGATCTTACCCATCTCAGAGCTTTCTCTTTGTCTCCCCTTCCTGCTTCAGGTCCACCAGGGCTGACCAAGAGACCAACCCGAGCTCCCCCAGCTTGATCAGCAATTCCCGAGCGGGCTGGTGAGAGACAAGGATCTGGGCGTCAAAGTCCTTGACCACCAAGTAGCTGTCGTCTCGCCAGTCCTCCGCTGCCGGCGCTTCTGCCAGGGCTGCTTTGAGCTCCATGATGCCGTTGATCACCCAAAAGGTAGGTGGCCACTCGCGTTGCCAGACCTCACGCTTCCAGGCTCGGTAAGCGTCCGAGCCTCCCAGGTGGGCCTCGAGCTGCTTGTTAATTGCCCAGGGACGCACCTCACCCTGGTCGTTCGCTAAGCTGAGCTCAAGCCCCTGGATTGCCGCCACCGGTCCTTCGGCGTGGTTGAGGTGGATCAGGTTGGGATAGAAGCCGTACGGGTCTTTCAGGTCGTACCAGACCGTCCAGGGATCGCCGTTGACCTCGTTGGCCGCGGCAAACCCTTCCCAGTAGGTGTTCCAGGGCTCATCGTCGCGTTTGACCAACGCTGGCCCCCACTCGCGGCTGCTACCGGTCCAAAACAGCAGGTGGTGCGGGTTGACACCGGTGACCTCGATCAGCCGCACCGCCAGGTCACACATCCCGGCCTGATAATCGCGGTAGGGCGTGCGGTAGTCCAGGATCAACCCTGGATGCTCCGGCGGTGACGAGCGATATTCGTCACCCTCCTGCCAGGTAGTTTCACCCTTGTAACCAAGGTCGTCGGCGCTGTGCAAGCCTTCGTAGAAGGTCAGAAAACCCGACCGTCCACTCCAGCCTCCCCACTCACTCGGGCAGGTGTGGCCGGCAATGACGGTATAGAGCTGGGGTTTGATCTCAACGGTCACCGGCTCGGCTAGCTCCTCAACCTTGGCCCACCTCGGGTGAACATCGGTCATCTGGTGGGTGAAGGTTTCACCTTCATGTACCACGTCCACAGCCGGACCCAAAACCTTGAACCAAAACACTCGATCGGTGTAGCACATCGAATCAATCTCCTTTCCTCGGTCGTCAAATCAATCCCATCTTCAGGAACCAGGATGGTTTGCCGTGCGGGCAATAACCGTCGGGTTCCACCCAACACTGGTATTCACACGCAGCCTCACAGCCGCCTTCTGCTTCCCAGCGCATCAGCGTGTCCCAGTCCGGCCGGACCAGGCCACCTGGGTTGTGGTCTTCCCACTTCTTGCCACGTTCCAGCCAGCCCTGGCTCTCAATGTTTCGCGCCCAAGTCTCAGCAAACATGGCTACGTCCGCTTGAGCACGTCTATTGAAACCAGCGATATTCTTGCCGTCCTTAGACAGCTTCGCCACCTGACGCCACCCGCTGATGACTTGCGTGATCTCGATCGGGACCCATTCTTTGTAACCGGTGAAGAAAACAATCTCTGGGTCCGCGACCAGATCACCGTGCTGCTCGAAGTAGTGGGCCACACTGACCTGATACTTGCCGACCTTCTCGATCACCAGGCGGTCAAAGCTAGGCATGTCAAGACGCAAGTGGGCCTGGTCTGCCGTCAAATCTAGACCGTGCTTTTTGGCCAGTTTCGTCACAATCTTCTGCATTCTCGGACAAGTCTTCATGTCTCACATCCTTTCTGTCATCTCAAAATAGATTCCGCTGCTTCATCGACACACAGCGGGGTTTGCCTACGACAATGTGATCAACCAGATCGATGTCCAGGATCTTTGCCGCCTCGTTGATCTGCTTCGTCACCCTCACGTCCTCAGGCGAAGGATCCGGCACCCCAGACGGGTGATTGTGGGCAATGATCACTGCCGGTGCATTGAACCAAACCGCAGCTTTGAGCAGTTCAGCCGCTCGCACATAGACCCCGCCCACAGTCCCTCGATAGGCCATCACCTCATGGGTGACCCGGTGCTTGGTATTCAGCAACAAAACCCACAACTCCTCTTGATCAAAGTCATCAAACGGCACGTAGACTCTTTCCTGGAGATACCAGATCGCGTCTTTGGCGGTGCTGATCACGACCTCTCCCGCCACCTCACGGACGAACCGACTTGCTTTGCTGGCAGGAAGGTCAAGACCTTCGGCCCCGGGGAACTCAATTCCAGCAAAGTCCTCGGGAGTAACATCTTGGGGTTCGGCAAGCTCGAAAGCATCATCAAACCCAAGTTGGTAGAGGCGTTGGGGCTTACTCGCTCTCATTACCACCTCCCTAGTACTCCATAAAGCCGCAACCCGGGCACGAGAGCCTGACTCCGGTGTAGAGCCCCTCGATGTACAAGAATTGACCATCTAAGGGTTCCTCACACTTTGGGCAGTGGCGTTCCTCGTTCGCTGCTTCCACCAAAAGATCAATCTCTTCGGCCAACGCCGCGACGATCTCTCCCAGGATGGGGCTGAACGTTTCCAGGTAGCACGCAATGGCGGCTGCACCCCAGCACCGTCCCGCACAAACCCATTCCACCGACTCGTTCTTGACGCTGTCCCCTTCGTCGGTGGCCAGGGCGTGAAGGATCACAACCACTTCCTCGCCCGCTTCAACCCTTCGCTCGCAGTTCGCGCAAATCATCGCCGCCTCCTTCCCAAACTGGTGGCCAAGTGACCTCTTCTAGTCCCTCGGCTAGCATCAACGTGACGAAGACCCGGTCTTCGACCGCCGTCACCGCTACTCCTGCCGCGTCCCAGCTCGGAAACAACAAAGCGTCCTGGCTCTCAAAGCCGATCTCAAACAGCACCTTGAAAAGGTGCGTCAGACACTCAGGCGGCGGTGATCCCTCCGAGAATTGGAGTTGATACGTGATACCCCAGATGTTGTCGGCGCGGTGGTTCTGCTGCACCAGCAGCGCAAAGAAACCACTGCCGTGGTAGTGAACTCTGGGAAGCGTATCGTAGTAGACCCGCAGGTACTTACCGTACGCCTGGCCACCGCATCCAAGGGTGCTCGGCGGGGCAATCTCCCCAGGTCTTCGCCTTCGCG